>QXYA01000012.1 GCA_009887135.1 Candidatus Poseidoniales archaeon
TCGATGCAGACTACCGCGGAGAATTGAAAGTTCTAGCAACATGGATTGGCTCGGGCGAGGAATTTCATATTGAGAAGGGTGAACGAATTGCCCAACTTCTCTTCGCACCAGTTCCGCGAGTGCACATCGCTGAAGTTGAGTATGACCAACTCACTTCAACAGAACGTGGCGAAGGTGGCTTTGGTTCATCAGGTCAATTCTGAGGCTCGATTATGCATACTACTGACATCCAAAGATTCGATGTGATCGAATATAACGAGGCTGTCGAGATGATGTCAAAACTGCAAATGCAACGAATCAAAGACGAGATTCCGGATACGCTCCTTATCCTCGAGCATCCAGAGATTGTGACCGTTGGCCCACGTGCTCGAAACGATGGTATCCATCCTCCCGCAGATTATGCAACACAAGCCGTCGACCGTGGAGGTGGCTTGACATGGCATGGACCAGGACAACTGGTGGTATATCCAATCATACACTGGGACAAAGATGACGAAAACTCAGTAGCAGCAATAATACACAAACTTGAGGCATGGGTCATCGAATCATTGGCCACACTCGGCATTAAGGGGTATCGTGATGAGAGAATGCAAGGCGTGTGGGTTGAAGAAAAGAAAATCTGCAGCATTGGATTATCATTCCTTCGATGGGTTAGCCGACATGGATTCACCATCAATTACAACACTCCAATGGGCCGGGTGGAAAACCTTGCAGGTTGTGGTCTTTCAGAATCGACAACAACATCACTTCATCGACTCAATCATTCGGTATCTCGACACGATATTGAGCAAGCACTTCTTTCTACATATCACGCTTGCTTGAGCCGTTGATTTACTAAGGGTTACAAACAAGTGCATATATGAGAAAGGCTGGAATTAGGAACATGGGCGAAGTCGTTCTCGGAATCTCAGGTGCTTCAGGAGCAGCCTATGGCGTACGACTCGCTGAAGCGTTACAGGAACTCAACGTTCCAATTCGACTCGTTGTGAGCAACTCTGGACGCATTACACTCAAGCATGAATGCGATACAACACCGGAGGAACTTGCAGAAAGAACTGGAGCACTCCTCGAAGAACAGGCCAACATCGGAGCAAAATCTGCATCCGGCTCAGCACCGATCGATGCGGTTGTAATCTGTCCTTGCTCAGGAACGACACTTGGCAAACTCGCTGCTGGAATTGGCGATAATCTCATTACACGTTCCGCAATTGTTGCAATGAAAGAACGAAGAAACCTGATCATTGTTCCACGTGAAGCACCGTATGCAACTGTACATTTGGAAAACATGGCTAAACTCTCTGCATGGGGAACTGTTGTAATCCCCGCATCACCTGGATTTTACAATCATCCGAAATCAATCGATGACATGGTTGATTTCGTTGTTGCACGCATTCTTGACCAAATTGGGCTAAAGCACTCTATCGGTAAGAGATGGACTGGCGAAGAAATCGATGAATTCTAATCATGAATCCATCGCCTTCAAAAGATTCGACTGGTTGTCTTCAACCATGAGCGGCGTAGATTCACTTGATTCAATGACGGTCAATCAACTCAAAGATGAACTCGCTTCAAGAGGCCTGCCTAAATCTGGAAAAAAGGCCGAACTCGTTGAACGGTTGCACCCTTATTTCACCTCAAAGGAGGATGTGATTCTGACATCTGCTTGGAAAAGAACGGTGGTTGGCCCACTTAATCTTGCACAAGTTACAGGATCTCTCTTCGTCGTAACCTTACTCCTCGTCGTTGTGTTCAATCCATCATTGATTGGCTTAGGCGAAGACGAACCGGTGTACGAGCCAATTGATTTCGATGCGAGTCAAGCACGATGGTATGCGGAAGAACTTGTCGCCCTAGGCCATCCTGAATGGGAGGGGCGAATGTCTGGTAGTCCCGAAGAGGCTGCGGCTGCTGAGATGATTTTAGATAACCTCACTGAGATGGGTTATTCACCTCAACTCAACACATATCCAGTCCCAATGTTCGCCATCAACAGCGCACCTGAAGTAGCAATGTGTATACCTGCTTTCGATTTCATAACTGGCCCTTCATGTAATTCTGGCTTTGGAGCACAAATTACAACCTTCGAACACAGAAGTGATTTTGTGTTGCAAGGGTATTCAGGATCCGCTGACATCCAATTCGGACAGAATATGGAACTTATCGATCTTGATGACGGAACCGATGATTCACTCTGGTCATCAGCCTCGGGCAAGGTTGGAATCATCAGAGGTGGAGGAAACATCGATGGAAACACAGGCATGTACATCAAAGCAGCTGAAAATTCCTTGGCAGGATTATTCAGAATAAACAACCAGACGAATTGTGGCCAAGTTGAAGCAGACGATTGTGTCCCTATCTTCAAGTCGATTCGCGTCGATGAGATGAAGAGTAGTAACAGTGGTTCAATTCCAGAAGACATACCGTTCATAGCCGTATCAAACCAAACCGGAAAGCAGATGCTTGAATTGGCTGAGCAAGGTGCAGTCCTTCGATTATTCAGTGACGTAGACAACGCGGGTGACCTCTCCGTCAGCGTCCCATGTGGAACATTGTATGGAAAAAGTGAGGATTTGATTATCGTAGGTGCCCACCATGATACAGTCTACCATGGACCTGGAGCAGTCGATGATACATCTGGAACTGCCAGTGTACTCGAAATGGCAAGACAAATCGCAATCATCGCAAATGAAAGTGGAACACCTGAATATACCATCCGATTCTGCACATGGGGTGGAGAGGAAGAAGGGCTGTGGGGGAGCAAAGCATATGTTAGTGCAAACGGAAATGAACTTGCACGCAACCTTCGACTTTACATCAATCTTGACATGAACCACGTTGACATCGACATGGCGAACAGAGGAAACAGCCTACGCTTCTTTTCAAACTCAGCGAAAGACATCAATCATGTAAGCGATATCATTGATCTATTGAACGAAGAACAATCGAGTGTGTTTTCCAAATATTCTGTAACACTTACTAAAGAAGCGACTATGCCATACAATTCTGACCACGGCCCATTTGTTTACGACTTACCAGATGGTGTTGAAGGAAATGCATTGGTCTGTTACGGGTCGGGATCATGGGAATACCATACCTACAAAGATGACATGTCTCGCTTTAATGAAGAGTCTCTTGGAATTTCAGTGATAGCTTATGGGACCTATCTTCGCTACCTTGCTTGGCCAGTAGAATCCTAAGCGTCGCATTCAAGAAGGAAAGCAGGGTGGGAGCGTTATGGTTAACCCAAGCGCTCATGCATCGCATATCCTTGTGGCCTCTAAATCTGAAGCATTACAGATTTCGGAAAAGATTGGTAAACTCAAAGATTTTGAGAAACTTGCTCGTAAGAAATCCTCTTGCCCTTCGTCACAGCGTGGCGGTGATCTGGGGTGGTTTCGCAAGGGAAACATGGTCCAAGAATTTGAAGAAGCAGTTTGGCAGACTCCTTTGAAAACAGTATCGCCACCGATTAAAACCACATTTGGCTACCATCTTATTTGGGTTCATGAACGAGAGGAGTGAAACTCATGTCGATTCGTGTTGGACTCGATGAATATAGAGTAGATGGCGTCCATGGATACTTTGACTATGAACATCAACAAACTCAACCATTTATTGTATCCGTTCGAGTAGATCTGATCAACGATGTTCATGATGAAGCCCTTTCGAGCACAGTCGATTATGGATTGTTGCAAAAAGCAGTAGACGTTGTTGTTCTTGAATCAAAGCCAATTCGACTTATCGAGAAGATGGCAATCAACATCGCTGAATTTATTCAAAAAAATGTTGAGGTTGAAACAATTTTTATTCGAATCGAGAAGCCAGACGCTCCATTACCACATCCAGGTGGTCTTCCGTTCATAGAATACACATGGAATCGCATGGAGTAGGCGAATTCAACGGGAGACTTCAAAGACAAGCCCTCCTTAGTCGCATCATGGAATCTCCTTCAAGAGTGTACGTACCCAGTGCAACTGAAGCAGATGGGACAGCTATTGGCATGGGATGTTTCAGCACCGAAGAAATAGCATGGCAGGTTCTCAAAACATTCCTTGGGAAAAGCGAACAGATGAGCCTTATTGAAGCAAGTGTTGTAGCATGGGATGTTGATGTTTTAGGCGAAGATGGAATGACTGTTCTATCGTCTCTTGAAGGAAAAATTTGCCCTGTTTGCCAACGGAGAACGTTTTGGGTGGATTTGGAACACCTCTCAGCATTATGTTACGGTTCAAGTTGTACGGCTTGGATTGAGCAGAGTACTGTTGATCCAGAAATCGTCGATTGTGGCTGGCCTCCTCTTCGATTCCTCAAACAAGTAAAGAATATTGAAGAAGCATACAATGAATTGAGAACAATTGGTTCTGATGTAGCAGCATCGATGGAAGAAACCAATGATATCATCACTCAACAATTGTACCAATCGACTTTGAATGATGGTTAATGATTACAT
>QXYA01000120.1 GCA_009887135.1 Candidatus Poseidoniales archaeon
CCTCCCCTATATCAATATAACCGCCCTTTCCGAGGATGAAAAGTAAGAGACTGCGAGCCAATATGACCTTATTCCGACATCAATGGGCTCTGAACTGTCTTCAAAAGGCACTTGAGTGGCCTATTTTGGTTGTTTTCTTCATCTAATAAATTGGCACTAAATCCCCCTTAGGGGCGACGCCCCCTTTGCCTTCGTAAGCATCGCCGTAGACATGAAAAAAACACAAAAATTTGGATTGGAAATAGGGATTTGATTGGATTTCGCGACGGGAAAAAACTTATTCTTTCGCTCGCATTAGTGTTGGTATGAGTGGCCTCAATTCACTAACAGTTATTGAATTGAAGCAACTTCTCAGAGAACAAGATCTTACTGTATCAGGTAATAAATCAGAACTCATTTCTCGTCTGGAAGATTTTCGAGAGGGTTTTTTGTCCATAGATGATGAAGAAACGACGTCTATTTTCATATCGAATCCTAAAGAAATAATTGAGGAGACATCTATTGGAAAGAAGGAAACTTTTTGCCCCTCATGCAGTGGATTACTAAGATATCCATCAGACTATCAAGGGACACTGACATGCCCGAGATGTAAATATAAATTTAAAGTTAAACCAAATTTAAACCTGGGCATGTTCTTAACCGTTTTACCGTTTATCTCGCTGTTGCTTACGATTATTATTACCTTCATTGTAAGTGAAAACGATAATTCTCCAGAAGGCCAACTCGGATCGGGTATGGCAGCTGCAGGCGTTTGTATGGGTGGAACAATTCTATCAGGAATCTTTTTGGCAGTGGCGATGATTTACGCCATGACTAGGAAGTCAGTCAACTTAGGATGAATTGATGAATATTGGATGTATTTCCATTGCTTGTTCCTTCTGAATCTGCTCAAATGTTCTTTGGATTATTCTAACAGTAGGACAAATTCACTCCAGTAACGTCACTCTTCTCGAACGACTATACCTCATTGAGCGAGGTCCTGATTCCAGACTATACTGGCATTCCAATGTAGGGTTCATCAATATCCAGCTGAAGGATGTATAGTCCGGTGGAGATACAAGAAGCATAGATTATTCCTTCATGGAACTCTACAGCCCAAAGGAAGGGCACCCAACCAAAGTCGTAATATTCGCTATCCAATGGTTCACCATTTAGATCGCCAGAAGGCAGGAAGTATCCAACCGTTGCTTCAAAATGAATGTCCACTCTATCTGTGGCTTCGGGAGCGATGAGAGTTTCAACGTCTACAACCCAAAGTCCAGCGTGATAATGAGATATGTACAGCCGACCATCCCAACTACCACCATTTGATTGATCAGTCTCTTCGGTAGTTTCAAAGTAAGCGCTGTCAAAGTTGTGGGGGCTGAACAACAACCACTCATCCGCATTGGGGTCAAGTTCACAATTCGCTCCGAAACAATGGTCTTCTGCATACGGAATCTCCCAATCTCTAGCCATGGTAATTTCAAATTTGAAGTTCCCATTTTCTATAGAATAGTTCGTTGTGTCTAGGAAGTAGACGATGCCAGTTCCTTCAAACAGGTCCAGGCATTCGACAGCTGCCGTAACGTAGTGGCGCGGCTCGTCCCCTAGGCCAAGATGAGATACATCCAGCATAGTAGGGAATGGTTCTGCATAATGAATGTACGAAGCTCTCCCACCGTTTTCATTTCCAGTAGTTCCACTATCTGGTTGACCATCCCCATCTAAGTCCAGGAAGTCCATCCAAGCCCCAACTTCAGGTGCTCGCCAACGGCACATCACTGGATTACCTTGACCTGCTTTACAGATTGTAGCCATCAACGTATACGCCTCAGGTGAATTCGTCGGGTGTGGTACATCGCTCACATCACCTATTCTCAAGCCAGCTTCCCAATATGAGCCGTAAACGAATGTCCTACCAAAACGAGGATCGTTTTGATCTTCTCCAGGCCAGGTTTGTACAGTCATATCGTGGATGTATATCCATCCGCCACGAGTGGTCTCCCATGCCACTTCATATTCCCCGACTTTGATTATTGTGTGACCTTGCCCCGAAGCAGGAATTCCTTGTAGAGTACGAGATGCGCTACCTTGGAGGTTAAGATGAGCAATGGTTACTCCGCCACAGGCTTCTCCAATTGCGGAATTACATTGTTCATAATCCGGGTTTGCTACGAATATGTACCACTCATTATCAATCATGTGAGGATAGAGATTATGCGGCCCACTTGGGTGATCTGCATCATACCATGAATCGACATATACTGGATTCATTTTATCTGTCACATCGATCAAAGTAACAGATACCTGAATCGGGTCAGACCAATCTCCTACACTAGGGTCTGCATATCCAGAATCGATTAATTGGTTTTGTAAAATAACATACTCATTGCCATTATATTCCAAGTACTTTACATCAAGGACTTGTGTATTAGGGTCATTGTAAACTCCCATCACCTGAGGATCTGAAGAATTCGTTACGTCTACAATATGCATATCATTCCAACCCGCTTGATAAGTGTAGACTCGCCCGTCTGGAGATCGAGCAACAGAAACCTCTGCATTACCAGGAGAAGTTAGAGAGTTAAAGGCCAACTGCTCAATGTTATCTGTGCCTGCTACGTGGTGGCTTGCATTCATGTGATCATGACCTTCTCCTTGGAAAAGAGGGTCTCCTGCCTGAAAGTAATTTTCCTGTTCTGTTGATTTAGAAGATACTTCCTCTTCCCCAATAATTACGACGATTAGAGATGAGGTAAACAAAATGGCGAAGATGCCTATCGCAACCAACTTTGGGTCCATGATTCGTGGAAACCCCTCTCCGTATTGTATTTATTCTATGGTCGTTTAGCGAAATCGTGCGCACCTTATTTGCTGCTCTTGCAATCATTTTGCTTGCTTCGCCAGTACTTGGACATGATTTATCCGTTTACACTGTTGTAGTAAATTCAGAGGGCGCTCAGCCTACAGACATTCCAAACGGATCCCTCAAAGAAGGAGATACTGCTTGGTTTTGGATGAAGGATTCAACTGAAAATACAACTCTGATAATTGAATTGGAAAAAGGTGGAGCTGTTATGAGATCACCAGTTTTGAACTATGAGTGCGAATTGCATGAGAATGGTACACAGGTTAATGATGATTGTAAAAACAGGTTTGATCACACATTCAATCAGTATAATTCCGCAGGTATTTGGAATCTAACTTTCTTGAAATACGTTAATGATACATTAACTGAAACTACTAATGGCTCAGTGTTCATAGAAGAAGATATTCATGATGAGCAACCCGTTGAAGAACAAGATGACAATAAAACCGAGAGTAAATCATCATCTAAACTTGTCATTGCAGGTAGCGTTGCTGGAATTTCTTTGATCGCAATTGCAATACTCGGTATCAAAATAAAAAATGAAAACTCCCAAGAAGAAGAGAAAGTGGA
>QXYA01000121.1:0-583 GCA_009887135.1 Candidatus Poseidoniales archaeon
TTGTCTATAGAAACGTAGATGACTTTGAATCTCTTTTATCAGAAGGAGAAAGAGAAATGCTTACAGATTCTGATCGAATTGAAGAATTTGCATTTGATGCTTTATCGGATGCATTGAATGAAATTAGTCATTCAATCGAAGACATTGATGATGAAGAAGCCGATGATTTATTGAGCATGCTTCATGAATCGAGTGAAGTATTCATTCCACCATCAGCTCACGCAGGTGACGACCAAACCTATGTCCTTGAACTGGGAGAAGCATCGCTTATACTGACTCTTGATGCATCGAATACAAATGACCCGCAAAGTAATATTGTCCGTTGGTCATGGCTTGATTCAACTGGAAAGGAGATTGCTACTTCTCAGAAGGTGAAAGTAAAACTTCCAATCGGTACGCATCAATTTGAACTGAGAGTTGAAGCATCAGATGGTGTCTTAACAACGGATTATGTTCAGATCACAATTCTATCCTCAGACTCATGAAGGTGGAGTTGTTCGCCTTGTCATGGGCGTGCAATCTCCATTGATTGAGAACTTTCTCGTCGGGCCACTTCAGATGAGATGCTCTGTCGTAACCGATG
>QXYA01000121.1:593-12026 GCA_009887135.1 Candidatus Poseidoniales archaeon
CGTCACCGATGTACAAACAGGCGATACTGTGATTATCGATGGCGGTGATGAACCTCAACGCCTCATTACTTGGATAGAGAATTGTGAAGGAAACGGCCCCAATTGGTCAAACTACTCCAAAGAAGAAACACAAGTGATTCAACGTAATGTCGTTGCTCTCTTGAATACGCATGCACATTTTGATCACAGTGGGCATATACCCACACTAAAACAACATTACAATGTTGAGTGGTATCTTCATCCAGATGATACCTTCCTTCAAACATTGGCGAAATCAGCAGCGGTTCGATATGGAATACATCTTCCCGAACCTGCTCTTGCTGATGTTGAGATTCAGGACGATGAAGTATTGAGACTCGGCTCTATTGAATTTGAAATTCTCCATACACCAGGGCATACACTCGGAGGATGTTGCCTTCGATTAATGATTGATGATGAAGCCGATCATTTGTTTGTCGGAGACACATTATTTGCAGGATCTGTAGGGAGAACTGACTTAGAAAACACAGGAGGTGATTTCAATGTCCTTTCAAACAGTATTCGAACAAAGTTGTGGCCATTGAATCCTGAAACAATTGTTCACCCCGGGCATGGACCTTTAACCACAATCGGTCATGAGAAGACGACAAATCCATTCGTTGGAGACTCAGCAGGTGAAGGTGGTACCTTCACGTTTGGAAAATATGCTTAACCAAGCATTGCTGAAAGTGCTTCTTGGAAGACTGGCAATGCTTCTTCCCAAGTTGCTACAATTCCATAATCTGCGTGTTGGAAAATTGCAGCGTCAGCATCTTTGTTGATCGCTACGATGTATTTCGAAGAACGCATACCTGCAAGATGTTGAATGGCACCTGAAATTCCAACAGCAATGTAGAGATTTGGATTTACTGTCTTACCAGTTTGGCCAACTTGCATTGAATGAGGAATTTCATCCCATGTGTCAACAGCGGCTCTTGAAGCTCCAACAGCTGCTCCGATTGTATCTGCGACTGCTTCGAGATGAGCGAAATTTGCAGGTGAACCCATACCTCTTCCTCCAGAAATAACGATGTTTGCTTCAGATACATCCAGACGAGTACTTGCTCGTTGCATGATTTCTTGCACAGCAGTTTTGACGTCTCCTGATGCATCAACGACTGAGATATCACAGGACCCATCGTTGCCTGCAGAATCGAATACATTTGCTCGTACAGTAATCACTGCATCTCCAGAAACAGAAACTGTTTGATTTGCCTTACCGGAATAGATTGGAGAGGTTAAGTCTGCACCATCTATTCGAATGACATCCTGGACTACTGAAATATTTCGTCGTGCTGCAAGACGTGCTGCAACGTCTTTGCTTCGTGTTGTAGCAAGGCAAAGTACCGTTCCTGAGGGAAGTGCACTATCGAGGGCACTTGCCCATCCACTGCTGTCGTTTCCATCAAAGACATCTGATTTTACTGCGATGATCTTTGAAATCCCCGAAAGTGATTGAACCGAGTCCGCAATTGATGCGTCTGTACATGGAACAACAAGTATTGGCTCTCCACCAAAAGCATGTGCTGCTGTTACGAGTTCTGCGGTTGAAGGATGGATGTTTCCCTTTGATAATTCTGCTATTACAATCATATTTGTCATATTATTCACCTCATAGTACATTTGCTTCGTCACGAAGAAGTTGAGCAACTTGCGAAGCGCTGGCCCCGCCTTCGAATGTTTTTCCTGCAGGTTTTGCAGGAGGCATCGAGTGAGAAGCGATATTGATTGAAGACGTAGGAGCAGTAGCGCTCATGAGTTCCACTTTTGCTTTCTTAGCCATCATGATTCCCTTGACGTTTGGCTTGCGGACTTTGAAATCACCTTTGTCGCACGAAATGACTGCTGGTAAAGCCACATTGATTTTTGCAACACCTGATTCAACTGGCATTGATACGACGACAGAGTCTGAGTATTCTGCTCCGATAACGTTGGAGGCATTCCCCCAGCCGAGTCTTTCTGCAAGGCCAGGTCCCGTAGAACCGGCTCCAGTATCGGCTGCGGATTTTCCGCAGTAGACGACTGTAGCGCCCAATCCTAGAATTGTTTCTGAAAGAATGCTTTGAAGAGCATTCGAATCAAGATCAGACCAAGACTCATCCCAAACCCGTACGATATTGTCCACGCCGATTGCTTTCGCGTCCTTGAGAATCTTCTCGGAACCTGGTCCGCCAACGGTAAGGGCTGTTACAGTACCATCAGTCGCTTCCTTGTGGCGGATTGCAGTTTCAATTGCGAACTCATCATATGGACTCATGACCATTTTTACGGAAGACAAGTCAACGCGGTCCCCTTGGACCACAATTTTAGCATTGGTATCGGGGACTTGCTTGACTAAAACAACGATTGTAGGCATCTGTATCATTCCTCGGAATGAGGCTCGATTCATGAAGATTGGCTTTGCGCCGTTTGTAATTTATCAAGAGAAATCAAAAGCATAGGAATCTTTAGGAACCGTCTGCATTAAGGCCAACTTCCATGACAGATGAACGAGTATTTCCCGGACCGTCGCCCGCCCAAGCAGACACACTCAACGCTTGGAGAGAATTGTTTGAATCCAAACACAGCGAGGATTTTACTTCACTGAAAGGAACCGATTGTCTTGAGCAACCAATCTTCCCTTTTGAAGTCGATTACAGGGATATTGATCGCAACGATGTCCTAAGCCTTTACTTCAACGAAATACCAGAGGAAACGATTGAACTCGCGAATGAAGTTCTTCGTACAATGGTCGCAGAAAACGAAGTAAGCGATATTCGATGTATCCTTCGACCCCTCTTCCTCCCACCTGAGCGTACAAAGAGTATCTCTTCCCTACGAATGAGAAACAGAGGTAAAATTGTCAGTTCCGTTGTGAGAATTAAGGACATAGGACCTCGTTTGGGCTATCTACAAGAAGCGCTCTATGTGTGCGTTCGCTGTGAATCAAGAGATATCGTCAAACAGAAAATAGCTCGTGAGAGGAAACGTCCTGAAGGACCTTGTCAAGATTGCTTCGATAAGGCAATGGAAACCTTCGAAGGTAAAATACCGTACGGAGTTTACGAACGCCTGAAATCTTCGATGAAACTTACAGCGGAGGGTTCTTTTTACAAGGACATTCAATATTTGTCGGTTTCAGACATTGACGATTCATCCGGGCAACCAATTTGGGTCGTCATAGACGACGAGTATGTAGATACTTACAATATTGGAGACACTGTGAGAATCAATGGAGTAGTCCAGATAGATCCTGTCCCGGATAGAAACTTCATGAAAGATACACGACGTATTCTTCAGATTCAGGCTTTCAGTATTGAGAGTCTGTGAGGTTATCTCAGGAGGTAATGCTTAGCATTGTCTCGTAAGATTCCGGATGTTCTTCAAAGTGCTGAGCAATTGAAAGTAATCCGTTTGCAACGCCTTCTGCAACACCCATTTTCGCATCAAATGGATGGAGCGTACCATCCTTTACTGCTTGCTTGAATTGTTCAAGATCATCCCAAGTACTCGGTTCTCCAAATTTAGGATTTGGAGTGACAGTGATTGACCCGAATTCAGGCATAACAACATGTTCCGCTAGTTCGTAAACTGGTGAATGATCGTCGGCAGGATCAAGGTAAGCCTTCTTCATCTTCTTTTGAATGAGTTGAAGTGTATCGTGAAGTAAAAGAGCCCCGTTAGGATCAGATTTGCTCATCTTATGATCAAAGGAATCCATTCGAACTCCTGATGCTTTTAATGAGGAAAGGATGGGTGTGTGAAGACACGTTGCCTTCTTCCAATTCCATTTTGAAGCCATGTCTCTCATGAACATGTGTGCTTTTCGTTGGTCCATTCCACCAAGGGCGACATCAATTTCAAGTTCGAAAATATCTGCAGCCTGCATGGCAGGATAATAGAATTTAGACAAATCATGATCTGATGAGGCTTCATCCCGACCCATGATGGTGAATGTTTTTCGGACCATTGGCAGAGTTGCTCCCTTCGAACATCGAAGTACTCTTGCCCAATAATCTCCAGAATCCATGAGCTTACTCGCCCAAACAAATCGAAGTTGCCCAGGACCCTCTCCTTCCTCTGGATAATCAAGAAGGGCGCGGAAGGTTTCTTCCATGTATACGCCTGTCTTCTGGATGTCGTCCATACGGCCACCGAATTTGTCATTGACCCATGCATGCCAATCTGCAAGGAAAATCAACACGTTCGCCTTTGCTTCGAGCATACGCTTTAGTTGAAGCGAGAGAACCTTCCATCCAATGTGAGCTTTCCCACTCGGTTCAAAACCAACGTAACATCGAATCACTCCATCCCCTGACATCGAGGTCTCGTCAGCAAGACAGTCCACAAGATGGTGAACGCCAACGCATTCTTCGACATCTGTAACCATCAAACAAAGACGCTTACGTTGTTCTTCGTTTAGTTCCTTAATACGTTCATATCTATCCTCAAAGGGAGATAGGAGCGTATCGACGTCCATGTCCACACCTCATACAAGGTCTGTGAGTTTCTTCACTTTACCTTCTGATGGAGGAGTTCCTGCATCAATCATCTTTTCGATTTCTGCAATCATTGATTCTGCTAGATCGATTGTTTCTTGAGTTACAGTTGTGCTCATCTCGATCGATTTACGAATCATCTTGATCCCAGATTTAGCCTTTGAAAATTTCTTTGCGTCTTCCTTGGCCTTGTCGCCGCGTTGTTTGGCAGTGTATCCAGTTGCTTCATCAAGAAATGATGACCACTTCTTACGACTTGCTAATGCTGATTCACGACCACCATCTTGAGATAAAAACGATTCGAGTTCAGACCCCTTGAGTTGGACGACGTCCACCATAAGTTTGCCTTGATCGGTATAGGAACCTTTGATGGATGAAAGAAGACCAAATGATGCTTCGAATTCACCTTCAGAATTTGCTTGAACATTATCGAAATGTTGTGCTGCTAACTTTGTAAGACCAGCATTTCCACCAATCGACTTTTCTAAACCACGCTTAACTGCGAATCGCTCCATGTTGGCCCATCGACAGGTGCCTCATAAGTCTCGCGAAAGAGAAGCCACCTCATGCGGGGGGTTTTTTTGTGTTAATCTCTGCGCCAACTATGCGCAAGATGATGGCGATAGTACTGATTGGGGTTCTCCTTCTACCATTGGCTTCTGCTTCTGAAGTCAAATTTACTGATTTAACACCGCTTAGTTCTCAGAATCTTGCACTGAATGCCGGTGATGTTTCTCCAGATGGAACCACTGTTCTCGTGGTGGGTTCAGATGGGTTTATTCACGGCTTTTCTGGGAATGAACCGGGAGATCGAGGAAAGGACATTTCGGTAGACAGCGGTCGTAGCGCTTCTTTCAATGACATTGCATGGCATCCGAACGGTGAAACTGCACTCATAGCAGGTGATTTAGGGGCTGCCCTACGATACGTCCACTCTGACCAAACAATTGAATCCTTAAACGGAGCCACAATTGTGAACGGAATAGAACTTACAAGTGTTGAGTGGAGAGCAGGAGGTGACCTTGCTTTCTTTGGAGCAAAAAATGGTAACATATACAGTTTCAACCAAGGAGAAGGACTCGCTGAAATAGAAAGCAGTATGAACTCGTCCATTACCGACATAGCCTGCCATCTTGAACAAAATATTTGTGTTGTAGCAACTCTCGAAGATGGAATAGGTGTCATCGACAGAACAAGAGAATTAACTTGGATAAGTGGAACCTCCAATCAAGCCTGGATGGCTATTGATTGTCCGAAATCTACGCTCTATACATGCACTGGTTTTGCCAGTGGAAGACAATATCTTTCAATACGCCTCGATATCGAGGATGCGTCGAAATCAACTGGCGATCTTGACGGTGATGGTAAAACAGAAGCACGCCTTCTGGAGAATGGAGATAGCGATTTCATCAAACTAAGCCGTGGTTATGATGGAACTACACTCGTCCATATGGCCCCGATGGAATCAGTTCGATACCAACCTAAATTGAATGAGATTTACCTTCACACATCTTCAGAAGAGTTAACTGCATTCAATCCGAATGTTGCAGGAGATAGTATCACGTTTATGTGGGAAAAGGGAGAAAACGATGGATGGATGGTCACAAACACAGGGAAAATTGTTCAAATAACTCCTGACGAAACAACACCAAGTTTGGGAATAATGGAAACATTGGTGTTCACTGCTGTGGCGATTTCTGTTCCTGGAGTCATTATTGGTTTGATTTACATGAATTCTCAGTTTTTACAACGGAAATACCGTCAACTGCGCGGCTTTGATAAGAAAAAGTAATCATTCTTATCTCCATGGATTTCGTGCTAAGGTTCATCAATTACTTTCAACCACGTCTTGTTAGGGAAGACCATGGAACCATACGAAGGCCTAGACTTTTACGACATTGAGTCCTTACTTACCGAAGAAGAAATTATGATTCGCGACATGGTTCGTGATTGGGTCGATGAAGAAGTCATTCCTAAGATCGAACACGCATGTGCTGAAGGTATTTTTCCTGATGAGTGGAGAGTTGCGCTTGGAGAAATGGGCGTTCTAGGAGCTCCATTGAAAGGATATGGTTGCCCTGGACTATCCTATGTTGCATACGGACTTATTTGCCAAGAACTTGAAAGAGGAGACTCTGGACTCCGTTCTTTTGCTTCGGTTCAAGGTTCACTCGCAATGTACCCAATCTGGGATTTCGGAAGCGAAGATCAGAAGAACAAGTATCTTCCTAAAATGGCGAGTGGCGAGTACATTGGTTGTTTTGGACTGACTGAACCAGATTACGGCTCAAACCCCGGAGACATGGTCACCAAGGCAGAAGATATGGGAGATCACTACCTTCTCAACGGAGCAAAGATGTGGATTACAAACGGCACTATTGCTGATTTGGCTGTGGTCTGGGCAAAACTTGACGGCGTCATTCGTGGATTCATTGTCGAAAAGGACGATGAAGGATTTTCCGCTCCAGAAATGAAGGGTAAACATTCCCTCAAGGCTTCGGTCACATCCGAACTTGTCTTCCAAGATTGTAAAATACCAAAAGATCGAATGTTGCCAGATGTCAAAGGCCTAAGAGGGCCATTTTCATGCCTCAACAATGCTCGCTTCGGAATTTCATGGGGCGCTCTTGGTGCTGCTATGGCGTGCTTCCATAGTGCCAAGACCTACTCGATGAGTAGAATTCAATTCGATCATCCAATTGCCTCATACCAATTAGTGCAGAACAAACTTGCATGGATGCTGCGAGAGATTACCAAAGGCCAGCTCCTCGCCTATCACCTGGGACGAAAGAAAGACGATGGCACTTGGTTCAACGAACAAATCTCGCTTGCTAAGATGAATAACGTTGACATCGCATTAGAAATTGCTCGTGTGTCAAGAGACATACACGGAGCCAACGGCATTCTAGATGAATATCCAGTTATGAGACATATGGCAAACCTTGAGTCTGTGAAGACATATGAGGGAACTCATGACATCCACAATCTCATTATTGGACGCTATATCACTGGAATTCAAGCATTTACACGAACAGTCTGAGTGAACTCAAACGTTTGAAACAATTCACACGTTTGGAAGTAATCCAATTCTTGCAAGACCTGCCCAAACAGGGTCAAGGAACCTTGGGAGGAATCTGTGTCGAAGATAAACCGCAGCAGCCAAAGAGAGTTTCTGTACCTTGGAAAGACCGACTCTACGAGTGAATACATCTCCTTGCTGTTTCTCTATTTGCTTCAAGATTTTATCGTAAAATGCAATCATTGCTGCAGGGGAGTAACGAGTTCTTCGAGGAAGAAGCGGTAACAATTGGCGTGCTTCTTCCAAATAGGTTCGAGCTCGCTTAGCATAATGATGGCAGTATGGCTCCCATGAAGAATTCAGAACAACTTTTCCTCCGTAGAGATCTTGTTCGCCAATTCCATTGTGCTCAAGTTCGTCGAGAGGGAGATAAACACGATCTCTCTCAATATCTTCACCAACATCGCGCAACACGTTTGTCAACTGCATGAAGATGCCCCAAGATTCTGCAAACTTTCTGGCACGTGGGTCATCATATCCGTAGATTTCAATGCACATTAAGCCAACAACTGAAGCAACTCTGTAACAGTAAACATAGAGTTCATCAAATGTTCTATAGCGATTACTGTAGAGGTCGTCTTCCATACCAGATATAAGATCATCAAAGACACTGCGAGGAATTGAGTAGCGATCTACAGTATCCTTGAGTGCAAGGAAAACTGGGTCCGTACTGTAAACGCCTGAATAACATGTGGAGAGTTTCTTTCTGAAGAAAAAGAGTTGATTGATCTTGTTAAGATAAACTTCAGTATCAAGAATAGTGGTTCGTTGTTGCAAAGACTCAAGTTGTTCTCGATATTCTTTTGCTTCTTGACTTAACTCGCCTTCTGCACCAGGGAAACGATCCGCCCAATCACCATCAGCAATATCATCTGCACGACGGCAGAATGCATAGACTGCACACATTGCTTGCCGTTGTTCGTCTGGAAGATACTTGAAGGAATGGTAGAAGTTTCCGGCTTCTCTCTTGGTTAATTCCTCACAATATTTGTAAGCAAGACGATGGAGTTCAGCAGGAGGTTTATCGGACCATATCGGTGCGTCTAAATCTACAAAAGGATCGACAAGTTCATTCTCATCTCCGATGATTCCAATCATGAGTGCTCCTTCACGAAGAGCCTCCATAGCAGTCATGCTAACCGCCTTAACAGCATCTCTAGCTAACATAACACCTGCTCTGAGGCGATCAAGTGGAGTTGGGTTTTTCTTTGCTGAAACAGAACTCTCTGCACCACCCTTTAACGGGAAGAGAAGGTCCAAAGGTTTCCGGCGTTCCAGCATCCTAACCAGTTATTGCTCGCGCTACTTCCTTAAGAGGCCTCCTCTCGAAAGTTTGGGTTTAATAAATTTAAAGTAATGATGTAAACTTTTACTTACAAGCGCTGCTTAGGCGAATAATATTTATTTATCTTTATTCTTTTCAAGCAATCGACGAACTCCGCCTGGAATAACTAGAGCGCGTAATAATCTCCTTGCATAAGATTTCATCTCATCTCTTGTAACCTTAATTCGTTCATCCGAATCAAGAATATTACCAGTTCTCAGGAGAGTGACCGTACGCTGGCCGATCAACACCGGTAACATACAGGATGCTTTGAGACGGAATTGTTTGTCTGGAAGCATTCGAATGTAATCTGTGGCAACTTCAAGATGATCATTTGTTAAATCCAAATATGCATTGTATAGGGGGCGGAATGTATCAAGATTTGAATCATCCAAGAGATCTTCTGGAGCCAATCCGTGCTCTGCGAGTGCTTCACGCGGAATGTAACATCTTCCAAAACGTAAATCCTCAGGAATATCTCGAAGAATGTTGATCATTTGAAGCGCCTTCCCGAATTGAATTCCTTTCTCAAGGAAAATTTTCTCTTTCTCTGGAGACAACGTCATGAGATGTGCAAGAGCCATCTTGCTCCAGAACGTACCAACGCAACCTGCAACTCTGTAGGCATAGTCATCCAATTCATCATCCGAGGTGAGAGATAAAATGCTTCCACCTTCCATAGCTGTTCCAAAGCGTTGCAAATCAAGCATTTGGCCACCTACAATTATTTCCAAGCATTCCAGAATACGCTTGCGATCTCCTTCATCATATTCTTGTAATCCTTCAATCACATCTTCTGCATTTAGAAGAAGTTCAGCCTCATGTGGATTCGTTTGAATCTCTGCAAGGTCTGTAAAATCCGGTAAAATAGTTTCACGTCCTTGAGCCACATCGTTGTATTTCTCCAAAAGATCGAGTAAAATTTTGACCTCGCCGTGCTTAGAATCAGCAATTGTGTCGGCAAGACGCGCCAAAAGGTACAGCATTCCAATCTGGCCACGTACCTTTTTTGGAAGATATTTCAAGGTAGGATAAAACGAACGTGATGTTGTCTCAAGAAGTTTGTCAATTTTAGCATTGATTAGTACTGACACCGACTCCTCTCCTGTCTGACCCAATCTACTCTTCCGCATGAAGATTGGTGTTCTCACTGATAAATTTTCGTGCCCATAATACAGAAGACTTTAGATTGAAGGGGAGGTACGTCTGCATAGGTGAGGAGATGGACTGTGGTTCTTGCGCTGCAATGATTCCTGATGACAGTATCTTCTGTCCAGAATGCGGTTCACGTCAAGAAATGTCGAGAGCGGGCAGTTTCTCAGCCATTGGGTCAACAAGTCTCGGTGGAGGTGAAGTAACCGGAGGCCGTGGTTTTGGAGTCGTCTCAGGAGAGGCTGTTCGCCAACAAAGAGATACACAACAGCAGGGAATGCCTCAAGGGATTCCAGCCGATGTTCTTCAACAAATTGCATCAGGCATTAATCAACAATCGAACCTCCCTCCAGGTGGCCAAATTCCACCTCAACAACCTTCTCAATTTCCAAACCAAATGAGTAATCAATTCCCACAAGCCCAACCGTTTGGTCAAAACCAACCTGGTCAAATACCCCAAAGCCAACAAAGAAGTGATATTCCTACACTACCAAAAGGACCAACATTGGGCAGCGGAGCACTTCCAGCATCAAACGTTGAACCACAGTTGGGTGGGACTACAGTTTCAAACAATCCAGCGGCCTCGCCTACAGATGCGATGGTGAATCGATTAGCCGAGACGGAACGTGCAGTAAAAACTGAACGAAGAAGTCAGTGGCTCAATATGAATCAATCAAGTGCAACGAACGTTCTTGCTAATCTAGGAGCAGATCTCCCCTCACATCTTAAAGATGCACAAGGAATTACTCCGGCTGCTGAAGTAATTGCTGGAACGATGGGTCAGGCTTCACCAGATGCTCCAAATGAGGCGCTTTTGAGAAGAATGTGTGAAGTGGCTTCTCGTCGAGTTGCCCGAAAACGAGGTGTTGCTGTTGAAACACCAGAAGCAAAAACTGTTGATGGTGCCCTAATCGTAAACCTAACCTATGTCGATGATGGCAGGGTGCTTGATACCCCTGAAGATTTAGAATCTGCATTTGAACACGCTATCCAAACCGAAGTAGCTCTGAAAGGATTTGACATGGATGTTCAAATCATCTTATCCTGCATGAAAGATGGAAAGGTCAGTACAATCGGAGCAAGTGAAGAACCTGAAGAAGAAATGTTTGCTTGCGAAGTTTGCGATGGCCTCGTCAAAGAATCTGATCCAAAATGCCCACATTGTGGAGCTATTTTTGAAGAAGAAGAGGAAGAACTCGAAGAAAAGCCATCTCGAGGAGGGCCTCCTGGCCCATCTCGTGGAGGACCACCCGGACCAAAGAAAGGTGGAGGACCACCTGGACCAAAGAAGGGTGGAGGACCGCCTGGACCAAAGAAAGGTGGAGGACCGCCTGGACCAAAGAAAGGTGGAGGACCGCCTGGACCAAAGAAGGGTGGAGGAC
>QXYA01000122.1 GCA_009887135.1 Candidatus Poseidoniales archaeon
GAACCTTACGAAGTCATCACTCGCCACATCGTTGGTGAGAGTGCAACGGCTATTCGAGAGGCAACGCTCACATTGCTGACGACTTCATCGGCAGCAAACCCGACACTGTTCTGGCAGAATGGAGATATCTTCCCATCACCAAACGATCCAGAAGGGTACGTGGTCATGGATGGAAACTCCTATTCTACACTGAATAACAGTATTCTTGAAATCCATTGGTTGTTTAGAATCACAAGTGAATTCCCAGATCAAAACAGTGTTCGTTTCAAGACAGGTTGTCTTGACGATAGTGGTTCAGCAGGGTTCTCACCTCTTGATCTATTCAGCGATGAAGGTCTCGTCGTAAATCGTACCTTTGGACTTGGATGGATGAAGGTTCGAGACAATGAAGGAGACCTTGTCCGAGATGATGTCCCCGACAACGCTTGGGTCTCAGCTGGAGAAACACTCTACTTCCAAGGCGCTATGTGGTTCATGGATTCTGAAGATGCTCCTTTGGACAGTGCCTTTGACGTCCGCGTCTCTCGTAACGGATGGGTCGAATCAACCGCTCGAGATACAACGAACAACAACGGTTCCTTCTTCATCAGCATCATCACTCCTGAAATTGACGTTCCAGATGGACTGAAGTATGAAGTTCAAACCTATAATGAGCGAAATCCAACACACGTAATGGCACCAAACTCAGATTGGTCAAGAACGTTCAAGGTTGATGCAACACCTCCAGAGCGTGTTAAATTGTATCCAACAGATGGCTCATACGAAGCAGGAGTCAATCAACAAGATGTCAGAATCTTGGTACGTGACGCTGTTGGTGTTCCAATGGAACTGACACTCAAATACTGGGTTGAAGCAGACCATGACGTCAACAGAAACGGTATTGCTGATGATGGAGAATACGCAAGTAAGCAAGTCACAAACATGAGTGAAGACAACATTAAGTGGTTCATCACAACAATTGATCATTCCAGAAACCCGAACATGGGCCGAGTGTCCTACTACTGGGAAGGCGGAGACCAAGCTGGTAATCCAGTCTACTACTCGCAATCTGATTCAGAAGGCGTGATTTACGAACTTCAATCTGGACCAGGCTTCAACTTTGATGATGCAACATTCCAAACTCGAAAGGATTCCGCTGCTGTCTTTACCGGCCTTGAATGGGTTGGGCACAACGATGACGAAGCAGTGTATGCAGGTCTTGAACAATCGATTACAGTTGGATTTATTGATGCTAACACAGCGATCGATTTCGAACACATTTCACTCGTCTTTGACTTCGAGGGACCTAACCCAAGCAGAGATGCACAACGTATCTCTTACTCTGGATTGAACGATACCTTCTGGAGTGAAAGTGAGTACATCCATCTCAGTCAAAACAGTATGATGCATGAAACAACCAATGAATCAGGACTTCCTTGGATTATTGTAACCTTTGAATTCACCTTTGCGTGGGATTGGCCTGATGAAGAAATGGGTGACTTAGCTCTTGTTTTCAAAGAACGAGGCTCCCCTGAAGACGACATGATTCTGATCTTAGAACACACATTCAGAATTGAGAATGATTTCACACTCTCTCCTTCAGATTATACTGTTGAGGACGTAAGTGAACCAAGAACAGGACAAGTTGCTGACGGAACCCGTGTTCGTAAGGACGACAGATTAGCGTTCAGCGGACGTGTCGTATACGAAGGAAGCAATGTACCAGCACCTCGAAACGTTGGTATTTTGGTTGAAGTCTTTGATGGTGAAAAGTTGTGGAGCGATGGCTCACTTACCGAAGATGGAGAATACTTGATTGAAGTACCACTCGATTCTGCAAAGACATTGCAATCTTCACCTACTCGTACGTGTTTGATTTCAATTACGAATATTCCTGGCCGTGGTGAAGACATGACTGGAACATTGGTTTCAACAACCTTACGTGTTGTTGTTGACGATGCAGCACCTCGTGTTGTTCGAAGAATGTCTCCGTTGAATGTTATCGATGTTTCTTCAACAAACGACCTGTCTTCCATCTATGTGGAATTCCAAGGTTCTGAAGATGCGGATTTGACTGGGTCTGAACAAATGATCCATTGGGTCATGCGTGACCAGACACGAACCGTTACTATCGGTGCAGGGTCTGCTGTGCTCGGAATGCAACAAGTCGATCAAGTCGTCTATTGGACTGGAGAAGTTGACATTACTGCAGGTGGTACAATCACTCCACAAGCAGGCGATTTCGTTGGGTTTTACATGACTGGATGGGATGCTGCTGGGAATCAGTTCCCACTCGTATCCAACTCTGAAGCAAGCCCAATTCCTGAACTTGCCTTTGATGATACAGACTTTGAGCGCCAGTGGGTTCGACTCGGAGCTGTTGGTCCTGAATTGAGAGTTAAGTCGATTGAAGTGTCTGATGATCACGTTTCTCCTGGTACTTCAGTTGAGATTACAGGTACAGTTGTCAACAACGGTGGTGCCACAGATTCTCAATTCAAGGTTGCATTCTTTGCAGGTGATGATACAACACCATTCGATGTCAAGACCATCATCGGAATCGGTGAAGGGGAATCAATTCCAATCACTGTTGACTGGGAAGTTGAAGATGTGGACCGTGTACGAGTTGAAGTCGATTATGGAAACATCTTGGTTGAAGTAAACGATAACGACAACACTGCAGAACATGACATCAACATTGCATACGGAGAATATCTGGGCTGGCTCGACTCACCGCGTGAGCAACCTCTTGCCTGGATTTTCGGTATGTCGACTATCTTGATTCTGATTGTCGTTGCAACAGTCGCATCTCGAACTGCTGTCGATTTAGGGGACGGTGCATTCGCAGAAGATGACGAAGACTGGGAAGATGACGATGACGATGATGCGTACGACGATGACGATGAGTACGACGATGACGAAGACTGACGTTCTCTAATCAACTACAAATCCTCAAGAAGGAAGCCCAATCACCATTCTCTACGGGGAGGGGGAGAGTATGTCAAATGTATTTTCCCATTTACACCCACAACTGCAATCGTTCATTGCAGAACGAGGTTGGAATCCTACACCTATTCAAGAGGCTGCTCTGCCAGATCTTTCTGACGGCAAGAACAGACTTCTCATTGCACCAACGGGTTCTGGAAAAACACTTGCAGCAGTATTGCCACTGCTTCATCGATGCAAAGTCGAAGAATGGGATCCGCTCGCAATCCTCTACATCACGCCTCTGCGAGCACTCAATCGAGACGTTGACCGTCGTCTTGCTGAATTAAGCGAAGTATTGGAGTTGCGATTTGGACTTCGTCATGGTGATACCTCCACAAGTGAACGAGCACGACAGGTTAGGAAGCCCCCTCATCTCTTGGTTACAACTCCTGAAACCTTTCAATTGATGTTCACTGGTCATCGACTACGAGGCTTGCTTAGTACCGTTAAAGCGGTCATTATTGACGAAGTACACGATCTAGCAGGAAGTGAACGCGGATGGCAATTGCGTCTCGGTCTTGAGCGGCTGGAAGCCTTGAGCGGACAACGCCTTCAACGAATCGGTCTTTCTGCGACTGTTGGTAATCCAAAGCAAGTTGCTGAATGGATGGCTTCAGATGCATGTGTACCGATCAATGCCCCTGCTGAACGGTCTACTGTCCTCTCTGTCGAAACTGCACCTTCGCTGCCTGAAGATGAAGTTGGAGCCATTGAGATGCGTCTCTCGCCAAGAGCACATGCAACGTTTCGACTTCTTGCTGAACTTGTTGGAAAAGATCCACCTTGTCTTGTTTTCGTGAACAGTCGGAATGCAGCAGAAACGGTGGCACAGCGTTTGCAAACAATGGCTCCACAACTCAACATAGGGGTCCATCATGGAAGTTTAGCAGCAGAAACACGTCAGGAAATGGAAGAGAATATCCGAAATGGTTCGCTTCATGCCCTTATTTGTACTTCAAGTCTTGAACTTGGAATTGATGTTGGTTCGATTCAAAAGATTGTCCAATTAGAAAGTCCACGTTCTGTAGATCGGATGCTTCAGCGGGTTGGTCGTGCAGATCACAGAATTGGAGGTATCGGTCGCGGACATCTTCTCGCTTGGGAAACCGATGGTCTGGCTGAAGCTACTGTAGTTGCACATCGCTCGCACATGGGATACATCGAGGATGTTGAATGGAGGAAACGGCCGTACAGTATTGCTGCAAATCAAATCATGCTCATGGCTCATAGTTTCAAGGTTGTACCTATCGATGAAGTCCATGAAACATTTGCTAATGCTGAGCAATTCGAGGACTGGGAGCGAAAAGATACTGAGACGATGCTTGCAGTTCTTTCTGACCGTTGGCTCTTACGCTATGCTATCGATGTAAACGAACGCCCATGGTATCGATGGCCTAAAAGCCTCTACCTCGAAGCAAAAGGATTGGTTCCTGAGCAAGAAGATTGGCCTGATGAATTACCTCGATATGATGTTCCAGAAGAAGAGATTCCAACTGAGTATAAATCTAGAAAATTACCGATACCGAAGCGTTTCAAGAATGGATGGTTTTCCTCTGCAGGCCGTACACGTAAGTGGGTGGAGAGCCACCTTTCGATGATACCGGACAAACAATCCTACCGTGTACGAGATGTCGTAACCCGTCGAACCATTGGAAATGTAGACGAATCATTTGTGCTTGAACTCAATGGAAGTGGAGAGGAAGAGGATGGACGTATTCGTCAGTTTGTCATGGCTGGACGTACATGGACGATTGTCGATGCTGACCCAGAACAAAGCGAAGTTCTTGTCGCTCCTGTTTCAATGCAAGGGGAAGCACCAACATGGGTTGGTGAACTTCCACCAGTCCCTGCGCCAGTAGCACGTAACATTGGCAGATTACGTCGACTTATTGCAGAAGATTTCAATTTGCTTGAACCCAGAGAATCGGATCGAATCGACCCCGCAGGTATTCTTGCTCACGATGGAAGGCCATTGGCAGATTATCCACTCGATGGTGAAGCTCTCGGACTTCTTGCCGATACAATCACTCGACACATCGATGCAACTGAAGCATTACCTGATGATCAAACGATTACCATCGAGCGCCGTTCTGAAGCACTTGTCATCAACATCTGTCAAGGGACATTGATCAATGAAACCATTGGACATCTTCTCCTTGCAATGGCTTCAACCAAAACAGGACGTTGGGGTAGTTTGATGGTTGAACCAACAAGAATTCACCTTTCAGGTGCTGATCTAGAGCCTCATGATGTTGTTGATTGGCTCAATGAACTTCCAGCCGATGGAATTGAAGGGCTCCTTGCAGTTACGCTTCCAAATTCTCGTCAAGTGCGTTGGAGATTTGCCCAAGTTGCGAAGACGTTTGGCATCTTGCGTCATGGTGTTGACCCACGTAAAATCAACCTTGGTGCATTGGTTCGTAAGTATCGAGGAACCATCGTCGTGGATGAAGTTCTCAGTAAACTCTACTTCGAACGCATGGACATTCAGGGGGCAAAGGATGTGTTACAAGGAATACAATCAGGACTACTCGATATTGTCGTTACGCCAACTGGTCCAATCGGTATTTCAGATAGAAGTCAACGTGATCTTCTTCTTCCAAATTGGGACAATGAAGCGGTTCGAGCACGATTACGTCTCCGATTGATGAATGAACGAGCCGTTCTTTGTTGCTTGAAATGTCAAGCAATACGGCGATTCAGAGTAGAACGATATCCTGATCTAAAGGATCCTGGGAATTGCATTGTTTGCAAAGGACAAATGCTTGTATGTGCCCGAGAAGGTCTTGAGAAGATGCTTGAAGGATGGGTTGCTTCAGATGAGGAAAGCGATCGTAATCGTATGATTCGAAACGCCTCTTTGCTCAAAACACACGGATTTCCTGCCATTGTATGCCTCATGGCAAGAGGTGTTGGAGAGGCGACTGCTCAACGTATCCTTCGTAAAGGACATAGTAACAACATGGATAGTTTACTGCAATCAATACATCATGCAGAAATCGAATACGCCAGAACTCGACGTTTCTGGGGTTGATTATTCCAGATTGACGTTACGAAGTTTAAGGCCAGCTTCTTTCATCATACCAGTTGAACGAGTGAAGTCTTCAGCCCATCGCTCAGGTATTTCGCCTCCACCCGCATAAACAACTTCGATAATTCCTGCTTGAATCAATGAACGAGCACATCGGGTACATGGAGGCCAAGTCACATAGGCTGTGCAATCCTTGAGTGAAACTCCAATTCGTGCAGCATGCATAATCGCATTTTCTTCTGCATGACAAATAAGGGGATATTTTTCTTCTCGATTTTCGAGTCGTTCAATCGAATCATCAATGCCTCTAGGGAAGCCATTGAAACCTGTAGAACGGATTTCTCTGTCCGAGCCTACAACAACACAACCTACTTTTGTTGAAGGATCTTTACTCCAAGTACTAATGTGGTGTGCGAGTTCAATAAACCGAAGGTCCCACTTATTGCTCATGTTGACTCATACAGGGCTCGTCCATCCTACCTTTCAGTGTTTGGTGGGAACAATTCGAGATGGTCCGACCCGTAAAGATTCAGAACCCCAAACAATTCACCAATGAGATATAGTGAACCGATTGCTAATGTAAAGTCAGGCTTGGTTTCCTCAAGAATCGGCTTCAATTCCTGTGGTGATGATGTATGGATTATTGTCTGTAAACAAGTCCAATCCAGATATGATAGTTCGAAAAGAGACACGCCCGGATAACGTCCTGTTTGAGGTACAGTAAGCAGAACATGAGAAGGAGGATGCTTCTTACAGAGATCGAGTAATGGCTGGGCAAATGCCTCCAAATCATCCTGAGGAGTGCAACCAAAGATCAAAGTCCATTCCTTTCGTGAAGATAAGATTTCAGAAAGAGTCGGAATTACTCGCTTCAATCCACTCGGATTATGAGCAGCATCCACGAAAAGAGAACCACCCCAAGACATAGGTTCGATATGTTGCATTCGACCAGGCCAGTTGAGAGCATGCATCGATTCTTCTATCAAATCAATCTTGTAATTGAGCTGGTTCAAGGTCACTTTTACCAACGCTAATGCTTCTTCTTTCATCGAAGAATCAGAATCGATTGTAATCCATTCTAGATTTGCTGGTGAAGCAATCTCTCCAAGATGCTCTTGTCCAGCATGATATGCTTCATATTCAATTGCAGAACGAGCCTCAGTATCTTGAACCTCTTGAACAAACAATGGTTTTCCTGGTCGAGCAATGGCTGCTTTTTCAGCAGCGATTTCAGCCAATGTGTTTCCGAGGATATCTCGATGTTCAAGTTGAATCGATGTGAGGAGGCAAAGGTCAGCTGGTAGGATGCGTGTCGCATCAAAGCGTCCACCAA
>QXYA01000123.1 GCA_009887135.1 Candidatus Poseidoniales archaeon
TTGTTCGATAAAGCCGAAGCCTTTTGTTTGGTTAAACCATTTTACTGTACCTGTTGGCATTGTTCGTTGGTTTTAATTCTACTAATTGAAGTAACCTATTTACTCATGACCAAAAAGTATAGTTTTGTATGCTGTTGGAAAAGGGGGAAAAGAATTGGGTAGTTGAATGTATATTGCTTGCAGTCAGCCATACTTAGCAACACTTTTGACACTATGAAGTATTCAATTGCAAAGTCACATCAATCAAAGTAGGATTGGTAAGAGTCCCAATGCCAATAGAGGGAGGAGCCCCATTGCAAAGTCCCTTACGAGTAAACCGAGCATAGTTTTCGTATTAACACGGGCAATCTTGTCAAATTCTTCCTGCATCTTTTCATCGATCATGTCAGAAACTTTTCCAGCACCTGCTCGAGCAGCCTCGATTGTTGCTCCAACAGCAACAGAAGCTAATAGTCCACCAGGGTTTAATTTACGCATCTTCAGAATCCTTAACCCCCAAAGACTTAGACTTCGCTTTCCGACTCTCGAAGCTGCATCCGTTCCAGAGGTCTCATCGCCTTCAGCCGTTTCTTTACGTGAAAATCTTCTAAAGAATTTACGTGCCTTAATTCCGACATCTGCAATCTTTCGTAATTTGTCTACATCATATCGTTCAATTGCAATGAGCATTCTTCTAACTCGATAAATCCTAAGGATGTCAAATACAATCCAAATCGAGAAGAAAATTAACAACAAGATTGAACCTACGAACCCCGCATCATTCCAATTACCCCACCCAATAGGATCGAAATTTAATCTAAAAAGAACGACAGTTAACGGAGGCAAAATAAAGGCGAATGATTCATTGAAAATAAGTACTGACAAACCCTTAATTGGCAATTCTCGGAGTTGCTTGATGGCCCAACCCCCGTGGGGTGCAAATTTCTTGATAACCCTGTACAGAGGTTTTGATAATAGAAGAAATCTAAACAAAAAAGGTAACCATATCAATACGAGAACGTATAATTCCCAAGGTCCGCCGGGAGGGAAAGTGGGTATCTGTAAAGGGTCTGACACAGTTGGCCATCCATCTATAACACATGAACAAATCGCAGACTTATTCCTTGTTAAATATCTTCTTTACGTTCAGATCTACGTTATCCACTGCTTCACAGATTTTCCTACCGTATTTTCTTCCGATTCCATATCCTGCGCCAGCAGCAGCAGCTCCAGACATTATCTCAACAGTAAAGGCTGCAATGGCTAAGCCACCAACGATTACTGGAATCATTGATCCACCTCCTCTGTGAATTCGGTTACCAGAACAACTTCTTGCACTGTGTCAGTTTTCAAATCTTCAAAATCAGCATGCTTGCGGTAATAGTGACGGAAGGTACTGTGAGCTACCCCTGCCATCATTCCCGCTATCCCTACTACAATTGTTGTTGCAAATATTCTTCCTATCATTATATCATTCCTCTTCTTTTTTTGTTTGTCCAGGTGTTCCAACGACGTTCTTCACGCTTTGTGCTACGCTTCCTACGACGTTTCCAGCAGTTTCAACTGTGATCTTCGTGACTTCACCAGTTGCATCAATAGCTGCTTTGATGACTCTACTCGAGCCAACAGCTAGATGCACAACCGTTTCTTCACCTGCGTTCACCATTTCTTTGACTGCAGAGGCAAATTCATCGATTAAGGAACCGAGACCTTTGCTAACCTTGTCAACCGCTTTCTTTCCGGACATATTTTTGGGATAGCCCAAATGGATATAAACAAAGGAGGGTTTTCTTAGAGGGTTAAATTACCCGCTAAGTTCAAGCGTCGCTTGGAAGATAAAAAAAGTCATCAGGGTAGTATTCCAAACGAATACACATGTCGATCCATCGTCCAATATCGCCCCGTAAATTACGACCTGATTCAAGAATGTTATAGATGATAATTGGATGACCCCCCCTTCCTTTTTTCTCGAGCATATAATGCGATATGTAGCCTGATTGGACTAGTTTCTCCAAATGTATTTTCAGTTCTTTACGTTCAATACCAGTGGCACGTTCAATCCTCATCAGCCTACGTGATTCCTCATCTCTTTCCCTCATCCTTGAGAGATAGAGTAAGACGCGATACAAAGTCACGGACAGGTCTCGTCTTCTTCGTTCCATATAGGGGGTTATTCACTCCACCTATTCATAGATGATGGGTAATCGAGTATTTTTTGCAGGTAGATGATTGATAAATTATGACAATAAACGAAAGCCATGTCAGAAGAGGAATACTCTACAAAAACCGTTGCCCAACTCAAAACTATTCTTCAAGAAAGAGGCTTACCCTTAAGCGGGAAAAAGGCTGATTTAGTTTCAAGATTGATTGACAATGATGCTTCATCCACCCCTAAAGTAATTGAGGATAACGACTCATTGGAGGATTTACCATTCCTATCGGCTGTAATGAAGAACGGAATTGGTTCAGTAGAGATTGATCGACACGTCGCAATTCGTTATGGGTCTACATTGTTCATGTTTATCTTCATTATAATCGGCCTCAATTCAACATCATGGTTCGGTTATTCATATGGTTACACAGAACAGGGTATCGACTGGATGACTGGAGAACCTAACGGAGAGGAATTAGAGATGAAATGGGAGTACGGCTTTGGCCTCGGAGAAATGGAATATGTCCAGACAAGCGGGAATGATGAAACTTCAAGCACTATGCAATATGATGGAATGCTTTGTGGAATGGGAGCAACACCCTTCGATTGTGATGCCTTTTCCACTGCAGGAACAATCAATTCGCTTATGCTGTGGCTATCCTTACTGTCTATACTAACAATTCTCGGATTAGGAGTCGCTCAAGGATTTGGTAAACTTGAATCTGGTTTCCTTGTTGAAAATGAAGACATGATTGACAAAGTCTCATGGCTTCTTGCTACAATTCCACTTATTGTTGGAACAATCCTGTACGGCTTGATTGCGGCAAATGCTCCAAGTGGGGACAGTTCAGGGGAAGGCATGCCAGATGTATCATCAGGTTTGGGTGGCATGTGGTGGATGATGTTCATCTTTTCAACAGCATACATCTGCTACATCTATCGTCACAAGATTATGCAATTGTATCAAAATTTCATGTCTGATGAGCCCGAAGCCTCAAACGATTGAGTGTATACAAATGCCTGATGTCGGAAGGGCTTATCGATGCTGATATCCGCAAAGCGGAGACTCTGCCTTCCGAATTCTATACCGATGAACAGCATTTCTCAAAGCAGATGGAAAGACTCAGTGATAGTCTACAATTCGTTGGTCATTCGAGTGAATTCACGTCCGATCTTACTCCAATTCCACATCTTGAATCTATCTTGAAGCAACCGCTTCTTCGGACGAATCATGAATCTGAAAAACATCTTCTCTCGAATGTATGTACACATCGAGGGATGCTCTTGTGTCAAGAAAAGAAGAATGGGAAATCGATTCAATGCCCGTATCATGGAAGAACATTTGACCGTGATGGAACATTGAAACATATGCCAGGATTTGAGAATGTAGAGAATTTCCCCTCTGCTTCCGATAATCTACCATCTCTCAAACTCAAAGAATGGTTCGGCTTTGAATTTACATCTCTTGATTCTTCTTTGAAATTAGAAACGATTCTCGAGCCAATTGAGCGAAGAATGAATTGGTGGTTGAATGATTTGAAACTTGAACACGATACTTCAAGAGATCGTCAATGGGATATTGATGCAAACTGGATTCTCTATGTTGACAATTATTTGGAAGGTTTTCACATTCCATTTGTTCATCCAGAACTCAACGATGCATTAGCAAACGATGGATATTCAACAGAGTGCTTTGAGAATGCAATATTACAGATTGGAATGGCCAATGAAGGAGATGTTTGTTTTGATATCCCTAACGGTTCTGTCGATGCTGAAAAACGTATTGCAGCCTACTATTGGTGGATTTATCCGAACATGATGATGAACATCTACCCATGGGGTGTTTCTATGAACGTGATTGTTCCAAAAGGTGTGAACAAAACTACAGTTTTGTTCAAGAGTTATGTTCGAAATCCTGAACTCCTAAACAAAGGAGCTGGTGCTCTTCTCGATAAAGTCGAACTCCAAGATCAAACCGTTGTCGAGGGATGTATGCGTGGACTTCAATCCAAACTGTATCATCGAGGAAGATATTCAGCAACTCATGAAAAAGGCGTCCATCATTTCCACAAGAAACTCACACAATAGACCGATTGTGAATCTATTTTCTTAGAATTTGGTGTATTGTTTATCAACATAATTTGAGTGTTCATTATTGATTGGTGGCTTGCCTTTTCGAATCAAAACAACCAGGAGGAGTAAGATCAGAATGAGCACAGAAATGAGTCCAACTGCCCTCACTGTCTCAGTGCTCATTAGTTTCTGTTCTTCCTCGCTTTCTTTTTCTGTTTCTGTTTTAATTAACGGATCGCAGCCATCTGGTATCAAATCCAAATCAACATCGATTGAATCATCAAAATTTGGACAAATATCAACATCATCAGCAATACCATCACCATCTGAATCGATGAGAATATCACAGCCATCTGGGACACCATCTGAATCGATATCGATGGAATCGTTATGGTTGTTGCAAATATCTGTTGAATCTGAGACTCCATCATTATCTGAATCAATTAAATCATCACAGCCATCTGGAATACCATCCAAATCAACATCAATGGTATCATCAAAATTGTTGCAAATGTCATCAATATCCGAAACGCCATCATTATCTCGATCGATGAGGTCGTCACAACCGTCTGGTATTGAATCGAAATCGAGATCGATAGCATCATTGAATGAGGGGCAAAGATCATCCGCATCTGAGACTCCATCTCCATCAGAATCAAGTTGACTATCACTGCAGCCATCTGCATAGACTGATTCTCCGATTGGTGTTTGTTGGCAGAGATCATCCGCATCCATGATTCCGTCTTGATCTAGATCAGTCGTACTTCCAGGACGTCGTTGCTCTTCACTGCAGCCGTCAACGTACACTTCTGCTGAAACGGGCGTATCTGGACAAAGGTCTTCATCATCGTTTACACCATCTTCGTCAGAATCAATAATTGGATGAAACAAATCAGTCATTGCTGTTGCGATTCTTGAATCCCAACGAGAGGCATGTTCACGCAATCCTGCTTCATTGAAGTGGATTGTATCATAGCGCCATTGTGTACCATTCAGGTCATCTGTAGGAGGGCCTGGGAATGTCAAAGGATCATCATCAATGACTGCATTTTGACCCTCAATAATCCACCCCATCTTTACAGGGTCTCCATTCGGAACAAAGCTCACTCGAGCAACAATCCAAGGTATCTCGTAGCCAGCATATTCCCGACTACCAAGGACGACTTCTCCAAGCATTCGTGCGTAATCTTCTGCAGCGGTTCCACCTGCATTGCTTTCTCCTTGGTGCCACAAAATGGCTCTTGCTCCATTCGGTTCAACCGCATCTAGGGCATCTGTAATACGAGGAAAGAGGTCATTCTGACTTGGTACCCATCGATCGACCTGTGTACCTCCATAACCAACAGAAAGGAAACCAATAGGTACATCATAACGACTTGCGAGTAAATCACCAGCTACTGGCCACGGGGAGCCGCGATTGTCTGTTGCTGCAGGTTGTGGGTCATATCCAAAACGCCAGCCACTCGGCCCCCAAGTGCTTACTCTTGAATCAGTGGGCGTAAGTGGAGCATCACCAGAGTTTGCAGAGTTGGATTGGCCTGCAACGATGAATACTTCCCCTACACCAACTGGATTTACGATGTGTAGGGCCAACTGATTGCCCTCATTCATGAATCGGAATTCAAGACGATGCCATCCCGTTGGAACCTCAATCGAACCATAGAAATTCGAACTTAGTGGAACAGCGACAGATACCCATTCAGATTCAAAGTCAGTTTCAAGCGTGATGTATCGACCTTCAATAAGATCAACCGTATATTCTGTTGAACCGCTTACTGGAAAAATACCTATATTGTATTCATCTCGTTGAACAATTTGATGATTGTCAGGACCTTCTATTGTAAGCATCAAATCGGATGGTGTAGGACCTGAGCGCACGAGAACAGTCATACTTTTCAGGGTATATTCGGCAGCATTCGAAGCAAAGGTCCAGTCAGGGTCTTCCTCTTGATCAGGATTACTCCCTATTCCGAGATCGTCGATATTTGAGCCACCCCACGCGTTGTAAGCAAAGAGCGTTTGACCCGATTCATAGTCGTGCACTTGCATACTCCCGTAACCTGCTGAATTGGAACTGTACTGTGCGTCTGCAAAGTCATAACTCGAACCGTCTCCATTTGGAACTCCTAAGTCGTTTGAAGTTCCATAATTTGTACCCCAGAATTCGATGACTCCAGTATCAATTACACCAAGTGAGGATAGATTCGGATGATTGGATTGGATTTCAACATCTGTTAAGAGTTGATTATAGACGATTCCAGAGTTAAAAGTCGGAACTCCTAATTCATCAGCATGCATGGTCATACTTGGGAAAGAGACAAAGACCCAGGTTCGCCCCTCATTTGGCTTTTCTAATTCAAGATAGTAAGCAACTCGATCGAAGGTGAAATCAATGCTTGAACTGGAATCTACTGAATATGGAACTGGATCGTTGTTGTATTGAGCCTCATCAGGGATGTCCAACTGATACACAACCGTGTAATCATCTGAACCATTCACATCATTCGAGAACGTCTCTTGGATATGAGGGAGGTCTTGAAGGGAATCTTCAACTGCTGGTGTCCATGATGAAACCAAGAAAAGGAACATCAAGGAAACTATCAATCTCCTTCGACCCATATTAACGGGTATTCATAGTGAGATATATACCCATACATCGCAATTACGGGAAAAACCAATCAGTACATTCCTGTTGGAGACGACTAGTGGAAGGAAATGAATAAAGTAAATCTCTCAGAAAAATTTTCTCTCTTTTCGGAACATTGGACACCGAAAATCATCTCAGAACTCAACAATTATCAGATTAAAATTGTCAAGTTGAAGGGAGACTTCGTTTGGCATGATCATGGTGATACTGATGAATTCTTCCTTGTTATCGAAGGAACAATGTTCATCGAATTTGAATCAGAAACTATGGAACTCTCACAAGGAGAAATATATGTTGTACCAAAAGGTGTGAAACATCGACCATACGCTCACGAAGAGTGCAAAGTGATGCTCATTGAACCATCTGGCGTCGTTAACACAGGAGAGGCTGAAAGCGAACTTACAGCATCAAACGATGTTTGGATCTGATCGCTTATTCAGAAGCCTCTGCAACCGCATCAGATCCTGACATCATGTCTTGAAAATTACCGTGCAGAACACCACTAAGAGCAGTTAATCCCCAGATAATCAAAGGAGGGATGTTTTCTGCAAAGGTCATCTCCATTGAATCTCCAGATCCGATTTGCCAAGTGAGACCCATTGCACAGCTAACGACGAACCAAACCCAAGCAGGACCTGCGATTACCGTTGTCAATCTTGCTTGCTCCTGTCCATGCATAAAGAAAGCAATGTACAACATTGTTACAGATGTAAGTAACATGAAACCACCAATTAAGACTTGAGGATCATCACTCCAATCTGTCTCTAAAATAATCCCGACCACTGCATGGATTAGAGCAGTGAGGATGAGCCAAATTTTTGGATTGAGGATTTTCTTTAATTGATCCATTTCAAGCACCCTCTTCAACTGCGCCAGGAACTGAAATCTTGCCACCTAGCATGAGACCACCTATGATGAGGTGAACCAATAAGACAACTGGGAAAACCATCGAAAAGAGTTCTGGATTGTTTATGATCGGAAGGCTAAGGAAGAGCGTCCCAACCGGCATTAATGCAGGCAAGACGTACTCCATTGGAGACTCTGGACGATTCATCATGAAGGATACGAGTCCAATTAAGATGAGAGAAAGGCCCCAAGTAACAGTTGACATTGACCACACAGTGTTTCCTGTCTCAAAGGCAGCATTTTGCGATGCCAATCTATCGGCATCACTCGCAAATGTGTTTGATTCATCCTCTAGATCGACTTTGTAATCCTCAGCATTTATGACAGAAACGTTACTGCCCATTCCAACAATGAAGAAAGTCATCGTAAGTATGATGAGAACACTTGCAATACTCAATAATTGCTTATTCATTCCTGATGCATTTTCCATCATACCAGAGATCAGCAAGTATACGCCACTAAGAACCAGAATTGTTCCAAGGGTTGCAGCAATGAGTAGTGGCATCAACGTATCTGCATTATCGATAAGAGATTTTGCTCCACGTTCACCGATTGCATCTGCTGCAGGCCAGTTCGCATACGCCCCAACAAGGAGAAGAGGACCTAACACTAAGAAGTAAGGAATTAGATTTCTATCACTCATATTCAGGCCTCCTGTGATTCTTCAAGATCAATGACCAGTGTTCCAATTGTGATTAAAAGCTTCTTTGGGTCTAATATTTCCTTTATTTCCATGTGAGCAAGTATGCTGTAGTTAGCATATAATGTTTCCATATATAGTCTCGAATTAAACAGAGTTTTGTTAAGAGTAGTCGAATATTCAACTCTCTCAATAACGCAGAGTTGATGAAATGATGGAACTACTCTTCCTCATGTGAGAATCTCATTAGCGATTTGTATTTCGATTCGTTTTCTTCCAAAGCATTACGCAAGACAAGTCC
>QXYA01000124.1 GCA_009887135.1 Candidatus Poseidoniales archaeon
AACGGTGGAGCTGTTGGACTAGGTCACCCTCTAGCTGCAACAGGAACTCGTCTGACTCTGACCCTTGCTCATCAATTGAAGCGCTCTGGCGGCAAATACGGAATTGCTACTGCCTGTATTGGCGGTGGACAAGGTATTGCACTTGTCATTGAATCTCTTTGAGAAGAATCAACCACTTCATACAGACACTTTCTTTTTGCAAGAAGGACATGTTGCAGTTCCTGAAGTACCCTTTTTAACATTGAAACGTGCTGAACAATAAGGGCATTCGAGAAGAGTTTTATTGTCGCTTTGGGAAGGTGAGGGTCTCTGAGAAGCCCTGTGTTGTGCAACTGATTGACTTGTGTTTCGATTTAACTCGTGACCTGATGGCCCATCAAAGGGCCACCCCGGCTTTAGATCATTAAATCCGGCAGCAAGTGGCAAAGCGACAAATATTGAGCAGGAAAAAGAGCACATAATTGACCATTCGATAGGAAGCGTCCCATCGAGACCAACTGATAGGGGGCTCCATTCATCATGATACATTATCGAAAGGCTCCCCGAGACCAAGAGTACACCCAATGTCAGGAATAACCCATTGCGATATCCAAGAATCGTAAACACACCACCAATGATATAGAAGAATCCTATTGCCCAAGCGAGCATCGATTCAAAAAGAAAGACTTCTTCATCAAAGGCTGAAAAGAACATAGCCATTCCAATTCTAAATACTCCGTAAATGACAATGAACGTCCCGATTGTTTGGGCAAAAGCTTCAGTACCGTTTGTCTTGGTAATGTGAATAATTTGTTGAGGTGCTTGCATGTATTGTTGTTGATATTGGGGTTGAAGCGATTGTTGATTTCGCGGTACAGAACCTTCATCATGCTCCATAAGTCGTATGATCACTTCATTTTTGGTTCCACTAACTCGAAGCCCTCGCTCCCTACACATCGTTTTCAATTGAATAATTGTTAGGCTTTCATAGTTCATAAAATATGTTTTTTTCAATCATACTTTAAGACACACCCTGCGAGATTGGTGTTGGAGTCATCTAAACTCTAGATAGTAGGCTGCGTTGATTAATGCAGCAAAAGTAACCCAAGCGATGTAAGGCCATACGAGTTTAGAGGCAGTTGGTAACGGTTTGAATGTTAAATTTGCATACAGCAATGAAAAAGCGATTATAAGAATAAGCATAACTAACGAGATAAGATATTCTGCCGAGTTGAATACACTTGGCCAAAGTACATTCAAGATAAGTTGAATCAAGAATAAGAACACAATAGAATTGTATCGTTCCAATTTGTCTCGATTCATAATGGTGTAATATATGCTGAACGCAAGCATCGTGTATAATACAGCCCATATTGGTCCAACAATCCAGCCAGGAGGTCTGAAAAATGGTTCATATTCTGAATCAAATGTCAACCGGACCTCTTCCTTTGGTTACGGTATATTCGTGATTTGAATTCAACATGCATCGAATGCTTCGATGATATATTGTGTTAGAGGACTTGTCCAAGCGAGTTCACTAATTCCATCATTACCTTGTAATGCATACGCACGAACAACATCGCGAACTCGAACATTTCCATCTGCGGATCGTGCTAGAATTGTTGCGCCTTTCACTGCTTTTCCAGTACCATGTGGGTCATAGACTGTGTCCAATGCGTCAGAGAGGAACCAATCTGCTTTACCGCCAGGTTCGCCTTCATAGGTCTTCTTTGGTCTCTTGGATCCGAACATTCCACCCGATTTTGGTTTATTCTTTTTAGGAGTCTTCTTTGCAGGGGCTGCCTTCTTAGCAGTTTCTGCTTTTTTGCCCTCATCCGACTTTGCTTTCTTAGACACAGGTTCTTCTGTTTCAAGTTCAGCTCGAACTTCCGCTTCAATTTTCTCTCGAAGAGACTCAACGTTTGTGTCTGCTGTTGATTTTGCAGCCCTAGCCACAGCATCATCTCTTTCATCTTTAAGCGCTTGAATCACATTCACGTAATGGCTTGCAACTTCGATAAGAGAAGTTTCCATCGCTGCTTCCATTTGCATTGAAACAACATCTGAGGATGATTCTCTCCACTTACGCCATTGGAGCATTGTATTGGCGTGGATATCCGACCCACACTTTGGGCAGAAACTACGCTTTGGTGGTTTTAGGACTGGAATTGCTCGCATTGCTTCAGGATCAATTCCCTCATGTTCTCCACTTGCAACATCGTGAATGTGTGTAGATGCATCCATACCATGTGTCATAGCACCGCGGAATAGTCCTTCAGACATGTCTAAGGTACCTGCTTGAATCATATCCCAGCCACTAGTACCCTTGACAACCGCTCGTACAGCAGCGTTAGCTGCTGGAGATTGTCCCCAGTCGTGGTCTTTCTTGGACACTAGTTCATTTTCGCTTCCCTCAAATGCTTGCCCGATGTCAATATTTGCTCCATCATCAGCAGCAGCAGCAATTCCCATAGTGATTGGATTTGCTCCTTCCTCAACTCGAGCGATCATATCAAATTTTTCAGCCATTGAAAGGTCCTGACGGTGCCTAATGACCTCCTTAAGTTGGTTCAAATCATGCCCAGTAGAAGTGATCGGACCTTGGGCTATAAGGTCATGACCACATGATAAGCAAAACTTTGCAGCAGCCTCTACACCGACCTCGCATGTCGGACAATAGACCCCTGCCATGTTCAACAGGAGAGTACGACCTCTTTTGAATTCTTAGGGTCGAACGTTTCAAAATAAGTGGTTCTTTGAGCGTTTTCTCAAAGGCACTGTTTGAGTAAAGAAAGAATCGTCTCCCGATTCAACTCAGAAAGGATTGCAGGCAGACGTGGCCCCTTTTCAACTCCCATAATGGTGAGGTACAATGTACGGTAGGCCACACGAGGAGACAATTCGATGGATTTTGCTGAGTTAGAAATAGCTGCTTGAATTCCGGGGCTCGTCCATTCACATGTCGTGAACAGTTCGATGATGCGTGGCAATATCGTACGTTCTTCATCACCGAATAGAGCCAATGCTTCGGAATTTGGATGTTCTAGGATGGTAATGCGTAACTCTTCGGGAAAATGCCTTGATGCGATCCATGTACGCATCCTGTGTAATCGATCTATCATGGATGGAGATACCTGGTCTTGAATTCCAATTGATGCCCATACATCACCGTCATTGGATTTTGTTTGAGCTAGAAGTGCTAAATGCCTGAATGTAACTTGTGATGCCTCATTTGAAGCAGAAATACTTGAGAGTTCTACAGCGATTTGAGCATCTTCTACAGCAACTCTTTTCCGTCTACTCAAGTCTTCATTATCTAGTTCTATAGCAAAATCTCTTGAAGCAGTACGTTCAAATTCATCAGCGAGTGTGACAAGGCCCATTCCCGTATCAAATTCAATTGCTTTGTTCGGTTTAGTGGATGCTATGAGATATCGCAGAATTTCAGGAGGGACGAGGGAAAGGGCTTCTAATGGCCCAATTGTATTGCCTGATGAAGAAGACATCGCTCCTTGTCCTCGTAGACTAATCCACTCATATGTTAGGTCGACTGGTGCTTGTTTGCCAAATAGTTCAATGATCTCTTTTCCAGTGTCATACGAACCGCCTGCCGCCCCATGGTCCTTTCCAAATGGTTCCATTGTAACGCCAATCCATGCCCATTTTGCTGGCCAATCAATGCGCCATGGAAGTTTCCCTTCACCTTTAGTGACGTCACTTCTGCCAGATTGACCGTTCGAATCGATCCATTCAACATAGGGGTCATTCCAACCAGTAACTGTTATTCCGTCAATCGATCCTGTCGAATCAATTGGATTCCACGGAAACCACTCCTCGGAAAGTTCTCTTCCAGAAACACGCTCGATGATTTCCCGAATTTCTGTTGCTTTGTTACAAGCAATACGAGCCATCTCCGAAAATTTACCAGAAGCATAGGATTCAAAATTGTCAATGAATCTTGGACGTACATCAATTTGATCTAATGCCTCTTTAAATGGTTCAAGAAAGTGATCGGCATATGAAATTCCATTAGAAAAGCGTTCATGGTCAGGTTTGCCTTCTGGCGTCGGTGGTGGAATCTGTTTCAATTGGTGGCCAATATATGCTTCATAGTCATCATCAAGGAACGAGTAGACCTTTCGTAACGGATCTGCGCTATCGACAATAAAAACGAATTCGACATCAAGTCCCGCCTTTAGAGCAGCCTTAGTAAGCATATCACCTGTTAGGATTTCACGTAAGTGTCCAATGTGAAATTCTCCACTTGGTGTAATTCCAGTAGAGATGATGTGCTTTTCACCACGTTCTGCAAGTCGCTTGGCTGCGACATCGGACCAATGCATTTTTTCAACTCCAATCAAACAGGAACAGCGCGTATCAAGCCACGGAGAGGGACGTTATCGATCTCGTTTCGAACCGTTTTATTGACAAGTACAAGGGCTAGAACCACTTCTCCACCAGCTGCTCTAATCGCAGAAATAGTCTGGCTCATCGTTACGCCACTCGACAATACATCGTCGATAATGACGACCTTCTTACCGCCTCCAACTTGGCCATATTTACTTGACAAAGCACCTGCTCCAGGTTCTCCGTCTACATTTCTGTGTATTGCGACTTCTACATCAAGTGCCTGCGCAACTTCATGAGCAAATGCGATTCCATTAATTGATATTCCAACTACGATCTCAGCTTCATCGAATTCCTCTATGACAACATCGGCCATGATGTTGCCAATAGCAGTGATACGAGCAGGTCTAACTCCGATTGTACGCCAACCGATTTGAACATCAGTTGGACGTCGCTCAGTATTTGTACCGGTGAGGAGCCATGCGATTGTATCTTGAGAGAGGGAGAGTTCATCCGCAATTTGTTGTGAATTTAGACCATCCTTTCGAAGGTTTGTAGCGATTGTTTTCAACTCTTCAATACTTGAGACCATTGTAATCAACTCCTTCCAGAAGGCCACCCTCCATGAAGCCTTTGCCCATTTTTGACCCAAAGCCTTGAAGAGAAAGGGGTGTCAGGAGGAACCATGAGCGACTTTGACTATGAATCCCTTCTCAAGCGAGCACGTGAGAACATTCCACAGGACATCTCCTCTCGCGCTCGATGGAGACTCCCTGAGCCACAAATCATGATTGAGGGTTCGAATACGATTCTACGAAATTTCACGGAAGTCGTTGGAATGATGGATCGTGATGATAATCACGTTTACCAATACATTTTGAATGAATTGGGGACTTCTGGTTCCCGAGACGGTCCTCGTGCTCGATTCAAGGGGCGTATTCCACCAAAGCGATTGAAGAAAGCAATCGTCGGGTATGTAAATACTTACATCAAATGCAGCCAGTGCTCTGCTCCAGATACCGTCTTTGTAAAGCAAGACCGTACAACACTCTTGAAGTGCCAAGCATGCGGTGCTACAAGACCTGTGAAACTTTGATCATTCAGAATCAAGTTTCATCAAATTCACTGTACTCACAGTGCCATCTTTCAGATGTTGAATGATTGAAGCAATATCCATATCCTTTGATAATTGATACCAGGTTCCTTCAGGATAAACCACGCATGAAATTCCATTTTCACAGAAATCAAGGCATCCTGACTTTTGAACTCGAATCGAAGAAAGTCCTTGTTCTCGAGCTACTTGTTTGATACGTGGTAATAGTTCGAGGCTTCCACGGTTTTTACAACTCGGCCTAGAGGAATTTGGAGGCCGTTCATGCCCACAGATGAACATATGTCGATCATACCCAGGCTTGGCTCTTCCCTTTGGATCAATTGCCATGAATTATCCTCCAAGGGTATTAATCAAGGTTGCAAGTTCACAGTCCATATCAGTAATAGAATTCTCGTCGTGTGTTGTGAGTTCGATCACGACGTACCCCCATCCAAAGTGAATGTCTGCATGATGGTTCTTTTGTTCACACAAGGTACTGACGTCGTCAACAAATGATTTCGATTCGGCAAAGTTTTCAAATTCGAACTCACGCATGAGGCATTGTTCTACAACAGACCAACCCTCTGGGGTCTTCATTTATTCATCCCCAGAGATGTGCGTCATCGTTGCCTGTAGTCTCTTTCTCGACCTTCTCATGAAGTGTTGAACGACGCTTCATATCTTCTCTTTCGAAAGCAAGGAGTTCCTTGTCATCGATGTATGCTGGTCGCATGTGAGCTACAAGAATAATTTGGACGATTGATTCTCTTGAAACAAATCTGCGGAATCCACTTTGATCAAGGATTTCAAGACTTGATTTTCCAGATGATATCAATCGGCCACGAATCCACTGTTCTGAATCTGTAAGAAATGCTCTCGCATCGATTTGGATTTCTACGAGGTCATCTCTTCGTAGACCATTTCGTCGCTCTAGAAGATTGCCGTTGGTTATTCCTTGTATGCTTTCCAAGTCTGGTGAACCAAGTTCTTTCCATAGGTTAGAAGCCCATTTTGGGAGTTCAATTTTTGAAGATTTTTTCGCCATGATTCCCTCTGAGAGCCGACCCTACATGAACAATGTGCAAATACAACATCCATGTCTTTTTGATGTGATGGGTTCATCAAGGGTTGTCACTCCGGATGACATGGGGTACCTATGAAGGTGACATGGCGTCAATTGCCAACTGTGCTGTTTGAGGACGAGGTCCTCGACAAAGCATTCTCTCGGGCTCGAAAGGCTGCAGACCGAGTCGATGACCCCAACCGAGTCTTTCGTACGAGAAAACAACTGACTCGTATGATTCAAACCGCAGCAGATATCATTGATACCTTGTTTAGAGAAACCGTTCAAACTTGGCCGTCATTGGACCATTC
>QXYA01000125.1 GCA_009887135.1 Candidatus Poseidoniales archaeon
ATCGTAAACTGAGTGTGTGCCTACTCCTCGCGTTCTCACCATCCATCATCGCCTATGGACGTGTTTTGGGTACATCATGGCAAGCATTGCGTCAGTCATCATCTCAGATTGCGAAAGGGAGAGCCTCACCATTCCACAATCATATTCCAAATGCTCGTCAACAGTTGATTGCCCGAATTGTTCATATCAACACAATAGCAATGCCGATTGTTGCGATCAATACATTGATTTCTCTTGTTGCAATTTTTGTCTCTCCAGAACTATTTACACATTCAGACCGTGTACTTGAACTTCCAGAATATCGAGAACAGGCCACGATTATGGAAGAAGGCGGCGTGCTTGGTTTCTTCCTTATCGAGTTGTTTTCCAACATTTCAGAACCCGGGCTCCGAGTCCCTCTAGTTTCAGCAATTCTGTTGTTCCTTCTTCTCAACGTTGCCCTCGTTGGCTTCCTGTTCGTTTATGAAGTAGCACGAATTCTTTTCTTGGATGTTCAAGATGTTTCTGGAAGAGGTGGCATTCGACTTGCAGACAGCCGATTGCTCCGAGCAGAACGAAGTCAACAAGCAAAAGTTCTGAACTTTTGTTTCACTGGATTCGCTGGCCAATCCATGCTCTTGTTAGCACTGGCAATGATCACATTCTGGGATTCGAGTTTCTTATCTCAAGGGGACCAATGTGGAGCATGGGAGGATACGTTATGCGCAGTTGTTACCAAAGATGCCATGGAAGAATTGACCTGGATGCTTGCTGCTGGCGGACAAGTCGGATTCCTCTTCATTTGGCTAACATCCTTACAAGTCGGTTCAAAACTCGACGATATTTCCTTTGACGCTTCAATCAGTGAACAAAGGGATATGCTCACGCAGATGGAAGATGTCATCTATCTCAAGCAAAAGCCATTCACTGAATTAGTAGCAAAGGATTCTTGGACACGAGCAATCGAGCAATTCGATGATATTCTCAACACGAGTGAAGATTCGATGCAAGGTCTTGATCTGTTGAGAGAAACCGGAGCAAGGATGCAACTCTTCGCTGGATTAAATCGATGGGAAGAGGCTGAAGAATATGCAGTCTCTATGCTTGCTCTTCAAGGAGGTCGTGAAGCCCAAGTTGCTCGTTTGGTATTGGCTGCTGCAAGCATAAGCCAGCGAGATCTACCTGAGGCAGCCCCTCGACTGTCTCTGCTCAACAAGAGTGATGTTGAAGCTGCTCGCTTGCACTGGTTTGCTGCTGTCCTTAATCGAAAGAGAGAGGTCCCTGTAGCGTCCCAACCTATTCTGAGTATAGATCCGTTAATGAGACGAAACATCGATTTGTTACGACGTACATCTGTTGGTGAGCCTCGTCCTGCAAAGGCAACAAAGAATTCACCTCCTTACAGAATGATGTTGCTCGGCGACTGTGCAAGAATGCGTTTAGCAGGTCGTCATGAAGAAGCGATTACAATGCTTGAAGATTTCATGAAGAAATTTGAGAATCATTCAGACTATCCTACTTCATCTTGGTCTCAAGGCAAGGTAGTTCTTGCACTGATGCACTTGGATGCAAGTCGGCCAAACACTGCTGTTCGTATTGCTCGCGAATTACGTACTGCAGAACCTCGACATCCACATGTTCGTTCCTTGGTTAGGATTCTTCACGAATTAGGGCATATGGACGCAATGGGTAGTGAATCAACTGGTATTACGATGCTGATTGATTCGGGAGACGATTGGGTGAAAGATTGGCCAGTCGTCCACACAGTTCAAGTCTCACCGAGATTGAGTAGTTCTCGCTCTCTCAAGCATGCTGCAATGGCGAACGTTTGGATTACACATTCACCCGACCAATCGGTTTCTGAATGTTATAACAAGCGGTCTGCTTGGAAGCGAATTCCATACAAATCGAACGAGAAGGAAGCACCTGCTGGATTGTATCTCCATCTCTATGGAATCATTGCGACAATCGGAGGAATGCCGGTTGATCTTGGCCTTCCAGCAGGACTTGATGTTGAAGCCCTAGAGAATAGAGGCCTTCTTTGATTAGACACGTCTTCGAAGACGTTCCATCGCTGCATCTGCCTGACCAAGTTGTTCCAATGCATCCGCAACTTGCCCTTCTTTGAGACGATCTGCTGCAAGGGCAATCGCTGCATCTGTATTCTTCATGTCCTCATCGGTTGCAGGAAGGTTCGATGCTTCGCATTGATTGCGAAGTACTGCCCATTCTTCGCGAACGAATGTGAGTAATGTGTTTGCCTCATCTTGTTCATTTCCGAGAGCATCCAGGTCGATTGTTAAACGTTCAAGCAGCGTCGCTGCATGACTCCATTGACGCTCATCTGCTGCTTTCTGAACAGATGTGAAACGAAGCATCCACTTATCTGAATCTGAGAAACCTTCGAAACGGGCGAGGAGTTTCTTTCGCTGACGCAAAGCACGACGGACACTGTCCATTGCTTCTCGCTCAACATTAATGACTCGCATGATACCTTCTCCAAGACCAATGGCTTGTCCAGTATCACCTGCTTCAAGTGCTGATTCTGCTTGGTCCATGCGATGCTCTAGGTCTGTCAAATCGAATCCTTCTGCTGCTTTGAGGGCCTTAGCAGCATCTTTCAAGACAACTTCTGCACGTTCTTTTGCATCTCCATCTGCTTGAAGTTGAATCGGTATGACTACAGCGAGTTCGAATGCCTTCTTCGGAGCTTCTCGTTCAAGTTGTTTGCGAGCATCTCGAATGATTCCTCTCATATTGTCAATAGCAGCACCGGACTGGCCTGTCAGTAATTCATTTGCATGATTGATAGCCCCTTCTGCTTGAGCCCACCATGTGACGATTTCTTGGGCCCGAATCTTTGCTTGACGGTACAAGGCTTCTGCTTCTCGTAACGAACCAAGGGAGGCTTCTCTTTGACCCATTTCATAGGATTTACGTGGGCGCTTAGCAAGTGGTGTGAGATCTTCTGCATGTTCGATGACGGCAAGCGCCTCTGTACGAACAACATCGACGTCACCTGCAAGGGAAAGTGAACGGTCAATGTCTTCATCTGCTTCAGCGAGAAGGCGCATTCCGAAAGCCGGATCAATATGTCCTTCTTCTTTAGCCGTCGTAACCAAACTGCTTGCTTGGTCCACTGCTGCTCCTTCTGAGCGGAGAATAAGAATTCGATTTTCAAGACGATCAAGTTCTGTTCTGAAGGCTTTTCTTTCATGACGCAAATTATCTCCTGCAATCCAGAGATAAGCGACCTGAAGAAGAACAACTGCTGTTAGCAAAGGATGCAGCCAATCGCTTGGAGATTGAATCCATGGTTCTTCTGCCCGGTCTCCAACAAGAACACCGAGGACTGTAAGGCCGCCAAGTGCAGTCATCATCGCTCGGAATCGCATAACATCGATTCCACCACGAAGTGTCTTGGCAGAACTTTTCAACATTGCAAAACCAAGTCCAAATAAGAGAACACAAGCGAGGATTTCGCTTAGGTCCGTCCCATAAGAGCGTATTGCAAACATCATCAAGAGGGGCCAAAACATACTGGATGCTGCACCTACACGTGTCCTTGCCTTTGGATCATCGAGAATTAAATCCTGGAGAACAATCCCCCAGAGGATGACAAGTATTGGCATTCCCAATCCTGAGAGAAGTTCGGCGTCTCCCGAGAAGGCCTCCTTTAGCGTAGGCCAAGCCAGCCATACGGCTCCAGAGAGACACATTAAGGCACAAATCGTACTCAGGCGCTCGATTCGCTGGATACGAAGGAGACGTTCAGCCTTGATGGCTTCCTCAACATCTCCCCAGAGCATAAGTTGACGGACGGGTGTTTTCGTCATGAAACCACCGACGGTTTGCATCCGAATCTGCAACAATGTTCATGGGTATGCTTGGATGGTTGCGTAGAAGGGGACTTGAAATGAAAGGGCTCATCACGATGGACGATTTAACCAATGAAGACATACTCAGCATCCTGGATGATGCTTCACGTTTGCTTCCAGTTGCACGAGGGGAGACGTATCTCCCTCTCCTTGAAGGCAAGATTCTAGGGAACCTTTTCTTTGAACCGAGTACACGCACACGAATGTCATTCGAGACCGCAATGAAGCGATTGGGCGGTGATGTGGTTAACTTAGGCGATGTAAAAACGTCCTCTGTGGTAAAAGGCGAAACATTGTTTGACACCATTCAGATGGTTGATGGCTATACGGACATAATTGCAATGCGCCATCCCAGACAAGGTGCTGCACGATACGCTCAGGATGCTGCACGCGTACCAATTCTAAACGGTGGAGATGGTGCTGGGCATCACCCTACACAAACTATGCTCGATCTGTTCACAATTTTGCAGTCCCATGGTACTCTTGAGGGATTAACAGTTGTCCTCGCGGGAGATCTACGATACGGCCGAACCGTCCACAGCCTATCTCATGCATTGGTTCGATTTGGTTGCAAACTCATTCTCTCCTCTCCTGACCTCCTACGTATGCCGCCTGAAATTATCGCAGACTTACGGGAACATGGTGCTGATGTTATCGAGACAGAAGACCTACTTGGCAACATAAATGATGCAGATGTGGTGTACATGACACGGATTCAGAAAGAACGCTTTGCAGATGAGGATGAATACACAAAGGTTGCAGGAGCGTACAAACTTCATGCCCGAGATGTTGCAAATGTCAAAGCTGAGATGATTATCATGCATCCACTTCCACGTGTTGATGAGATTCATCCGAGCGTTGATTCGACTCGACACGCACGGTATTTCGAACAAGCCTTCAACGGTGTTGTTGCTCGAATGGCTCTTCTTTGCAGATTGTTGAACATCGAAGTTCCTGCTGAAATTCATGGAGGTGAGGCTTGATGGCTGACGAACATAACATGAGAAGAGTCACTGCGATTCGGAATGGAACTGTTATTGATCACATTCCATCAGGACAGTCACTGAAAGTTCTCGAACTCCTTAACATCGCTCGAGATACCTCTGTCCCTGTATCCCTGGTCATGAACGTCCCTTCGAAGAAGATGGGGTCGAAGGATATCGTCAAAGTCGAAGATCGTGAATTGACGCAGACTGAATTAGATCGACTTGCTCTTGTTGCACCTGATTCGAGTATTGCGATTATTCGCGCATATACTGTTGCAGAGAAACTTGAGGTTAATCTTGGAAACGAAGTGCGAAATGTGGTTCAATGCACATTCTCGAACTGTATTACACAGAACCTACGCGAACCACTTGCACATCGACTACGAGTTACTAGCACCGATCCTCTGACCCTTCGTTGCCACTATTGCCAACGACCACAGGACTTGGATGAACTGATTCACAATTTACTCTAAATCTACATCGAGTAAATCTCGCATATCACAGGCTTTGCACGTTACACCAGATGTAGGAGAGCCGCAGCGCTCACACTTCATTGGATGAGATCGAACTGGAGAAGGTTCTTGCTTTGCCACCATTTTAATCTGGTCTGCCATTCGTACAAGGCTATGACGAGTACCTGGAACATCTTGCTCCATTTGTGCAACAAGATCTCTGTATCTCCATCGAAGAGCACCTTGGGCGTAGGGGCATTCTTCATGATGCATTGGAAGTTCCTTATGCATTGCAAGGAGGTGAATCTCTTGCTCTGGAATCCAGCGGAGTGGAACGATTCTCGGAGGCAATCCGTCAACTGGTGAATCTGTATGAGGAGCGAGTCGAAGCGTTCTGTCGATGTCTCCGTTCGCCATATTCATCAGCACTGTTTGAGCCATATCGTCAAGATTATGCCCAAGTGCCATGACATCTGCCTTGACTTGTGCAGCAAGTGCATTAATTCCTTGCCTTCGAAACACGCCGCAGTATGAGCATGGCATTGTCGAAGCCCCTGCATTTTTCTCAGTAACCATAGGCAATCGGCGAACAACTTCATCCATTTGATGGAATTCAAGAGATTCGTACGATGTGGTGATGAATTCAACGCCAAGGTCTTCACAAAGATCGATTGCACATTGCATCGATGGAGGGCGGTACCCTTCAATTCCTTCATCCACACAACCTGCAACAATTCTGACATCTCGACGCTTACCTACAAGATCGACGATCATTGTGAGCAGGACTGCAGAGTCTTTTCCACCAGATATAGCTACGAATATTGTCGTATCTTTGGATTTATCAAGAATAAGTTGCTTACGTAGTTCCCTTCCAACCTTTTTGCGAATTGATTGTTCAAGATGATTCCCACATAGAACACGGCCCGAGTAGGCTTGCTCTACAACAGCATCTTTTCCACAGACATCACAGACAGGGGCCTTGAAAAGTGCCTGCGTGGGTTCCGCCATGGTAATTGGTCTCAATTCCACCATTAAACGCCTCCGATTGACATTTCTTTACAAATCATAAACTCAATTGGAAATTAAAAAATTCAATTGATTAATTTCTAAAATACTCACGAAACGGAGTCCGGTATGGCGCGGTAAAATTGGTCAAGAATAGTATCCGCGCTCGAATAAATCTCAAAATGTAGTTGGAGTTTTCAAACAGGTCGACAAATCCCCCTACGGGGGAATAGTTTCGGGAAAGTTCTTGAATGGTACGCAGTTGTGAGAAGGTTTGAGCAACCATGCTAGACAGTGTTTTTTCTGGTCTTTGTAAAATCAAGGATGCACGTCATGTTCGGCTTTTCGACCAGTTCGGAAATGAACTTGCTACAACGAAGCGATGGCCCGAATCGCTTCAAGAACAGCGTGCTGAGTTGGCTCAGTGTACTTCAGCTGCCACTTCTTTGGGACTCGGAGAACTTCATGAAGTATGGATCGAATCAAGACGTCTTACCGTCATTGACCAGATTGATACTGGCGTATTTGCTGCCCTTTCAGGCAAAAACGGTACCAAAGGTATCTGGCGTTACCAACTTGCACGTCAACGACAGCGAATAAACGCAACAAAAACACAGGTGATTTGATGTTTGATTTACCACACAGCGAACAAATAGATGAAGAATTAGACGTATCACCAGGTACGATTCAACCGTTTGAAAACGGCTATATTACCACCTGGGTTGGTCGAAGAAAAACACCCTATGGCCACAGACTCATTCGAGCAGGACGAGTTATTGGATGGCTTTGCGAGGGAGATAGTGCCACAAAACTCCTTGGAGGAGGCGATGCACGGAAGGCCCTAGAAGCTGCAGAAGAAGGAACACACAGACTTGTTGGCTATGCTTGTTCACTCAGAGGTCTTGGCTCACTAGCCACCCTCATTCCTGAGGCTTTTGAATTTCAAGCAGATGTCCAAGGACTTTCATCAGGCTCGTCACTAACCGATCGACTCTTCGCTCGAAATATTTCTGCCGTTCTTTCCACACTTGAAGGATACGACCATGTCCGAGGAGCACTTGCAGCAGATCAAGGAATTCTTATCGATAGTGCAGGGAATCTTCCAGGCAAGGCCGAAGAACTTGCTTCAAGCATCGCATCTCTTTCTGATTCGATGACATCCCATCAATCCACATTAGGTGGAACTGAACAAGGGTATGCTACTCTGAAGATGGGAGATGCATCAGTTTTGCTTGCATCAAGCAGTACCATTACGATTGCAATTTGGACTGAACTCGATACCAATCATGCACGCCTTTTGACAGACCTAACCGCTCAACTTGATGGCGAGATTGGAACCTATGCCGAAGGAGCAGCCACGCTTCCTGATGGATTCATCCTCAGAGAAGGAAAAGGCGGCTCCGATGCAGTAATGTCAATGCTAGCTGCATCGCTTGAAGAACAAGTTACAGGTCATCTCAAAGCAGGTGCAAGCGACAAGGCAGTATCACTTGCACTCGTGAAAGGAATTCCTGTGGCAATGGCTGCAAATGGACAATCCTTTGATGATGCTATGATGGGTTTAACCGAAAGTAAGCGCATTTTGAAACTTCACCGCCTTGCTTCAGGAACGACTGTTTCTTCTTCGACTGGTGATGTTGAAGCCTACTCTCTGCAAAGTTTTGTTGAAGCCCTCTCCTCTGTAAGAACTCGTTCTGAAAAGCGGAAAGAATCAATGATGCATCGACTCATGACCATGTATGGGTTTGAAATTGGGCTCGACCTTGTTCGTCAACATCGTAGTAAAGTATCCATACAAATCGATGGGGATGAATCGAGCAAGGGCTTACCAGTCACCTCCCCGGTTGCTGGAGTTGATTCTGGATTGAGACGCCGTCTTGAAGAGGCTGAACTTCGCTCAGACTCACTTATGCGAACAAATGCTGGCTTGAGTACTCAATTACAAGATTCAGAAAAGCAGAGAACTGAGGCGCTTATTCGTCTTGATGAAATAAAGGAATCGTCTGGTGATCAATCAGTAACAATTCAATCAAAGAACGATGAACTCAATCGTGTTCAAGTGACCGTTTCAGAATCAAGAACACGAATGGAACAAGCCGAAGAACGGGCAGATCGTTTAATGCGACGTGTTAGTGAACTTGAGCATCAACTGAGCGAACGTGCTGGTGAACTCGCCAAGGCTCTTGGAAATGCTACAAGCAGTGAAGCCCTTCGAAATGAATTGGAAGAACTTTCTTCGAGTGAAGCTTCTACACGAGCCGAACTTGAATCAAATGCCCAAAAGTTGTCATCTGTTCGTGACCACATCGATACGGAGGAACGACGACTACGGGCCCTTGAGGAACAAATTGCTTCAATGCGAGAACGTCAAGCCACTATGCAAAGTAAATCCAATGTTTCCGAAGAGAAAGTTCGGGCAGCAGAAGCAAAACTTGACCAAATTGAGGCGGAAACCATTGCAAGTCGACGAAGAGCAGAAGAGGAGCGGAATCGACTTGCTGAAGATGAAGCACGAAGAATGCAACTTCATTCTGAAATGCGTGAATTGATGACTGAGAGAAGAGACATCTTGACCGAATTGGGTAACCTAGGTGCTCGTCGAGGGAACGCGGAAACTGAATTATCTGGTCTCATCAGTCGAGCAGAAGCCCTTGCGGGAGCACATGAAGAAGCTGTTTCTGATATTGCTGAGGCAGAACGATTGAGAGCCCGTCTTTCAGAAGAACCGCTCGCTCAAGCATTGCTCAACGACGATTCAACATTCAGAGGATTAGGTCCAGTCATTGAGCGTCTTGAACAAGCACGAACTCTTGGATACTCTGTTATCCTTCTCGACCGTGCAGTAGAACGCGCATTACAAGTCGTTCAATCTACAGTCGACCATATTGCTGCAACTCCGCGAAATCTCCTAAGCAGTGAAGTAATGACACTTCTCGAACGACAAGTTCCTCAAACAGCAGGAGCAGTGCGTGGACTTGCTCGATGGTCCGTTCAACAACGATTGGAAAACCAACTTGGTGAAACTGTAGGCCACCTCATCTTGGATTTGGAAGGTATTCTCGAAGATTATGATCGTTCGATTACAATGTTAAGACGGATGCGAAATGTTCTCGACCAATTGGGTCAACTCGGAGCGCCTCCAGAAGAAATAGATGCTCTACGTATGAATTGTATGCGCCCTGAAGCATTACCAAGCGTTGCTGTAGAGACGCGACGATTGATTCGAATTGCACTTGATGACATTTATCTTGAAGCTGATCAAAGAGATGCTGGTGAAGCGATTGCTCTTGAACAGACTGCAGGAGTCCTTGAAGAACTTCTTACACAAATCGATGCATCAGGATTGACAAAAGGTGTTCCAAGAGGTTCTATGTGGGATTTCCAACGAGACGGATACCTTCCGTTTGAAAGAACTGCGATCCCAGT
>QXYA01000126.1 GCA_009887135.1 Candidatus Poseidoniales archaeon
TCTATCTGCTGAAACGCCGTAAGATTTCATTGCCTCATCATAAACGGATGCTTCAATAGACCCTGCTCGAACCAAAGAAGATAATGCTGCAAGTGCGACCGATTCACCATCGATTTCAAAGAAGCGACGAAGTGCAGTTCGAGTATCGGAACGGCCAAAGCCATCTGTTCCAAGAACTGTGTATGGGGCATGAACCCATTCTCGTATCATTTCAGGTACAGCAGCCATGTTATCTGAAACTGCAATAATCGGTGAATCTCCCTCTGCGAATTGTGTTTCAACCCAACTTGTTCGCATTTCCTCTCCAGGGTGGAGGCGGTTCCATCGAGAAGCATCCATACCATCACGGCGTAATTCTCCGTATGAAGTTGCAGACCAGATTTCAGCTCGAACTCCAACCGCTTCTAACTTTTCAACAGCATCAAGAACTTGGAGCATAATCGGTCCTGAACCAATCAACCGAACCATTGGACCATCGCCCTTTGGTGCTGATCGAAGTCGATATAATCCTTTGAGAATTCCTTCATCAGAACCTGCTGGTTTCGGTGGCATTGGATAATTCTCGTTGTAAACAGCGAGATAATACAGCACATCCACATCTTCATCAGACATTTCAACAATTCCTCGCTTGATGATTGTTGACAATTCGAAAGCAAAAGCAGGGTCATATGCGCGCACTGCTGGATTCGTATGTGCCATGAGCAGTGAATGGCCATCCTGATGTTGAAGACCCTCGCCATTGAGTGTTGTACGGCCTGAAGTTGCACCGACAAGGAACCCTCTTGCCCTTGAATCTGCAGCGGACCAGATCAAATCAGCAACACGCTGGAATCCGAACATAGAGTAAAAGATGTAGAATGGAATGGTTGGACTGCCTTGTGATGAATAGGAGGTTGCAGCTGCAATAAACGATGATAGCGCACCTGCTTCATTGATTCCTTCTTCCAGAATTTGTCCCTTAGCAGATTCTTTGTACTTCATCAGAACCTTGTGATCCACTGGTTTGTACAATTGTCCTTCAGGATGATAGATTCCAAATTCTGCGAATAATGGGTCCATACCGAATGTTCTCGCTTCGTCTGGAATAAGTGGCACGACACGTTCTCCAAATCCTTTCGTTTTCATGAGACCGCGCATCAATCGAACAAAGACCATCGTAGTGGAAACTTGACTTTTGCCTTTCGTGCCCTCATCAAAGTCAGCATAGACTGAATCTTCTGGAAGAGTGAGTCCAAACTTCGGTGAACGGCGTTCAGGGCAAGGCCCTCCCATTGCAACACGGCGATTCTTAGCATATGCCACAACTTCTGGCACATCTTCTGGGCGGATGAATGGCAGTTTCTCCAATTGCTCATCTGTGAATTCAAGGCCCATAGCATCTCGAATCAAGCGTAAATCGTTTTCATCCGCTTTCTTTCGTTGATGGGTTGTATTTCTTCCTGCGAAAGCAGGACCAAGGCCGTATCCCTTGATTGTACGTGCAAGAACAACTGTTGGTTCTCCTTTGTGAGCACAAGCAGCAGCATAAGCAGCATGAATCTTAGCGAAATCATGCCCACCAAGATCTTCTGTTAATGCTTCAAGTTCTGCATCCGAATAATCAGCGACCATTGCCGTCAACTCTTCTCCAGCAAACAATTCCTTACGGATAATCGCTCCTTCAGCAGTGAAGAGACGTTGCTCATCACCATCGACGAGGTTTGCAAGACGTTGCGCGAGAATTCCTTTAGCATCTCTTTCGAACAATGAATCCCAAGATGAACCCCAGAGAATTTTGATGACATTCCAACCAGCGCCACGGAAGCGTCCTTCAAGTTCTTGAACAATTTTGGAATTACCACGGACGGGTCCATCGAGACGCTGTAGATTACAATTCATTGTCATAACGATGTTATCGAGTCCTTCACGACCTGCAAGCGCAAGTTCGGACAACGACTCTGGCTCATCTGATTCTCCATCACCCATTGTATACCATACACGAGAGAGCGTCGTATCAGCGAGACCTCTGTGGTGGAGATAGCGGTTAAAACGCGCTTGATGTATTGCAGTCATAGCGCCCAAACCCATCGAAACGGAAGGGTATTCCCAGAACTCTGGCATCAATCGTGGATGGGGGTATGAGGACAAACCTACGCCTTCTACTTCTTGTCTGAAATTCTCAATATTTTCGTCTGTAAGACGGCCTTCAAGCCAGGCGCGTGAATAAATTCCTGGTGAAGCGTGTCCTTGCCAGTAGACGTGATCGCCCCAGCCATCACCATCCTTTCCTCTGAAGAAATGGTTGAGGCCAATCTCCCAGAGATGTGATACAGAAGCATAGGTCGAAATGTGTCCGCCAATTCCATCAAAGTATTTGTTGGCTCGAGTGACCAACATCATCGCATTCCAGCGGTTGATCGTGTGAAGGCGCTTTTCCATTTCAAGATCGCCCGGATACGCTCCTTGCATTTCTGATGAGATGGTGTTGAGATAAGGTGTTGTGGTCGTATCGATATCGATGCCGCCCTCTTTTCCTGCAGCAATAGCAGTATGCAACAATCGTTCAGCACGTTGTGTGCCTTGCTGTTCGATGACTTGCTCCACCGACTGTTCCCATTCACGACTCTGAATAGGATCTTCATCCGGTAAAGCGTTGTGAGCGCCGGCACGTCGCACCATGTTCCCCTCGTGAGACCCTCGCGGAGCCATGCCTTGAACCCCTCGCTGTTCTCAAGATACATTTCCAGGTGCTTGGAAGACCTTCCATTCGCCTCCTCCATTCAGGAACGGGGCCTCATTTGAACCGATGAGTGACCAATCCTCGGGGGGGGTTGTATCGATATTTGGAGCGATAATAATGAATTTCACATTATCGAGATTTCCTCGTTGGAGCATCTGTTGCCCATCGAGTTCAATTTCCCAATTGCTGTCAGGAGAACGCCAATGGCCTGTGATGTTCTTATCGCTATCAGGATCAATTTCCAACCTGAATGTATACAGCCAATGCATTGCTAAAGATTCATCATCAATGTAGAGGAAATCTTGGCCGTATTGAATCTCCGCAGATACAATCTCTCCAGCCTCATCCGTCCACATGGTTTGACCATGCAGACCTGCAAGCATTGACAGTGGAAGAACCAGAAGAATTGCGATGAACATTGGTTTTCGAATTGGAGCTAAATCGTACGAGCCTCGATGATTGAAAAAGTGATTCACCAGCATCAAAACTGGGATGCTGAGTGCTGTAAGATAACGACCATTGTTGCCCATTGTGATCATGTTCTTCCACAACGGAACATCCCATCGATTCGCTTCATAGACCCATAACGAAGCAATCCACATCGTCATTATGATCATTCCACTGACAACAAATACTGTGAGAAATGTTGTCTGAGAATCTCGTGAACGGCGAATACTGAGAAGCGTTGGAATAAGGAAAGGCCATACTGCTAATCCCAACAAAAGATACAGTCCTACGCCATCGCCAAAGGCCACAAGAAGGGCAAACATCCATTGTATTGGGTTTGTTTGCATCGCTTCGAATGATCCTCCTTGAACAAAGGATAATCCTACCATAGCTGTAATTGCGAGTGGTATTCCTATCGATAATGATTGCAATGGATTACGAGAGTAGTTCTGGAAGGCAGGTAGGAATCGATCAAGAAGAATCCAAGTGAAAAGCAGACCCAATAAGGCCCACCCAACGTTGCTTGAGAGGCCTTTTGTCAATACCAATGTATGGACACTCGCAATGGCAAGAAGGACCCATTTGATGAGAGAGGCTCCTTCTTCCTCAAACATTTTCACCGATGCAACTGCGATTCCTGCAACTGCGAGAGCAACTGTTGATTCGGGATACAAGCGCCCTGTAGCAAAGATAAACGAAGGATGCAGCGAAAGTAATGCAGCGAAGTGAGGCTTCCCCTTCCCAAGCCATAGCCCAATGCCAATCAATGCCATCATTGGTAAAAACGCAGCAAGCGGAAGAATCGATTCAGGATACATGTCAAGAATTTGCCACCATCCGCGTTCCATCACTTTCGTATCATCAGGGTTACTCGCAAGCGGATCTTCAGGACGCACATCGCCCCATTCCAAATTTGGTGTTCCGTCATCATTGGATTCAAGCGCCGCAAGATGAAGATGGGTATCAAGCCCATAATCGCTGACAGCCATTGAAGAAAGGTGAAGAAGAATTCCAAAAATAAGCAAGCCCCACCACGGACGATTCCGTGGGTTTCTCAACTCGCTCATGGTCACAAAGCCACAGGGTTGGGTTCAACACTTTCGGATGTCTCGCCTTGTCATGAGCGGAATCTTAGATGGCATCAACATTCTCGACCTCTCGCGGATTCTAGCGGGACCATATACGGCTCAGATGCTGTCAGATCTTGGAGCAAATGTTACCAAAATCGAAGCGCCATGGGGTGACGATACTCGTGGATGGGGGCCGCCGTTCACAACCGATTTCGATGGAGAGCGGGTTGCTGCTTACTTCCTTTGTTGCAATCGTGGAAAATCGATCATCCAGATGAATTTGAAAGAGGAGAAACAGCGCCTAATTGAAATGGTTGCAAATGCTGATGTCGTTGTTGAGAATTTCAAACCGGGAACACTCAAACGTTTGATTGGAACGATCCCGAGTGACACAATTGTATGTTCAATTTCTGGCTATGGCGCAACTGGACCAAGACGAGATGAACCAGGGTATGATTTGGCATTGCAAGCGCGTAGTGGAATCATGAGCATCACTGGTGAAGCAGAAGGTGAGCCAGTAAAAGTCGGAGTCGCATGGATTGATATCATCACAGGATTGTATGCAGGAAACGCAATTCTTGCAGCATTGCTGGATAAGGAAAGAACGGGAAGAATTCGCCACATCGATCTCAGTCTTTGGGACTGTGCAGTTGCATCTCTTGCCAATCAGGCTCAAAACGTCCTTGCAAGCGGTACTGATCCAAGTCGGATGGGTTCTGCACATCCGAATCTCGTTCCTTATCGAGCCTTTGAAGCAAAGGACGGGTGGTTTGTCGTAGCCGTTGGATCGGATGCACAATGGAACAAATTCTGTTCAATTTCTGGATTTGAAACACGAACTGAATGGTCAAATAATGCTGGACGAATTGAACACCGTGAAGAGATTGAA
>QXYA01000127.1:0-1178 GCA_009887135.1 Candidatus Poseidoniales archaeon
CCTGCTCACAATCCAACTGGATTAACAATGTCTTCAGAGGGACGACGTGCTGCCCTAGATGTGATGATGGCAAGCGCTTCCAGGCATCCCGAAATTGGCCACACTCTTCTGCTTGATGTAGCATACAGCCTGTATGCTGATGAACCACATGGATGGGGAGAAACCATTGTAGAAACGATGGAAGATGGAACCCCTTGGCCAGAAAACTTCCTCATCACTTATGCTGTTTCAATGTCCAAATCTCACACTGCATATGGATTGAGAACTGGAGCACTTATTGCAATTCATCCTGATCAAAACATCACAGAACGACTCCGTGGCATCTTGGGTGTAACTGGACGACAGACTTGGTCTGCAGCACCAAGATTGCTCCAATATACTGCAGCTGAATTACACTCAAATCCTGAAACAGCAAACGCTTGGTCTGATGAGCGTTATCGCTTGCAAGGACTCTTAATCGAGCGAAGAAATGCGTTTGTTGACGCCTGTAAGGAACTCAATGTACCAATCAATCCAACTCATGATGGATTCTTTGGATGGCTTGAACATGAAGATCCAGAATCGATCACAGAGAAGTGTGCAGCAGAACATGTCTATCTTGTTCCATTACGAGGAGGCATTCGAATAGGATTGTGCGCAATACCACTCTCATCAATCCGCAGAGTGGTTCAAACGCTTCAAAAAGCACTCAACTGAGGAATCATCATGGTACGTAACGTACGGGAAAACCTCATCCTTTCGGGAATGATATGCATCGCTTTCGGAGGTTTCCTAACCATCGGTGGTGTTCTATCAATGGGTGTGATCATAGGAATTTCAGGAGTACTCCTCTTTGTCATAGGAATGGGCACATCGAGTAATCAAACTCTTGCACCTGCAGAAATAGCTGCATGGAAGCCATCAGCAGAACAACTCCCTGATGCCAATCGAATCATGTATCGAGTGGATGTAACCATTGATGAACCAAAGAAGACAACAATCCTCTGTGGGCCATGTGGAACAGTCACTGAACTTGACGGTGATCGTCCAAGGGAATTCACTTGCCCATCATGCAACACAAAGTTGTATGAGGACGAAGAAGAATAATCACTTCTGTTCGAATTCGTACCCTTGCTGGGTTGTCTGTTGAGGCATTTCCTGAACAGGTTGCTGCATCTGCTGAACAGGTTGCTGCATCT
>QXYA01000127.1:1188-5301 GCA_009887135.1 Candidatus Poseidoniales archaeon
GATTGCGACAAGAATTCCACCCAGGGCTGCAAAGAAACCACCGACTGCTTCACCAAGTTCATCAGCGGAATCGACGATGTATACTGTATGTCCTGAAGATACTGACCATGTGTAAGATCCTCCATAGTCATCGAGTAATCCTACACCGCCTACGCTGTAATAATCATCGACTCCATCGTCCTCGTTTGGCTGACCCCAATCACAACCACCGTAATACATATCATCGCCGTCATCATCAAGGACCTGCATTTCAAATTCATCGCAGGGAACGCTTTCACTTACCCATACTCCGAAGCCAAGTCCAGAGTCACCTGCAGAGAATGAACCAGATGTACCTGAATCTACGTTTTCTTCGGTGGGGTCAAAATCAGCCGCAACTGCTCCCCCAACAATCATTACAATTCCAAGAACTGTAATTACTCCGCCGATGATTAACAATACTTTACCTGCTGTGTGCATGGTATGGCCTTAGAACAGGCAGGATATATACGTGCGGTAGAAAATTACAAGGAAATTATTCTTCTTTCGTCTCGAGTTCTGTACCACCAGTCGATGGGAATGAGTATGGTTCAACAACCGTATCACTCGGCGTTGATTGAGTAACCTGGCTTGTTGAAGAAGTACTCTGTTGAATCACAAACTGTCCGTCTTGATTCATCATCATTGGCTGGACATCTTCATCCTTTAGAGTGAAGACAAGGATGGTTCCAACAATGAGGAATATAATTCCACAGCAAAGGGATCCACCTCCTCCAAGGAAACCAAGGATTGCAATACCGACCTCAACACCAATATCCCAATCGTCATCACTTACAACGTAGACCGATTGATTTGATTCGAATGTGAACGCTCCAGTTCCACAAGCATAACAAGCTCGACCTAATTTAATGAATGAAGTATTCTCATGATAGAATTCTTTGTTATCCGGGTTTGAATCACATCCATCAAATTCTATAACTTCGTTATAGAAATCTCCTTCAAGATAATGCCCCTCGCTTGACCATTCAGAACGAACGATGTCAGGCTTATCGGTTACTGTGACACTTGTTTGCTCACAGTGATCCCATGTACCGTCATCATTGGCATCAACGAACGATCCCTCTACGTAGAAAGTGAAACCAAAAGCGCCCTGGCCATCCTCATCATTGACCATCAATGTACCATTTGTGACATCTTCCAGAGCAAAAACAGGTACACCCTCTTCAATGTCATCAACTTGAGAAATACCGAGTGCAAAGCCTCCAATTCCTACAAGAAGAAGGATTCCTCCGATGATCAGGCAAACCTTGGCACGTGTGTCCATAGAAATCCTACGGAAAGGACCTTCTTAACGCTATAGGGACGATTCATGTGAGGCGTCCCGTATAGGTCTCAAGAGTTGATAACTCAATCAAGAGTAATCTTTCTCTTCATCTTTGCCAGCCATGACAAAGTGCATGATGATCAATGCAACACCACCGATGTAGAGCAAGAGCGCTACGTAATCGAATCCGTTGTCAAAGTTCATCCACCAGCCCATGTATTCTTGGTTCTGGACGATTGCACTTTCCATGTCTTCTGCATCATCATCTTCAATCTCTGAAGACAATTGAATTTCAAACACTGGTTGCAAGTCTGTCATGTTTGGATTTGATGTAGCCAAGTCAAGTCCAGTTCGTGTATCCAGATAGAATGTTGAAGTTGAAGAACCTGAAATGATGAGTCCAGAGATATCTTCAGACATCATTGAGATTTCTGTTCCAAAGTATACAGGCAGAGCAGGTGTTGTTGCGTCAAGGAGTGTGAAACTCTTGATCAACTTAGCTGTGATTGGGTTTGTAGTTGGATCGATGCTTGCTGTGCATTCGTCAACAGGAATTCCCTTTACTTCACCAGTTCCATCGCAAACAACTGCAGTGACTCCATAGCCACCAGCGTTAACCATGTCTCCACTTCCAGTAAGGAAGCCTCCAGTCGTCTCATTGAGGTGGACTGGACTAACAAGTCCAAAGGTTGCTGCGAACATCATATCGTTTCTCCAAGAGAGTTGATTTGAAGCATCTTCGCTGATTGCTTCGCCCTTGTCGCAGTCAGAGTTGTGTCCAGTGCATTCTACGTAGATCGAAGCAGGACCTGTGGAGATTCCACCAGATCCGAAGTAGGTCTCGTTTGTTTCAAGTTTGGACCATCCCAAGGAAGGGTCAGTAACATCACCAGCAACGAATGCGCTGACAGGGTCTCTCCATCCAAAGAGCCAGTTGTCAAGAGGCATGGTCATGTATTGACCATTGCTTCCAAAGGTGTCAACCAGGAATCCAGGGACGAAATCACCGTAGATCACACTCATCATGAGTGTTCGAAGAGCGTTTGCTGCATTAGCATCAACACCATACAGTGCTTGAATTGTTGTAGCGTTCCATTCCATTTGAGCACCTGGAGCCATTGTTGTAAAGTCAATTGGAGGCGTCATACCTGTGAGTTCACCAAACAGGAAAATCGTAGCACCTGTTGCTGTTGTTAGACCGAGAGGTCCGTAGAGGATGTTACCAGAGACTGCTGCTGCAAGATCGATTGAAGGAGCGCCTTCTGATGCAGGAATAAGAGCTGTTCCCCAAGCACCGCCGAGGTTCAGGCTGTTGTCAAGGTAACCGCCATTGAGTGGATCTTCTGCTCCGAAGGCGGTATTGACGAACAATGAAGCTGTCATATCACCGCTACCACCAAGAAGGATCATTGGCAATGAACTTTGATCTGTCATCCAGTTTCCTGCCCACGTAGCAACCGCTCCATAGGTTGCACCATCAAGTCCGTAAGCACTCATAGCATCAGATCCCATTCCAAGGAAGTTTGCAACACCGAATTCTGTTCCGTCTTCACTAATCTCGAGAAGACCTGTGATTAGGTCATCACCCGGTGTTCCAAAGAGAAGGGTCATCGCCGCTGCGTTATCCATTGTGATACCGAGGTGTGCGAGACGTGTGGATGCATCAACTGAAGTTCCAGTTGCATTGAGCATCCAAGCTGAATCGCCGCCACCAAGAGTAGCGAAGGTCAATCCAACTCCAGCGCACATTGCCCAATCTCGAGCAACAGTAGTTGCGTCGTCTGGACCAGTATACTGCCAAATACTAGCACGTATGGAAGCATTTGCTACGTCGAGATGATCAGTTGGGTTTGTAGGGAAGGAACTGCAATGTCCAGCGAGCATAGTTGTACCAAGTGAACCTGTGAGTGAAAGATTTTCACCGCCAGGACCCATTGCATCATAGAATGCATAGCCCATGTTCGCATTATTGAAGAGATTATCAGAGAAATCATCACCTAGGACGAATGCAGTGCTGTAATTGACTCCAGGACCAGGAGTGAATGCTGCGTCATATCCAGCCCAGAATTGGCCTGCGACTACACCTGGAGCGGCATCAGCAGCCATTTCTGGATCCATTCCGAAATCCATCTCTAGAACGGCTGCTGAGTAGTCAAGGTTGGCCGTCATAGCAGCAGCAGTTGGTGCTCCAGCAAAGAGGCTTTCAAGGTCCTTAGCAAGCATACCTGCAGTAAATCCAGCCTTTGTTAAGTCCATGATTCCATTAATTGCAGTTCCTGTTGCTCCAACAACTTGAGGTTGGAAAGGAATGTTGAGTTGAGTGATCATTGTATCACACGGATAGAGGGTATCTGCTGAACAGGAGAAAGCATTTGACTCGTCGTAGGTCAAAGTACCTGCTGATTCATTGAATTCAATGATGTTACGAGTTGTTGTAATATCATAGAGGAAAGGTCCAACCTTTTCGTAGGTAGGTTCATCTCCACTCATGACTTCATCAAGATTTGTAAGATTCCATGCGTAATATGTCTTTTCAGAAGTACTGGTTGACCAGTCTTCTTCTGCAGTGGTACAGTCGCTGTCTGCACAAGCTGAGTCATACGGATATGTCTCAAAATTGTCTTCTACTGCGTCTTCTACCATGCTTGTTGCGATCGGTGCTAGAACAACCAAATTCAATAGAATCATGACTGCTCCGGCTATTAGTTTTTCATTAACCATAGGTGTTCCCCAGAACACCGGGTGATGCTCAAACTACTTAATCTTGAGAGGCCGAATATCGGATTGCGGTCCCATAAGCAGTGAATTCG
>QXYA01000128.1 GCA_009887135.1 Candidatus Poseidoniales archaeon
CATTCTCGCACTTAGTTCATCGGTTCGCTTGAATGGGAACACACCTGCAGTGTAGGGGAAATAACCAGGGACGTTTTCCTTGCTCAGCCATTCGAAGAGTTCTCCATCATCTGCAAAGTTTGGTAATGCGACTCGGGATATGTTTGAATGAGCAAGGGATTCTGTTGTGGTTTGAACAGTGAAAGGTTTACCACGTACGTGATAGGTGTATTCCCCTGTCCGATATTGTTTTGCAAGTTCTCTGTATGAATTCAGGCTAGCACGTGCCTCTTGAATTTCTTCTAAGACTTCATTGATCTGTTCATCGATATCTGAAGCGACCGATGGAACATGTTCCTTCGCAGTCTCAAGATGTTGGCAGAGTCGTAATTTTTGAGCAATTTCTGAATTTCCTTGGTGATAGTCTCGAATAGTTGCAGAGATATCTGAAAGATAGTGAACACGTTCAGGCGGGATGACGCCTTTTCGTTCTCCAAGAAGTTCCATTGGTGCCCGGCTTTCAAATCCAACAAGTGGTGAGAGCTTCTGCCACAATGCATCCACCCCAGGATCTGCGAATTGGCTTGCAATGGTTGCAACAACTGGAAGTTCTTCATCGGCAACATCGAACATGTTGCGGTTTCGTCGAACCTGCTTCCGAATTGCTCTGAGAGCATCTTCACTGCCTCTCTTTTCGTATTTATTGAGAACAACTACATCTGCTACATCGAGCATCTCAATCTTTTCGAGTTGAGTATGAGCTCCGAATTCAGCGGTCATGACGTACAAGGAACGATCTGCAACAGATGTGATTGCATCACTTCCTTGGCCGATTCCACTTGTTTCACAGAAGATAAGATCAAAACCAACTGCCTTTGCAACCTCGATAGCACGGTCGAGGTTAGAACTGATCTCAGAACCGCTCCCTCTACTGGCAAGACTACGCATGTAGAGGTCATTATTAGAGAGAGAATTCATTCGAATACGGTCGCCCAGAAGTGCTCCGCCAGTTCTCTTTCGTGTTGGATCAACACAGAGCAAGCACACTTTCTTACCTGGATTATCACGTTGAATTCGTAACATCAGTTCATCGAGAAGACTTGATTTTCCAGCACCACCTGTTCCAGTAAATCCAATGACAGGAACGTCTTTGTTTGATGATTTGCATTGCTCAAGCATAGACTTGAATGTAGCATCATCCGCAGATTCTGAGAGTGTAAGAAGAAGGCCCACATCAGCCATATCTTCTGCAGTGACCGGTCCATGCAAAGAGTTCATTCGTTCTTCGCTAATCAAATCCACTTCAGCAGCCTGCTCCATCAAGTGATGAATCATGCCCATGAGGCCCATCTTTCTGCCATCATCTGGCGAGTAGATTTTTGAAATACCTGCTTGATGGAGGTCTCTTATTTCCGGAGGTGTGATGGTTCCACCACCACCTCCAAAGATTCGTACATGTTCGCAACCTGCTTCATCGAGCAGTTCTCGAATGTAGGTGAAGTACTCTACGTGACCGCCTTGATAAGAGGTTAATGCGATGGCATGAGCGTCTTCTTGGATTGCACAATCGACGACATCTTTTGCAGAGCGGTCGTGACCTAAATGGATGACTTCTGCTCCTGAGGATTGAATCAGTCGTCGCATGACGTTGATGGCTGCATCATGACCATCGAAGAGTGATGCAGCAGTAATGACACGTACTGGACCAGTGCTCGTTTCGAACACGGGTTGCTCCGTCTCGTCTTCGGCCATGTTCGTCCGAAGTGGACTGAGTTCATGAAATCAAGGGTGTATTCAGACTTGGGATATTTCTTCGTCTGCAAGTGGCGGAAGCCCAAGTTTTGCTCGAACATAATCTGTATAATTGCCGTAGTAGACCTTGATTTTTCCATCTTTTAGTTCCCAGATCCGATTGACACATTGGTCGAGGAACCAACGGTCATGTGAAACAGTGATGAGGGATCCTTCGTATCCAATCAATGCTTCTTCGAGTGTTTCTTTCGATTCCATGTCCAAGTGATTGGTCGGTTCGTCCATGAGTAAGAGATTGTTATCCTCAAGAAGGAGTTTGAGTAGAGCAACACGAGCACGTTCTCCACCAGAGAGTTGCTTAAGTTTCGTATCGACTTGATCGCTTGCAAATTGGAACCTTCCCAATGCTGCACGGATGTCACCATATTGATAATCCGGACGTAATTTCTGAATCTGTTGGACAGCGTTCATTTCGAAATCGAGTGTACCGTGATCTTGATGGAAGTAGCCGATAACTGAACCGGGAGAAACCTCGACTTTTCCACTATCAAGCTTCAGATCACCATTGATAATCTTGAGAAGAGTCGTCTTTCCTTGTCCATTCCCTCCAACAATACCTATACGGTCACCCTTGCGAACTTCGAGTGTTTGGTTGTCAAGAATTGGGCGTTCTAGGCCTTCAAAGGTCATTGTTGCATCAACCATTTCAAGAACATCCATACTCGCTTTGTCAAGAGCATCAAGTGTGAGTACCAATGGTTTTCTCTTCTTTGAAACTCGAGCTCTCAATGCTTTCATTTCTTGCTGCATACGCGTAATCATTTTGTGTTTAGCAGAGATAGATTTGTCATACTTGTTCGCTCTTTTCATTTGTTGAATAGCACCAGTAGTGGCTTGGATTTTCTTTTCAAGGGTTGCGATATGTTCTCCAAGTGCTTTTTCACTTGCTTCTTTTTGGACAATAAATTGGCTGTAGTTGCCCTTCCAAGGCCATGCACGTAGATTATCAACTTCTACAATTCGAGTACATACTTGATCTAAGAAATAACGATCGTGAGATACGATTAATTGCGCACCCTTGAATTCTTTCAAGAAGGATTCGAGCCATTCAGTTGTCTCAATGTCCAAGTGATTCGTAGGTTCGTCCAGAAACATAACGTCGATACCAGAAAGCCCGACAAGTTGTCTTGCGAGAGCGAGTTTTGCTTTTTCTCCACCCGATAGTTGTGAGACGTTCATGTCCATCGGGTGTTTGTCAAGACCAAGTTCTTCCAAAATCCCCTTTGCAATCCCTGCAACATTTCCGCCACCAGAGGCTGCGAGTGTTTGCTGAAGTTCAGAATAGCGCTCCATAACAGGTTCCCATTCACCATCATAGAAGGCTGGGTCAATCATTTGGGCTTCAATCCCAGCAATCTCTTCTTCAAGTTCTTGGAATTGTCGACCTTTTCGACTAAGTTCTCCTTCTATGGTTGAATCCGAATCGATATCGCGAATCTGAGTCAAATAAGCAATCCTAATTCCTGGTGCAAAGGCAATTTCGCCAACATCTTGTTCTTGTTCACTGATGGTATTGAGTAGTGTTGTCTTGCCAGCCCCATTATGGCCAACGATTCCGATACGATCTCCATCGTTTACGATGAGATTAATGTCTTGGAGTACATCGGTTGAACCAAAACTTCGGTCAACGGCTTCGACGGTTATGAGTTCGCGAACCATAGTATCCCCACGCTAAGCCCACAACTGGGTGTTCAAAACCCAATCGGTTGAATCGGTCTTCACTTGAAGGCTTCAATAGCACTCTCGTGGCGGGAGAGAAGGTTTCGTAGTTTGACCTTCATAGATGGTGTCAACAAGTCATTATCTGTGGTCCATTCTTGATGATCTAAGATAATGTTTGCAGGACGCTCATATCCTTTCCAAGTTGGTCCTGGCATTGATTTATTCTTTAATTCATCAAGCATCCATGTGCGTGTTTCTTCTCGGGAACAAAGTTCTTCATCAGAACCTGATGCATCTTTTCCAGCAGCAGAAAGGGCTAGCTTCATGGCCTCCATATTTGGATGGATGATGATGAATGTTCGAAGCATATTGCGTCCATCGAGAGCTGCTTGCTCAACAAGTGGAGAGAGTTTGACATTCTCTTCCAAAGGAGCAGGAGACACATACTTACCGTTTTCAAGTTTGAATTGACTCTTGACACGGCCAGTGATCGAAAGGTAACCCTTCGAATCGAGTTTACCAAGATCTCCAGTTCGGAATACACCTGGTTCGATAATGACTTCATCAGTTGCTTCTTGATTGTTCCAGTATCCCTTCATGACGTTGGGTCCGTGAACAATGATTTCACCTTCATCAGCTCGGTCAGGGTCGTCCCATGCATCGGTATCGATTGTGACCTTAACGCCATTAGCAACGAGGCCAACACAGCGCAATTTGGACATCCCAGGGCCAGCCCAACCGTTAGCGGAAACGAGTGGTGAGGTCTCAGTAAGACCGTATCCTTCGTAGCAACTGAATCCAACTTGTTGAATAAATTCAGCTACATCTGGCGATAGTGCTGCCGCACCAGACATACAGAACCTGATGTTGCCACCAAATCGTGCTCGAACCTTCGACCAAACCAATTTATCATACAGTTTGTCAAAGAAACCTTTCGCAGGTACAGCATCACATTCGACGCCTGCCTTGGCAATTCTTCTTGATGCATGCTTCTTGGCCTTACCGATGAGTATCTTTTTGAGACCAGTTGCAGCATCGAATTGGCTGTTGACTCGGTCATAGAATTTGTTCCAGACTCTCGGTACTGCAAGTAATACCGCTGGTTTGATTTCGATACACTCATCGGCAATCTTGGTTAGATCGGAGATGAGGTTGATGTGTACTCCACAGCGTAGCATCCAGTGCAAATCGAAGGTGCTTCCAAAGGAATGTGCCCAAGGAAGGAACGCAGCGTTCTTGTCGCCAACATAGATGACGAATGCGGATTGAACACAAAGGACGTTGGAAAGTGTGTTCCAATTTGTAAGCATAACTCCCTTTGGATTACCAGTCGTTCCAGATGTGTAGATGAGGGTATTGAGTGCAAACGGGTCATCTGCAATTTCGATTGCAACTTCACTTGCACGGCCGCCAGCGACAAAAGAAGCCCACTCATGAACTTCAACGCCTGTTGGAGGCAATTGGTTTGCAGGTTCGTTACCAAGCAGAAGGATTCCACACTTTGGCCACTTTGAGGCATCATCAGGCATGTTCGCAATAAGCTTGTCAAGGACTTCTGTATCAGAGACTGCAATCATTGCAGGGGACGAGTCATCGAGAATGAATGCCCATTCCGATCCATGTTGATGCGTATACATTGCTGTGTAGGCTGCACCAATTGCATTGGCTCCATAAGAGATCGCTGCCCACTCAACTGAATTGTTAAGGATCATTGCAACTCTATCTCCAGCTTCGACACCAACATCACGAAGTTGCTTACCAACAGAAGTTGCAAGTTCTCCGAATTCTCCGTAGTTCATGTGAATGCGAGGCATTCCCTTTTCTGGAATGAAACCAAAACATGGGTTATCAGCAAAGCGTTCTACGCTTGTCATGAGCATTTGGTAGAGTGTTCTTGGGTCGTCGCCTTCAGGCTTTAGCCACTGTCGGTCATCAGGCTGTCGTTCCCATGCGAGTTGTTGTTGCATAGCGTTCGGTGTTGGTTCCAACACTTAATTTCATCCCCGACTATTCATGGAACAGGAAGTTTCGAAGCGACGTTTGCTCTCCAATCGGCTCCACCATTTCGATTTGCAAGTGGAGAAGCAGGACTAGGATGCCACATTGCGTCAATATCTAACTCTGGTACAATGGCTTTCGCTCTTTTCTTAGCATAGTTTCCAACACCGACTATTCGTTCAATACCCATAATATCAACCACCGATTTGAGGTGTTGATCACAGAGATTCAGAATTGGATTGATAATGGATTTAGGAATATCAACTGGAGTGATGTTTCGTCCAGTTTCTCCTAAGATTAACAAAGGGCAATGATTGACGACAAAAATGTTTGAAAAAGTAGATTCAATTGAACCGTAATGTTCGACCATAAAGGTCCAGAAGCGAGTTCCTGAGACTTCTTGACGTTCCATGGCTAAACCTTGTATTGGTCGTTTTGGATGAGCTCCAGAAGGAGTTTTAAGTTCGACAGCCTCTATTCCAAGAACATCAGTTGCCATCTTAGTTGCTCCAAATGGGACTCCAGTTTGAGCCATCCCATATGGACCAGGATTCATACCGAGTAACAGAGTTTTAGCTCCACAACCACCCCATTTACGGATGAATTGTTCGTGAAGTTCCCAAGCGTAGTCGAGTGGATTTGTTACGTGTGCAACATCCTTGTGCTTGAGTAATGTTGGAATTTGTCTTGTGCATTTCTCGGAAAGATGTTTTGCAGCATTGAGTAGATCTTGCACGATGGTTTCTACCACGGTAATTCGACTCCAGTATATTCAAAAAAGCGGCCACTTCGTCCTAATGATTGCATCTCTATCAATCCGATTAAACCCTCAACTGATTCATGTGGTTGTACTGGAGCACGTTCGCCACCCATATCTGTTTGAACCCATCCTGGATGGTAGCAGGAGACTGAGATATCACTCTCTTGTCCTTCAACGGATAGAATTTTTGTAATCATATTCAATCCTGTTTTACTGGTCCGATAAGCGTATGATCGACCACTGAGGCAATCATCAATTGATCCCATAAGACTGGAAATATTCGCAACTTTCGAATTTCCCGTGTTTTCCAATAGAGGCCACAACGCTTGTGTCACTCGTAGAGGACCAATTGTGTTCACATTGAGTACGTCCAATGAAACATCAGGATCAACCTCTCTAATTGTCTGCCATCGACCATCTATCCGCCCTGCATTGTTGACTAATACATCGACGTTGTCCGTAAGTTGTGAAACAGTTTGAGCAAATTCAATCACGGATTGGGAATCAGAAACATCGAGTTTGACAATTGAAAGCAGGTCGTGTTCAACATCCATCTGTTCAGGATTTCTTACACCAGTAATGACCGTCTGTTGTCTTGAGAGTAATTGGTGGATGAATTCCTTACCAATTCCTCGATTGCCTCCGGTAACAATCCATGTCGCCATGGTGCATGGTTACAACTTACCTTCATTGAAGTTCCGAGTCGTAAAGTACCTTTTTGATGGACTCAGTAAGTTCAGTATTAGAGGCTTTGAATACTTCATCCAACGAAACATCATCTTGTTTTCTTAGCAGTTTAGCCCGAGAACTTACGAGGTTCCATGCAGTCTTCTTTCCAATACCTGGAATTGCTTCGAGTTGTTTTTGAGAAGCATCTTGAATCCGGAGTCCAACCTCTACGCCTGTGATTGAACGTGCACCATGTGCAGTGACCAATATGTCTGAAGAGGTATCGAGAGGAATGTGATACGGGACGCCTATGAGGATTGGATAAGCCCCAATTTGTCGTCCGAATGTGAGTCCAGCGTTTCCATGAATTGCTTCATTTGTATGCTTTGAGGTTTGATGGATTGGTAGTCTTGTACGGGTGTCATGCGTTTCCCAGTGAACATCACTTAGGCGTTGGCCAAGAGGAAACAATTCTTCAAGCAAAGGGCGATCAATGGTCTCTCTAACCTGAGCCTTGAATTCATGGAATGCATCATGTGGGATATCTTGGAAACCTTCTCCCTCAACCTGTCTGATATTGATCCGTCGTAGGAGGAGACCTTCACTTCGAAGTTCTGTTAACAAATCCAAATTCATGGAATAGGATTCACGACTTTCTCCGTTCAAACCGGCAATGAAATTCAGTCCAGGTAAGAGTTTTGGAAGGCCTCTAGCACCCCGTTCTTTTCCGTATTTATTGATCAGTCGAATTGCTGATTTGAGTTGACTAGGGTCACAATTTAACCAATTTGCTTCGTGAACACTTGGGTCTGCAGATTCAAGACCAAATGATAAGACTGCTCCATCAGAGAGTGTTTCAACCAGGGTCTTCGTAATCTCTTCTGAAGGTTCGATGTTTTCTGCGATGATCGATGGATTCCCGTTGTCTGTATGTAAGATGTCAAGCCGCTCATCCTCTCGTAACCCATGGAGCAATCTCGCAATAGGTTCAGGATTTGGAACAGGGTATTCCAATTCCTTTACACCTTCTGCCATGTACGTATATGTGTCCGTCATTCCACCAAGTCGGACGTGTTGAACTCCTGAATCGAGAGCAAGTTTGACCTCACCGATGATATCCTCTGGTGTTCTCCAGATTGGAACTCCTTTTTTCGGCTCAATGCAAAATTTACAACCTCGCTTGTAACGAACACAGCCTTGGTAGACCTCCACTTCGTAGGTGAGGGGACCTTTCTTTTCTGGCGTTCCAAGATCAGGATGATGTGTTGTAGCTTTGCTTTGAGCACCGTGATGTGCCCAACTCGTCCATTCTTCAGCAGTTCTTCGAGTATGCTTCCATTTTCCTGTTGAAAGGAATGTATTGAGTGTTGCGTCCGTATCTTGAACTGCTAAGAAAAGGTTACTTCGCAGTGGTAGCCATCCTTGTTGTTTCCAACCGCGCACAGCCCATCCTCCGAACAATGCAGGTATTCCTTGAGGTAATTGTCGAATGAATTCAGTCGATTCACGTTGTGAAATCGGTGTCCCACGTAGATATCTTCCTGGAACAACTGCACCAGCAATACAGATGACTCCCAGTAGATTCGATTCTGCCAACAGATCCATTTTATCTTGAGATTGTCTCCACTGATCGATTGTAATGTATTCATAATTGAGTTGATGTTGCTCCAACACGCCACATATGTAACGAATGTGAAAACCAACATATGGAGGCACTCCAAACGCGGCTGGCTCGTCTTCATATCCATCGAGAACAAGCCAATATGGGTCTTTGCTCTCAACCATGAGTTGGCTACGGCTTATGCCTCATAGCCTTATGTCTCAAACGAGGGATGTTCCTGCTTAAAATCAGTCGCTACGTCGTGGACGGCGCTTCTTTGCTCGGCCTTCTTCTTCAGCCATTGCGCGGAGTTCTCGGGATGATTTCCCATCCTTATCGCCACCGCCTTTGGAACGCTTCTTGCCACCACTCTGAGAAATATCGACCTTGATTCTTCGACCCTTGAGTTCAGTACCGTTGAGCGCTTTGACAATTTCTTCGCCATTGTCTTTCTCAGATACAAAGACGAATGCAAATCCTTTCGGTTTGCCACCTTTGTCCGTAGCGATAGCAACTTCGTTGATGGTTGCCTTGTCTCCGAAGAATTCAGTAACGACCTTTTCGTCAGCATCGAATGGAAGGTTTCCAACATAGAGTTTGAGTCCCTTTGGTGGTCCAGATGTTTTCTTTTCTTTGTTATCAGCATCTCGAACACCGATTCTTCTGCCGTTGATCTTGTGTCCGTCGAGAGCAGAGATTGCGGCTTCAGCTTGTGGCTTAGCAGTGAATGTAACGAATCCAAATCCTCTGGAGGCTCCAGAATCATCAGTCATGACAATACAATCTGTCATGTCACCGTGCTTACCAAACATTTCCTTGAGTTGTTCAGTATCGACTTCCCGAGGTAGACCTCCAACAAATAGGCGGCATCCAGGCGCTGCCTTTTGTCGGCGTCCTTGGCCACCGCCTTGGCCTTCGAATCGGAAATATGTACGTTCACGTCCATCTTCTCGTACGTCGGCAGCAATGTATGTTGCGCGACCTGATGGACCATGAGCAAAGAGTGCTTCAGCCTCTCTTCCCCATCGCTTTCCAGATAGATTGAGTTCAGATGCCCCTTGCTCAAGTTCTGCCCAACCGGCTCCGAAGTTATCTGCTAATGCACGATAACTCTGATATTTGCAAGAAGGGCAAGCGACATTCCAGTCTCCGTTAACTTCTGCAACGAGTGTATCTCCGCATGAAGGGCAGATAGCATGAAGAATTCCACAATCATCACGTTCTCTAAAATCGATACGAACAACTGGAGTTACTTCAGTGACAACAGCACGAGCTACATCTCTGCGTCGAACAGCGTCAGCAACGGTGTGGAGGAATCGATCGGCAAGACGAGTGACATGGAAATGACCTTGCAATTGACTCGGAAGGATAGACCCCTTTTTGCCTTCAACAACAAGGATTCGGGCTTCTCCACCTTTTTCCTGAAGTTTTTCAAATTGACAAATGATTGTATCGCCAATGGCAATATCGACAATCTGTTTTCCGGCTTGTACGCTTACAACGCCATCATTGATGTTCATTTGGCCAACGGTTGTCGATACGATTGAATCGTCGATAACCATTGTTCCTTCGCCGGCTTCTACGTCGCCGACGTTTGCTACTTTTGTCCCTGGGGTGACGAGGCTCGTCGTCATTTTAATCATCTCGTAGCACGGTTTCTTCGCTGATGCGAAGCCTTGTGCTGGTTTATTGCGAGGCTCGCCCCCTTTTCAACCCATCACATGACTTTGCTTCACTTCAAACGCTCAAGACGATAGCACCGAATGCGGGTTGAACCCTGTTGTTGCTTGTGATGCGCATAGGCAGCAGGTAATCGAAAATCGGTCTGATAAATCGAATGCAAGGCGTATCCATTGGATTTTGCAAGTGATGCCAAATGTTCTGCATCAATACTATGGATGAAGTGAATTAAAGGGATATTCATGGCAAATAATGTCTCAAAAAAAGCCCTATCTGCATGCTTGGTCTGAACCCCCCAAGGCGGATTCATGATTGCAATGTCAACTGGTGAATCCAGTTCAATAGCAGTGCCATCAACACGTTGATGAATTGTTTTCAAGAATTCATTTCCTTCGACTTCAGCAATATTCTCATCGATTACATCAAGCGCTGTTTTGTCACATTCCACCATTGTAACATGTTTTGCTCCAAGAAATGCAGCGCCAATGCCAAGGACGCCATTCCCAGCACCCAAATCAAGGACGTGCTTCCCTTCAAATGAATCACCCAGATCAATCTTAGTGAGCCATGCCGCAGCGAGGTTTCCTTCAGTAGGATACTGTTCGAGCTCAACCGAATGACACGGATGTGCTTTGAGAGAGGACAGTCGCATCGCAAGATGCCGCTGGCGCATAACTTCACCAACGTCGTTGCTGCTGACCGAAATTCTGTTGATTGAATTGCTGTTGTTGTTGCATACGAGCAGCATATTCTGCTTGTTGCATCGCTTGTTGATTACTCATCATGAGAGCAATTTGGCGAATTTGTTCTGCCTCGATACGAAGCCTAGCGATGAGTTGTTCACCCGGTTGTTGACCGCCACAGAATCGGCAAAAGCGAGTTCCATCGTTCTGTGATTGTCCACATGTTACGCAAAAACTCATTTCTTCACCGTCCTTTCCTGTATGCTGACAATTATCAACCTTTCACTCATTCAAGTTTGTTTAGCCCATTGAAGTCAGTTGTAAAAACACAGGCCATGTTTCAAATCCAACAGCAGTTGCTCGCTCATTGATGCTGTTCCAACGTGGATCATCCATCATTTCGCTTGGCTCAATGCCGCTGGCAAGAAGTTCTGATACAAGGGCTCTAAATTCGATTTCAATTTCAGATTGTTGAAGTTGTGGTTCTTCTGGCACAGATGGAAGTGGAATGGTTTCGATAACAGGCTCAATAACTGGTTCAATATGTTCTTCAATAGAGTCCAACTCTTCGCCAGCAGCTTGCATTTCTCCGAATCCTGTATCAGTGGCTTTCGTTATCGCGTCTTCTACATTCTGTGGCTCGTCGGAAGTTCCATCATCAATGGATGGGAGCGGGACTGATGCATGTTTCTCAATGACGACATCCGATTCCATAACGATTTCAGGTGGTGCGATTTCTGTTTGTTCCTCTTGAGCAACCGGCTCGGGAGTTGCAGGTTCAGCCGCACGGCCAACGCCGAGTACCTCTGCTTGCTGCCGGGCGAATTCTGCAGCTTGTTTTCTTGGAAGACTCACGAAACACTTGTTTGGAACTGAGGTTGGTGGGAATGGCAAATAATAGCGTTCAATCGCTGGAAGGTCTGGGTGTCGGAAACAAAGCATGTTGATGTTTTCAAATCCTCTCTGAGCAGGAACATCTACTGAGAACGGTACGGGTTGAATTGTAATTGAAGCACGAACCCACTTCTCTGTTGTGACGAGATGTTGCATCCATGGTCCTAGATCACTTGTTGCGAGGTCGAGAAACTGGAATGACGCATCACGTGGATTCAGTCCTTGTTCTTGCAGAAGTCGTGCTTCTGCTCTTGGGCGATGAAAGACGCCAATGACGGGTTGGCCGTGTTCAACCATGTCTCCGTGTAATTCCAATATTTTGCGTTCTCTTCGAGGACAAATCAACATGATCTGCATACGAGTTGCCTCGTTATCATAGATATCTCCCCAACGTTTTGTAGCTTCAGATTGAAGACCATCGATGGTCATGTTTGGAATCATTGCGGTTATGCCCATACCCTCACCGCTCCGATGATACATTGCTTGGATTTATGTCTACTGATGGAATTTCCCCTTCTGCAACAGCAAGTTCTGCTAACAACACGACTCCTCCCGCCGCTCCGCGGATTGTGTTGTGTGAAAGTGCTTTGAATTTGACAGAAGAACCTTCAACAGTCTCAATGTGAATGACTGTTTCCATACCTGCAGTCAAGTTTTGCGAAGGATTTGGATTGGAACCCTGGAATGAACCCCAGAGATGTTTTGCTCTCGTTGGAGATTCATCAAGGACAATGATTGGTGATTGAGGGGCACTAGGGAGTTGATTCAAGTGACTGTATTCTTGAGAGAGGAGGAGTGATTTAATTTCTTCATAGGTTACGTTTTGTTCAAGTTCAAGTTCAACATTGACGATGTGTCCTTCTTCAGCATCAACGCGTTTACAGATAACGTCCCATTCAGCGTTGATGCGTAGAATACGTTCTGCCTCTTCGATCAATTTCTCTGCTTCGCCTTCTATTTCGTTCCCAATTGCTGCTTTCCTTTTTTCATCATTCAACAACAATGCCCAGCCTGCACCAGACAAGGCTTGTTCACTTCGCACCTTCACTTTCGTTACTCGATGATGGTTTGCAATCACATGAAGTGGGTGAAGCACTGGTATGAGTGTGCAATTTGTGGCACAAGCAAGCAACCCAAATTCTCCAGGCCACTGTTTGAGTGATTCAGGATTCACTTCAGCAACAACGAGAGGAACCTCTTGATGCATACGATACGCACTCGCATTAGAAAATACAACTAATCCATTCCTCGATAGGCGTGCTTCAATCGTATGAGCGGGGCTGCTTGGTAATGCGCTGAAGACGATGGTTACTCCGAGAGCTTTCAATGAACTGTGAAGTTCTTGGGAATGGACATCCAGTATCGGCTCAGAGATATTGTTCAATGCTTCAGGTTTTCGATGCTTCAGTCTCCAAGGAACTGTAGCGAGCATTTGACCACTGTCTTGTCCAGCAATAGCAACTAAGTCGAACCATGGATGGTTTGCAAGTCGTTGCTGCATTCGTTGGGAAACAAATCCGCCTGCACCCAGTATCGCAACACGTGCCGAAGGCATGTGCATTCCAAGAGATGGAAGTTTTAGTCCCTTGCTCACAATAAGGTGGGAAAGCATATCTTCAAATGCTTCTTTTCTAACGCAGAGACATGGAGAACAAAATCACCATCCAAGCTTTTGCCCACTGTGACGGCCCATGCGGCGTCTACGATCCTGCCAGTGCCCGAGTTGCGGCCGAGGCAGTCCAATCAATGACTAAGAAAATGGTCGCTTTGAGTGAAAGCGATGCCGACTGTGGCTCTGCCTCATACATCAACACAATGAGTCGATTCGCAGCCATCAAAGAAGAAGAAGCGCAAAAGTGCAAGAAAGAACTTCTCGTACTTTGGACTGATTTCTTCAAGCCACAACACCTTGAATCACTTCCTAATCTCCACGACACATTTTGGCAGGCAGCAAAACTTTGCTCCGCTTGTAAGGTCGAAGTTTCAGAACAACACGCTCAAGAACTTATGGACGCAGTTGAAAACATTCACAAAATGTTCTGGTCCGTAAAGGGACGAGAAGTTTCTTGGATTCGTGCAAGTTGAGGGTTTGAACTTGAGCACAATTGCTGTAGTCGTAAACGGCGACAGCATGTGGCCTACTCTAAAACACGGTGATACATTTGACGCTGTGCCTTACTCAGGTCAAGACGTCAAGATAGGGGAAATCATTGTTTTTAGAGATCCAACACACGAGTCACGAATTTGTGTGAAGCGAGTTTTGCATATCAAACCAGATGGATTGTTTGTTGAAGGAGATAATCCTGACCCAACCGCTTCAACCGATTCCCATAACTATGGCGTAGTTTCCTTTGATCTATTGATTGGAATGAAGCGATAGTTTACCTCTCCCCAGTTCAGCATCAACAGGATGAGGGAATAATCGACGAATGATAAGTTTCTTCAAAATCGATGAACCATCCCGTATCGAACCGAGTTTTGGCTCTCCAATCCGAGGTTGGTATTGGACAGGGTAGTTCTTCAGGTGAATATTTGCAACTGCACATTCGGCGTACATTTCGGCTTCGATTTCAAAATCCATACTGTTGAGATTCATTTGTCTGATCGCTGCTTTGTCAAAGACCCAATATCCGCTGCACACATCATGAATTTCCAATCCAAATAGCATGACTGCCGACCATGTGAGGAGATGGTTTCCTATCCAGTTTTGAGCAGTCATGGCATGTGGATGCATTTGATTTGTAAGTCGATTTCCAACAATAATCTGGCCCTTTTTGAGCAATGGGAGCATATTCAACATATCACTTGGATGATAGGTCTGATCAGCATCAAACATGACGACAGCATCAAAATCCTTCTTGATAGCATACTCAAACCCAACACGAATTGCTTCTCCCTTTCCTTTGGTCGGCTGTACAAGAACTTCACAACCAGCGTTTTCACCGATTTGCCTAGAGTTATCTGAACTTTTCCCGTCAACAATAACCACGCTGGGAGACCAACCTAGGTCCATCAATGGCTGATAAGGAATAGCCCCTAGGACACTTTCTAATCCCTCCTCTTCGTTGAGGACGGGTAGCAGAATCATCAGTTCCTTCACAGTCTTAGCCTCCCTTGATTGTTTTTCATGCCTTCGCTTATTCAGCTTGTAAGACCTCGAAATGATGAATTCTCAATCCAGTGGAATCAATGATTTGACCACTTCGACCAGAAAAACCGAGTGGGTTAATCCACCACTTTCCATCATGTTCTAGGTTTATTGAAATGTTGAGGGTTTCATCAAATTGAAGCGTTCTGCATTCGTATCTCCATCCACTTTTATCTTCTGGTGAAATGGAAATTTGATTGAAATTAATTGTATAGTCGAGTTCAGTACCAATTTGCTCATACAGAAGACAAACATTGAATCTTCCTCTTAGACCAGGGTCATCAATGGCTTTGTTCCAATCGATTTGTCCTTGTTTCGTAATCACCATTCGTTGTTCTCCAAGCGAAAGAAGATCGCTGTAGCGGTGATCTCTCCATGGATCTTGCCTCAAATCGCATCCATTTGCCTCAATACACTGGGTTTGAGATAAATTTGAAACAACAGCCACGCGTTCAGGAGATGGTGCATCATATAATTTCCAGTAACGAGCACCATCGTAACTCTTCTCAACAGACCAATGAGGGGATGATGCAAGGAACGGGGCTAGGCTTCCAATTGGACTCGATACAGCATAACCAACACCTAATTCGCGTAGGCGTGTGATGTCATCATTTCGAATTGCAGCCGTTGCAGATTGTTGAATTTCATCATCGAGCGTGAGTAGGCCAAGGGTGGGTATACTCGTCGTCTTGATATTGGTGATAAACGAATACGTATGCCCCCAGTGAATATTCTCAGAATAAATAATCGCATCAGGAGGATTCTCTTCCAGCCATACTCTGAGTCTTTCATCACCAGATGTTGATGCATGGAGTTCTTCATGTTGAGAGAGTTGAACAAACAATCCTGCGGTTAGAATCGAGCCTAAAATCAAGGCACTAAGACACATAGCTGAAATAATCGGTTTGTAGTAAGGATCCATGTCTCGGTTTAGCCAAGCCCTCTCTCCATCTACGCTGGTCAGAGACGTGGAGCGACTTGCGATGAGCCCTACGATCAGTGCTAGAGGGACATGATATGCATGCAAGGCCATTGAATAGAGGGTATATGAGAGTAAACTCAGTATCTGAATGTTCGTAAAACCATCGATTAGATGAACGAATGAAAGAATCCATAACCCACTCAACCATAATCCAACGAGGCGTATTTCTTTGGATTTTCTTCCTAACCACAATCCATACCCTGCTAACAGCATCAATGGTCCGTTATACATCAGCATCGGTTTGCCTCCTTGCCATCCATATTCTGCAAAGACAGGCTCTTCTAACATCCTTGGTGCGAAGAAAATCAAGGCGATGATGAACATCACACTCATGATGATAATCGATGAAAAGAAAATGTGCTTGCTTCTGTCTTGTTCATCGTCATCCATACTCGTTCTCATCAGGATACTCGATAGCAACATGCATGCAAGGTAAATTGCACCTGTTGGGTGGATGAGAACTGTAAATCCTGCGGTTGAGATAAAGGCGATGATGTGAGCGCGAAGTGATTGATGGTATGGCCGGAATACAACCAATAAGCCCACGATAAGTCCGAGTTGACTCGCTACAGAGGGATAGCCTGAATCGAAAACTTTTGCGAAAAGAGCGAGTGATCCTCCCATTGCTAAGACAGAAGAAGCCCCTGCTCCCAATCGGTCCATACTCCCCCAAATTCCCAATAATATGGCGAGAAGGGAAATGTGTCCAAGAATCATTGCAGTTTGCTCAATAGAGCTGCCAGAAAGTTCCGATAACCAAGCAAGCAGACTTGGGAAGGCTGGTGGATACGTCCAAACTCCAGAATTTGGACTGGGTAGGTCGAACGATCCAGTTGATTGAACATTTGCAGCAAGTGTTCCAAACCCAACCCAATCAACTCCAAATGGCCGTTCGATAAGCAACAATGGTATCAATGTCATCGCGCAAAAGAAACCAGCCAGAATTTGAAGCATTGGATTGCGTTGTTGCTGGAACCAACGTTGGGCCTGAACTTCTTCCTCAAGTTCTGGTTCTGATTCAGAAAGAACGAGGCCGTGCATAGCAGCCTCGAGTCGCTGCCAATGTGTATGTTGAGTCTTTTCGATGTGAATTTTCCTTCTCAAAAAGAGAATAGAACATATGTTCACCAGTAGAATAGAAAAAGTAACTGAGATGATATTCCAAGCCTGAATGACAAATAAAATGCCAGACGCCCCATAGAGAATAAGCAAACCAAGGGGTAAGCAAAGAAGAGATTTCCGAAATGTATCTGCAGCACCATCTAAGATTCGAGTTAAGGCTAACCCAGGAGGTATTGATGCGAGGACAAGAAGACATAATGCCGCCCACATGAGTTGTGCCTACACCTAATGGGTCATCAATTTCATCCATGAACTCATAGGTGTGGAGCCTGTCTTAGAATCATGTGGGGATGTTCCGACCTTGCTGGTACTGGGAAGAACTCCTTCCATCCAATCGTCTCTCTTCCTGAGCATTATTGGGTGTTGAATCTCCAACGTCCTCAAACAGATTGGGCAAATCCATACACTGTTACAATCGGGCGGTATGACGAAGATAGAAAAGGCATGTATACTCAAGAATTGTTTGGAGGTGAACGAACAATTCACGTCGGCCTAGACATTGGCGCCCCCGCTGAAACTCCAATTTATGCCTTTCAAGATGGGTTAATTCATTCCTTTGCAGACAATGATGAAGAAGGTTCCTATGGGCCAACAATCATTACCGAACATTCTCTTCAAATCGGAGGTGTCCAGACCTCATTATGGGTGCTACACGGTCATCTATCACGAGAATCATTACAAGGACTGAAGATTGGTGAGAGGATTCTACAAGGCCAAGAGGTCGGTAAGATGGGCTGTGAAGAGGAGAATGGAGGCTGGCCTCCACATGTACACATTCAACTCAGTTTAATTGAGCCCCAAGAGGCCGATTTACCCGGTGTTGTGACCCCTGAAGATCGTATTCAGGCTCTACTTGATTATCCTGATCCAAGAAATATTCTTGGAATGGTGTATTAGGAATCAGTTCGCAAGATAACCCTTCAAGGCTTGAATTGGAGCAATTGCAGAAGGGTCCTTTCCGTGAATTAATGCAAGTGCAATTGTCAACCAATCCATGACGATGCAATGGTGGAGCATTGCCTCAAGTAAAGAGGTTCCTTCACCATGAACTCGCCATGCATAATCCGTTGAAGTATGTTCGATCATCCAATCAACACGTTTGCTTACTTGAGGTGACATTCCGTCCCATGTAAGAAACAAGACTGCTTGTTCCGTTCTGGTTGGATCTCCATCTTCTCCAATACCGCCCCATGCGACTATTTCGTTGTGATTCATTTCAGGTACTGCTCCAATTCGGGCAAATCGAGCTGAATTTTCATTGATTTGATTTTTGAACCGAATAAGGACCGATTGAAGTTCTTGAGGGCCCAAAAGTGCGATGGGTTGAGTCGAAATGGCTTGTGCTAATTCGAGTATGTCACTCCCTTCCTTTTTTCTAAAATCATTCGAATCTGATGCATAATGAAGACGTACCATCATTGATTCATATTCTTCCTCACTTTGTCGGGGTAGGAGGTCAAGGTGTTGCATGCAAGCAAGTTGACGAGAAAACAAATGGCCGAATGCAGTTCGAGGAGGTTGTCCTCCAATTGAAGGAATCAAGAAACAGTTTTCGTACAGTTCACACAAACCTGCAAGAACTCCTCCAGTTGCAATAACGATAACTGTTGCTCCTTGCTTTAATGCTGCTTCAGTAGCATGGAGTGTCTCTTCGGTATTTCCACTGTGAGATGTTGCAAGAACCAACCAAGACGCATTCCACCATGAGGGGATTGTGTAATCTCTTTGGGTGATGAATGGAGTTTCTCCATCTTGATTTGAAAGTGTTGAAAGGAAATCTCCTCCTGCTGCAGAACCACCCATCCCCAGACATAGAACGCCATCCCATGGTTGCTTTTGTAGTTCTGAAAGCCATGGCAGATGTTCATTATTTACTGCGTTCATGCCCCGTTCAAAATCAGTAAAAAAGGCCTGTGTGAACCCAGCCATGCCTTGGGTATCAAGGCTGTTAAGGAGACTCTCTATGTCAATAGAATCTTCGTCCATGAATGTTAGAAAGGCTAGCCCTTCATAGGGGCTCCTATCAATTTGTATGGTCGAGTGCCATATCGTGAAGTGCTAAGAATTCCCCTTCGACATTTGCTAAGCGTAGTGTTAGTGCTCCATCATAATCCCAAGGGAGACGAACCGAGGTCATTTTCCAGGTTTCAGGGTTAAGGAATTCAGCTACTGAATCATCTTTGTTGAGTACATCTACTGTGAGGTGGTTTTTCATTTGGGCTATGACCAGGACCTTATCCAGATCTCTCCAAGTTGCACCAGTACGTTCCTGTCGTGCGATACGTTCCATGATTGCACCATCTTTGGACCAAGAACCCGGTCTCCAATAATCACCTCTCCATCGAACAACATCACCCAAATCATACCCTGGTTTTCGATAAAGAAGCGTCAATCGAGTGACATCCGCCCCGTCTTTACGTCCGACGGTCGTGTTAGTTTCTACAACTTGTCCGCCCCAGTTATCAGTCAAGTGCCGACCCCATGATCGAGCGAGTCCCTTTGAACCGAGGACTACATCATAGCCCCCAGTTACAGGACCTTCGCTTGTGATGAAAAACATCGGGTCATCGCTCAAATTTTCAATGACATGATCTAAACTCGCTCGCAATGTGTTGAGTTCATCTTCTTCAAGTCGGCGTCCTGTCGAACGTAATTGGACGGTTGCTTCGAAGTAATTTCCTGCCCGACGCGTGCATGTCAGACAAACTCCATTTGACATTCTTGCTCGCATGGTAAATTCATCTTGATAGTGTAAATTATCGATTACGCCTTCAACTTGCAGATGAAGAAGTGTGTGTCGGTCTGAAACCGTTTGGGATTGACATGCCAGTCCGATTTCTTGAGCATGCTCATGGAATGCAACGTTCCGCTGAATGAGTTCATCCCATAATTTGTCTTCTGGTACATCGACCCAACGGCCATGCATGTCAATGAGGCCACATCGTGCACATCGCGTGAAGTTTGTGTTTTCCGGAACCTCTGCAATTCGTGTGCGAACTCTTGTGCAAGGTTCGCACATTCGGTCAGCATATAGGAGTGATTCACTTCCACAGATGAGGCAAAAATCGCCGCCAAGTCCTTTCGTCACACGATCACCTCATTCTTCACCGTGGGTATGAATCTGCTCGATTGCATGGATTCGTTGTTCTAAATCCTTACTTCGAGCAAAAACAGTCCACGTCCAGATTCCAATGCCAAACAGCATCCCGATGTATGCAACTGCAAGGTATGTCATTCCGTCTGCCATTGTCTCACACCTTATCCATTGACTTTTGAATCCTTTCAAGCCGCTGTTCAAGAGAGGTTATTCTCATGCTCATCAGGATGTGGCCAATAATGAACACTGTAAAGGAAATTGCTCCAATGAGGAGGATAATGGCCATTTCTCCTGCAAGGCTTCCTCCATCACCTCCTCCAACAACGGGGCCGGGATGTCTGATTTGCCACAGTCTTGTCGCAACATATGTAACTGGTACAAGGACAAAACCGTACAATCCAAACGTGGAAAATGTATCTCTTGTCTCAACTCCATCCGGCTGTGATTGACGCCCGAGGACCAAAAAAAGCGCAAGAAACGTAAGCAATCCAAAGGTGTTGAGTCGAACATCGGTCCAATCCCAAGGAACACCCCACTCTGCAGCGCCCCATACCATGCCGCTCCATACTGTCATCAGGCCTGTTGCTAATCCTGCTTCAGCCCCTGCAACGTGCATTCTCCATCCAAGATTCGAACGTTTGAAGAACCACATTGCTGAACCTACAAAAAGAAATCCAAAGGCAATGAAAGCAGCCCATGCAGCAGGTACGTGCCAATAGAAGATTCGTTGTGCATCAGGTGATTCAAAAGCATTGATCGAAACACTCGGAGCTTTGAGAAGAGCAAGACCTAAGGTTAATCCGATTCCAATAAAACCGAGGATGAGAATACCTTCTGCTCCTCTCTTGCTCATAGTTCTGCCAACCGTTGTCTCTCTTTGAATCATTGCATCTCAGATGAGGTTAGAATCAGTTACCCATTGCACCAACAGAGCAAATGGGAGGATGAGTGTTGGTGTTAAAATTCGAGTAAATGCAGCCCTCGGCCGAGCCAATCGTGCAGAGGTTAAGTCGAACATACGGACAATAAACATCGTTAAAGTCGTAAGAATAGAACCAATGATTGTCAGTTCCCATGAAATTGGTAAATCCATTGCGAGTTGTGTGAGAAGAGTAAGCGTAAACCCAAGTGTCGCTCCGTGGATATACGACGATGGAATTCCTTGCTTGTGCGCTTTCCACCAGGCCAACGACCGATGTTCATGAAGCATCTGCACCATGCTATCACCCACCAAACCAGCAGCAAATGCAGAACTCAAAATGAGTCCTGATTTTTGAATTGTTCCACTATCAAGTTTTGTTGTGTCAACCAACGCCAGAAGAATTCCTAATGTCAAAAAACCAGCAATTCCGTTATAGGCGAGTGTAGACATAGTACGATTATTGGATACAACTCCATTTCGAACAGCAATCACTCCTTTTGAGGGTAGTTTGGCCATCTCGTCTCGAACGATTTCTGGAGTTGCTTTTTGATTTATTTCAACCATCCCATCGATGTTGTATTGGTGAGTTGCGCATTTTTCGAACTCCTTATTGTGGCTTGAAATAAGGATTGCATGACCTTTCTGTCTGAGATAATGAATGTCTTCAATAAGACTCGTTCGAGAGGCTTGGTCTAAACCAGAGTCTGGCTCATCAAGAAAAATAAGACGCGGTTTTGTTGAAATGAATCCTGGGAGAACACCTGCAATCATTGCCACTTTTCTTCGTTGCCCTCCTGATAATTGTGCGATAAGATCATGCTTTCGGTGTTTGAGATTGTACCGTTCTAGAATTGAATCCATTTCTATTCTTGATCCAGTGATATCCATTGTGTTATGGAGATGTTCTTCGATG
>QXYA01000129.1 GCA_009887135.1 Candidatus Poseidoniales archaeon
TGCCTCGACTCCACTATTAATCTCTGGTTGAGTTGAACGCAATGCCTGAATCAAAGCATCATACGATTCAATTTTTTCTCGAAGAGCAGATACAACTTCGGTTGTTTGTTTCGCATGCGCTCCTTGAGATTCAGAGAGAACCATTGTCCGATCGACAACAGTTTGGAGCGCTTCTCGAGCAACAAAAATTTGCCATCCAAGGATACCTCCAGTTAAGATGAATAGACTGAATAAAGCAATCGATAATGGTTCCATTAGCCAGAAAGCACACAGTCTGCCTTTATGTCCTGCGGTAAAATTGGCAGTTCAGATGTCGATTTCACAGGGCCCCGCCAATCTCCAACTCCCTATGATTCGAACAAAAAATCATCAAAAGACGGCTCACATTGAAAGACTAAGCCGTATTTTGCCACGATAGGTGAGCCTATGTCGAACGATGAAACCACTTCTTCATCCTTCGGAGATTTAGAAGAGTATGCGTCCTCATGGGCCGAATCTGGGTTTGATACAGAAGCCATTTCAGAACATTTTAATCATAATATTCGTTTGTCAGATATTGAGGATATAGAAACCACAATTCATCACTGTGAAACGTTAAGGAAGCGTCTAGCCCTTGCAAACGAAGAAAAAACCTACCTCGAGCGTCTTAGAAACCCATTCAATATTGAAGACGTAGAACTCGACTTTATGGAATGGAGTAAAACGAATTTACCATGGGAATCTGCTTGTTACCGCTATTATCCTCTTTGGTCTTCAGACGATGAAAAAGAGTCCCAATACTGGAATTTACTGCAAAATTTCGTTTCTTTTGACGAGTCGAGTTGGCCTGCTATACAACTTCTCGCTCCTTTTTTGGCAGAGCCCGATACGTACGAAAATTTACTCCACGAAGTTTCGAAAATTGAAGAGAGCGAAGCACGTCAACGACAAATGCTTGATGAGGCGTTATCGGTTCTACGTGAACAGGGTTTTGACATTACAAAACCAATGGGGAACTTTATCGAACAACTTTCGAAAATAGATCACTACCAGGCGATTTCAGATCGAAAAGAATATGTTCTCCTCGACATAAAAAATTCAATCCAACCGTTTGATACAACCCTTTCAGAAACATTGGAAAAACGAACACAAGAAATCGATATCGAAGATCGAGAATCGTTGGAAAAATTAGAAAAGAATATTCAAACAATTAGCCACCACCTCAAAGAACGTCTTGTTGAGATGAATACCATGTTATCGAATTGGAGTAACCAGGGGTTCACGTATCTTTCAACTACTCAAATCAGTTCTTCGGAATTACTTGAATGGGAACATATGTTGCCAGAGATCGAACAATCGTTCAATGTTCACTCTGCAGCAATGGAGCGTTGGGAGACGATCTCCAAATCATGGGAATTAGATGATAGCGAAATCAAGAATATTGCAGGTAAGTTAGAGCATACTGAAACATTCCTTGAGAAAATCGAAGGCCTAGAACAAGAATGGACGAATCTTGAACTACGGACAGCCTCAATCATCGAACACTGGGAACAATTTGGATTTGATCTAGATATCTGGAGATACAGAGCGACCGAAGAGCCACGTTCTGCTTTAGCAGGCCTCACCACATACATCCCTCATTTGGAAAAGGCATCTGAGTTAATGGATTCCTTTTTCAATCTCGATACCTCATTAGGAGGGGAAGAAGAAGTAGGACAGCGGACAACACTTCTCCAAACAGCAGATTTGGACGCCGATATTCTATCGGAAATGGAGGATTGGATTGAGAAGCGCACCCTCAGAAACACACGTCATCGGCGTATGTTAGAACGAGAATGGAGTCAGTTAATGAGGGAAGGAAAAACCGAGTTTGAACCGAATTTCTCAGATTTGCATTCCTTTGAGCAAGCGATTGCATCAATTGAACGACAAGGTCAACAACATCAATTTGAACACTCATCTTCCCGAATAATTAACAATGCGAAGCATGAATTACAAACACTGGAATCTCAAGGTTGGAATGTAGGAGAACTCATCAACTTAGCAGAGGAAGAACCGGCTGAATTTATTCGCCAATTTTCATTATCAAGAGTTGCAATTTCAAACATCTCAAAAATTCAAAGAAGACTTTCAGCTCTTGATTGGCGAAGAGATGTAACAAAAGGATTAGAGATCTCTGAATTGGTCCGTAACCCTCTTTCTCTCAAAGGGATTGAAACCCAAATCCCAGCTTTAATACGCCATTTATCAAGCCGTCCGATCGAAGAAGAGGAATTCAACTACCCTCTATGGTCGCCGACACAAAGACCCGTCTTGCTCCCAAAGAAAGATGGCCATTCAACAGTGAAGAAGCACGTAATTATTCAACCACAAACAACGTTGGAAGATGCACAAGAAGCAATCCTCGAAGCTATGGAGGAAAAAGTTGAGGTTGAAACTTCAGAACTTCAAGAAGAATTAGTAGCGGTTAAGGAAGAAGCAATTCATACGATCCCAGCTCCTTTAGTTGAAGAAACGGCATCAGAAAAACCCATTCAAGATCTTAACGAAAAACAAGAGAAAAACATAGAGACTGCGCCAAGCCCACGTTTATTGAATTCGTTTGAATCCATCCTGAAGCGCCTTTCTTTGTCTGAAGGTTTGGCCTTTAATGCTCAAGGAAATCTGGATACTAAACATCTTAGAAGAACTCTTGCAGAACACGTAGGTATTGAGCCTAGAGATGTTCGTGTTGATAGAATGATTCGTCTTTTACTCCGACTCTTACCATCAGACGATGCCTTCAACGATCAACGCGCAGTTTTAATTGATAACATAGAGGAAGTCCTTCCAAAATATCAGCAGTGGATTCGAATGCGTCTAGAAGCACGACATTCAGGAGCGATTGGAAACTTCCTTGAGGATTCGATCCAGTTGGGAGCGGCATTAGAACGTACACCAGGTCCTGGAGTGAAGGTCCCCCTTACTGCAGATACGTTACCACTCCCAGAATCTTCGAACGTACAAGATATGGAGAAAAGCGTTCAACGACTTGTTGAAGCTCTAGACTTGGCTGCAGCTGGCGGCGTGAATTAATCTGACAACTCATCCATGAGTGCATCAGTAATTTCCTGAGACACCACCTGTTCTTGAGGAGCAGCGGCCACAGGTATGCGGGGCGCTTCTGGTAGCGGCGCATCCAACGGTAATGAAGCAGAATCAAAGCCTTGCATAGAAGGCTGGGCTGGAAGAATTACTGGAGGCATTGGCATTGGTAGTGGAGTAGGTTGTGGAATTACTGGTGGTGGTGGCGGCAGAGGATTCGGCTGAGGTATGACTTGTTGAGGCGGCGGTAATGGAGTGGGTTGAGGCGTTGCTTGGGGGGGCGCTGGAATAACAACAGGCTGGGTTGGTTGCGGTATCGTATCAACTTCTTGTCCAGAAGCCTGCATATCCGAAGATGCGGTTTCCATCATTGGAGCAGCCGACGTTACAGGAATCTCTACAAGAGCCGGCGGCCCGATAGGATTTTGCTCATTTAATTGAGGAGGCGCCGCAATCTGCATTGGTTGAGGTGCAGGAATAGGGGATCTCAAACTCGCATGTAATTCATCGATTGAAGTGGAATCTATTTCCCCTGTTTTCATGTAACCAGCTAAAGTAGGTCCGATTAAGGCCATACTAGCACGGAATGTAGGCTTGAATACACCTATCAAATCAATATCAAAAACATGGGTGCTTCCACATGAAGAAAATACGAGGCGGTGATTTTCCAAGTATGTAGGGGCGTACTTTATGCCGAATAAGATAGCAGAAACCCCTAAAATCATTGTCATTTGAAACGGGAAGAGGCACAAAATCAACCCAACAAAGAACAGACCGCCACTAACTCCCATTTCCACCTTGGTTGGTTTTTCAACAATGTGTTGGAATCCAGTTAATTCACTATCTAATGCCACTTTCAGATCAATTCTTGGAACCCCATCTTGATGTATTTTAGTTTCAACAATTCGAAACAAACCCTCTCCTACGATGATTGAAGTAGATTCAAGACCGTCCTTCGATTCGGTCAATGTAAATTCAACAACTTCCTCGTCATTATTCAAAAAAAGTGGTTTAGCACGAATGGGAAGGGATAGCACATCATGAATCTCTTTTTCTTCAATAGAGTCTTGCTCTGAACTTTCTATGATTTCTTCATCAGACGCAGTCGTATCGACCACATCCTCTTCATCAGAATCTTTGCCCCAGGGCGTCTCGACAATAGTGTCCATACTCAGGTCTAAGACCAATCAGACCATCAACGTACCTAATTATCGGTGCATCTCAGAGAACCAAGACTTGGCTGCTCCGTCTTTACTGAATCCCTTTCCAGGTTTGGTCCCGATAACGGTTTCGATTGAAGCCTCAGAAGCAATTTCTTGGATGCGTTCACTGACGAGACCATTGATGATGAGGACCTTGACGCCTTCTGTAGAAGAAGCAGTCTTAGCAATACTAGCAGCACCCATTTCCTCGCCAACACTTCCGTCAGCTAGGACAAACAGAGCCTTGTTTTTACCAAGCCCATCGAGATGATCGAACATTTCTTGAATTTCAGCAGGTGCAACTTCAGTCTCAAAGACTTCAGGCATTTCTTCTGCCCATTCTCCTTTATCTGAGCCACCGTGCTTCTTTTTGTCTTCCTTGTCGTCCTTCGCCATGATCTTTGCAAATTTAGCAACTTCAATCTTCATAGACAGAGACTTGGTAATTGTCTTCTGTGGAAGAAGTTCCCATTCTTGTCCGGTTGGTGCTTGTGCGACAAAATCAACACGTAAGATAGCATGAAGTTGGCGGAAGAGCATTTCTCCACCGCGGTCTCCATCAATCGCTAGTGTGACCGATTGCTTAGCATTTGCAAGATCAATAAGTTCCTGCTTAATGTCTCCAGCGCCATCTGCGCTGATCGCATTCTTTACGCCACAGTTGAGTAGATTGATGACATCATTACGTCCTTCGACAATAATGAGGGAGTCAGAACTCTCGACATTTGGTCCACATGTTAAACCATGGAAATTCGTTGCAGTTCCCACAGTGAGGACTGAGCGAACTTCTTCGACAACAGTTTTGCTAGCAGCCTCGCCAGAGTTGACGAGTTGAAGCAGTAGTTCCTTTGCACGGTCAACAACAGCACTACGCTTTGTTGCACGAACGTCAGAGATTTCTAAGACAGTTATCTTTGCTTGACATGGACCAATACGATCGATTGTTTCGAGTGCAGATCCGATAATTGCAGTTTCAACATTATCCATACTACTTGGTATGAGAATAAGTCCATGCACCTTACCGCCTTTTGTTTCTGTTTCTACGTCAACGTGTCCTACACGAGCAGTTCGTTGCAATTTTCGTAGTTCGAGTTCATCGCCAAGTAGACCTTCTGTTTGGCCCATAATGGCGCCAATGATGTCTTTGCGTTGAACTGTTCCGTTTACTTTGATATCGGCTTTGATGAGATACTTCATCGCCTTTCCTTGTTTATTTCCTGAATGATTTTTACGAGCCAGATTAATTCCTCCTTTCGGCCTTCTCAAAGACAGTACTTTTTCGCCTTAGTTAGGCGATACAGTACAATGGTTCCACGCAAAGCGGGTACCAAGTGAATGTGATTCGGCAATTTATCCTAGACCCTCCACCTTTTCAAGGCTGCGGCTAGAAAAACGGTATTTTGGATAATTTTTTCATTCTTTAGGAAGCGACGACGATCTGGATTCTAAATCGTCTCTCATTTCTTTACTAAGAAACGGCAAATGGGGATCTTCGTCTCCCATGTTATTCTTCCAAGCATCCATTGCACGAGCCCATATTTCTTCATCAGCATTCCATTCAAGCCAGCGTTCGACGAAGGCGACATGTCGTTGAACGTCTTCATCTTCGGGAGCTAAATGTTTGAGCAAAAGATTTGTTTGTGCTAGAATCAATCCCATAGGGGGTGCGATAAGGTATACTCCGAACGGATTACGCTCTGTTGATATGGTCAAGTGTTCTTTCCATAGTCCAAAACCGACATCATAAACATAGCCGATTAAAAACACGGTGAAGAGCACGATGATATCAATGAACATGAGGCCAAAATAAGTCGATGAAATTCCAAGGATCTCATCAGAAAAACAGAGAGTGCCACTACAATTATCGTCAAATCTCCACTGAACATAGGGCCAAATAATCAACGTCAGTGTCGTTGTCCAAAATGCCATTGAGACAACTGCCTGCGACTGCTGAATCCGCTAATATTGACGCATGATAATTTTCTTCATAGTCTGACGAATACCGAACAATATATTTTTCACCGCTTCTTTGGCTTACAAAACACGACATCTTCACCCAATGTCAGTGAAGGGTTGATTTCACACATGCATCTTTCCATGTGATGTGCAGGTTCCAATATCTACTTACGAGCAACAGCAACGCAACAATATTGATGTTCTATTACTGGAGCCCATAAATATGGAAGATTTGTTTTCTTCTATGAAACCGTTGCGGAAGTTCGCAAATCTAAACAACAGAGGGCAGTTCAAATGACAGAAATTAAAGATAGTTTCAGCCACCGAATTAACCCGGTTTCAATCAACCTAACAACCTTAGAGTTTCTAAAAGATTTCATCGATAATAATGAGGTAATGAGCATACTTGAATTTGGCAGCGGGGTCTCTACTGAATTTTGGTCTGAACAATTATCACAAGCCCACGTCATCTCCTACGAAAATAGTAGGCGGTATCGTAAAATTACAGCTTCAAGAGTTAACAAACACGCCGATAACATTCATGTTCGATTTGGGCCATTAAGGATAATGAAACTGTTTGGACGACGTTACATCTCCTACAAAACCGGCTCCTACCTTAGAAAAAATGCACCTAAAACTTTCGATTTGGTATTAATCGATGGACCGCCCGGCTTTCTTTATTCAAGAGAAGCAACACTTTTACAGGCGATTGAACACATAAGCGAAAACACTCAAATCATCCTTGATGACGCTGAAAGGGACATTGAAAAAGCCACAATTGAGAGATGGAGTGAAATGTTTGAGATGCATGATTTGCAGTTCCACAAAATGGGAAAAAAGGAGATCGCAACATTTCGTATTACGCCAACGCCCAAATTAGAAAAAATGCCAGAATCACCGAACCACAAGTTAGGAAAATCAATCCGACTACTCTTGACCTTCCACAGGCAGAATCTCATGCATAATCTATGGCTGTTGAAAATGCGGTTGTTAAACAAAGAACCCTTTCCTGATCAAAAAATGTCCGAGGAATGAATTCATTAAGAGTTCAAAATGACTCTACTTAAGGGGCACTTTGTAAATCAGGGAGTTTAGCAACAAAAAACCCAGCAATGGTTTAATTCCATCGCGTGGTTTCAAGAAGAAGGTGTGCGTAGCAAAATTGTGTCGGACTCAAATATCCACCGTCTTACTGCCTTTCGCAGTACTATAGAGGTGATGCTTGTAGACGGCGTCTTGACCCGAGAAGAAAAGCGACTTATCATCCGCCTCTCATCTTGTTTGAGCCTCGAATCACATCAACCCGCAGAGATATACCAAGCCATCATTGATGGTAAGGAAACCGAGAAAGGTGATCGTCTTACAGAGGATGAGCAGAGAGAAGTGTACAAAACAATCTTCGAAATCGCAATCATAAATGCTTCTTTATCGAAAGACGAGTTCAGAGTTATGGCTCACTTACGCGATATATTTTCAATCGATGATGAAGAACATCAAATCGTCGAAGATGAACTTCGTGATATGGTCAAAGAACGGTTTGAAGATCCAAATGTCGTCGAAAAGACACTGAGCACGCTACGTGATTCTGTGCGTCTTGTTACAACACTATTCGATAACGTCCGAAAGAAGAACCATGGTGAAAGTTGATGGAGACCCCATCACTTGATGCATTCCTTGGCGGCGTTACTACACTTCCTAAACGGAAGAAAAAAACGTTAAAATTGCTTCGAGAAGCCTATACCTATGGCGTACCCGGAATCATAACAAAATCTATGACAGACCGGCTTGCTTTTTCAGGTCAATACGCTTTTCACATAGGCACGCCAGACCCCGAAATGAGACGACTTGCCTCTTGGATGTTAACCATTGAGCCAAATAGAACTCGAATCGCAAAACTAATACCAAAAATTTGGAAACGGCATGGCCGTGAAGATTTGAAACTTGTAGGGCTATTATTGGCGAACATGTCAGATGAAGAGCTTGAAGAGAACGGATGGACAATACTTCTCCAATTAATTCAAGATAAGATCGCAGTTGAAGCATTTCTTGAAATCTCAGAAGAATTCGTACGAGGAGGCCGTAGCCTCCCAAAAGATTCCTGGATAGTTGACGCATCCAAACAGAGCAAAACCTGGTTTCAGCTCATGATTTTGATTCTATCAATCGATGAGAGCCGATGGTCAAATCATCAGGAACTGATCAAAACAGCGCCACAAGGGGGCGAACTGTTTGAAAGGATTCGTAATCGCCTTCTAGAACATATATCTTGATGGCCTTGATAACCATGGAACATCATGGTCGAGCGGTTCTTACCCACAGAAGATCCTGTTCTTGAACAGGTTCTCACATGGACTGTCGAGCGCGATGCCCGTGATGTACGTAGGCTGCTCGAATGGCTTCCGCAAGCTCGTTCAAGCAGGGAACGACAAGCACTTCTTGATCGTGTCCGAGATCTCCTCGATGAACTTGAACAGGCAATGAGCGCTCTTGATGAATTAATGTGAGAAAAATGTCCTGTACATGCATAATTCTTGCTGGTGGTAAGAGCTTACGAATGAAAGAAGACAAAACCCTTCTCTTCAACAACGTCAATCAGTTATATCATACGTTAACAAACTTAGGATTTCAAACGATTATTGCTTGTGGAAGCGAAGAGAGAATGAGCATGTTTGATGGAACGAGTATTCCTGATGGGGCCGGTGTAAACTCACTTCCAGAAGCGATCAAATCCTTTGTAGAATCTATTGAGGGGGAGATTCAGTTCTTCCCTTGTGACATGTATCTTCTTTCAACTGAAGCTCTCCAATCACTTCTACACCAGCAACCGGGTGTTCCCGTTGACCATAATGGAAGGGAACAATATACGCTTGCTCGTACACATTCGGGGTGGAAACCATCCTTAAAGCCGACCTTAAGAGAGATGTTTGCAAACTTCTCACGAAACGACATGAGTGAATATGGGGCCGAACTAACCAACTTTAATCGTCCAGAACAACTTCATGCCCTGAACAAATCAAATCAATAATTTTTGGATAAAGTCGATGCTCTTCTACTTGCACTCTTCGAGCAAGATTTGCACGAGAATCATCGGTAAAAACAGGAACTTTACACTGGCCCAATATTGTTCCAGAATCCATTCCTGAATCTACAACATGGACTGTACAGCCGCTTACACGGACTTGACTTGCGAGGACATCGGAATGTGCATCGGCTCCAGGAAATGCAGGTAAAAGCGATGGGTGGATGTTGAGAATTCTAGGATAATACGCAGAAACAAAATCTTCAGATAAAATACGCATATAGCCCGAGAGGATTATTACTTCAACATCATAGTGTTCAATATGCTCCATTATTCGTCGTTCCTGATCACTCCTTCTCTCTTGTTTAGGAAGCGATTGGTCGACAGTTTCGACTTCAACAGGAATACCATACTGATCAGCAAAACCAATACCCCCAGCATCTTCTTTGTTCGTTATGCTAAGGACGGTTTTATGTATACACTTCTCATTTACTTGATGGCAAAATAAAGCGTTTGCCCCGGTCCCCGAGCCTGAAAAAAGAACGGCAATCCGTATTGGATTTTCAGGCGTTCCGATACGTGGGATGAGTGGTGCGCCTACCATGTTATCGCTAAGCGGTGTATGATTTGAGGCCTTCGTATTTCTTATGGGTTCGCCCCATTACTTATGTGTAATCAGCGCTCGGCTAAAATTGAGCAAGTGGTCACATGGGTTCTTCGGAAGCGAACTCAACATCCTCTATTTTTCTTGATATTGAAGGTAAGTCTGACGAAGAAATATTAGAGTATATTCTCGATTTGCACAAACCATCTCGGAATTTTTTAGTTCGATGGGTCTGGAACGTACTCGGTATAATTTTCGTAGTCTTTGCTGCCATAGGAACTGTGATTCCAGGGTGGCCAACAACTTCGTGGCTTGTCGCAGCAGGGTTTTGTTTTGGGCGTTCTTCTCGACGAATGTTCAGATGGCTTTTGACAAACCGATTGTTTGGAAATGCACTACTAGAATACTACAAAGCAGGAAAAGCACTTCCTCTTCATTCTAAGATTGTCATCATAGGAATCATTTCAGTCGTGTCTGGATTATCAATTTGGACTGTTACGAAATTAGGCGATCCAGGATTTGGCCAAACTACGATTGCACTTGTTGCATTGATCGGTATTTGGTTCGTCGGCTGGAAAGTTCCAACCATTGAATTAGTAGCACGTCCAAATTAGAGTTCTTTTAGATGAGCTGCAAGTCGATCTGCGACTGCAATTCCAACACCACTGCATGTTGCAGTACCCCCAAGATCGTAGGTCAGTGACTTTCCATCTTTTAGATGCTCAGCAACACTTTGATCGATGAGTTTTGAAACATGAAGTAAATCATCATCATTTGAGCGTCGAGCAAGCCAATCCAACATCATCTGAATCGAATTAATACTTGCAATTGGATTGACTTTGTTCAATCCAGCGTGCTTTGGCGCTGAACCGTGAACAGGTTCGAAGAATGCATGGTCATCTCCGATGTTTCCAGATGCCGCCATCCCCATTCCTCCTTGAAGAACAGAAGCAAGGTCTGTTGCAATATCGCCAAACATATTTGATGTAACAACGACATCATAGTGTTCTGGTGTTCGTGTGAGCCATTGTGTGAAAGCGTCAATGTAACCATAATCACGAGTGATTTGAGGATACTTATCTGCTATTTTATCGTAAGATCTACGGAACAACTGACATCCACGAGTCACGTTGCTCTTATCGATGCATGAAACTCTGTTTACGCCATCAGCAGGAGCGCCAGATCGAGTTTGGGCAATATCAAAACCCATCTGAATCAAGCGTTCTGAACCATGTGAGGAAATTGGTCGGGGATCGTAGGCGATTTCTCCATGCAAACCAGGGAATTCAATTGAAGGAGGCTCATAACCTTCCAACCCTTTAGCGCGTTGTGCACTTCGGTGGAG
>QXYA01000013.1:0-11299 GCA_009887135.1 Candidatus Poseidoniales archaeon
CGAAGAGTGGCCAATTCATGCGTAGGGTTGCAGTTACTGATGGTATGGCTGATGAAGCAATTAAACGATTAGAACAAGCTGACTGCGAGGTTGTACGTCAATTCATTGAACTTCAAGATTTACTTGATGGAGCATTGGCTGATTTTGATGCTGTTATTGTTCGTAGTGCTACTAAAATTACCAAAGATATTCTAGAAGCAAGTGCGCCAGGCCTCAAAGTAGTCGCAAGAGCAGGTGTTGGCGTCGATAACATCGATCTCGATGCTGCTTCCAAACTTGGAATTCCTGTTGTTAATGCACCTAGGGCAAGTACACAAAGTGTGGTTGAATTGACAGTTGCTCATTTGCTTGGTTCTCTTCGCTACATTCCTACGGCAGACCGTACTCTTCGTTCAGGTACATGGGCGAAAAAAGAGTTGACTGGAACTGAACTTTATGGCAAGCGGCTCGGATTAATTGGATTCGGTCGAATTGCCCAAGGTGTAGCTCGTGTTGCTCAAGCATTTGGTATGGAGGTTCATTCCTATGACCCATATCTTCCAGGTCCAGTAGCTAAGAAATTTGATGTATCAATGCATAAAACAGTCGATAGTTTGTTCAAGCGTTGCACACACATATCGATTCATTGTAATCTCACTGATGAGACTCATCATCTTGTTGATTCTGAACGAATTTCAATGATGCCTGGTAAGGATCCGAATAATTTGCCCTGTGGGAATCACATCGTCAATTGTGCGAGGGGCGGGATTATTGACGAAACAGCTGCCTTGGAGGCACTTGAAAATGGACAACTTTCATCACTCGCCCTCGATGTATTTGAAAACGAACCTGTTGACGCATCATCTCTTCTCCTACAACATCCACATTTCCACGGTACACCTCACATTGGGGCTGCAACCATAGAGGCTCAACGACGTGTTGGATTAGACATTGCCGATGCGGTGCTCGTCGCTTTGAGTGGTTCATTGCCAGAAACAACAGTCAATCGCTCATCACTTTCTTAACTCCATTTTCACTTTGCAAGTGGTGTGGGCACAAGTCTTGCCTTACAGATGTAGTCCCGAAGACATGGGTCGTACAGTACCAACTTGGAGAGGGCGTGTTGAGCAGGAAATAGAACGTCTTGTGCCTTATCGGAGAGCTCTTTCATTGGATGATTGTTGCAACTTCGATATGATGCTACATGACGTTCGCACTCGTCGAGCTGCAGGTGGAATGCTTCCCGCACAAGAAGAATGGAAACCAATGTTCCTTTCCATGCTCTTAGGTGCCCATCAACGCATTCGAGTCTTGGAGAGGCGGCTTGAAGCACTTGAGCATCGATTAACAGATACCGGTGTACTCGATGCATCCTGAAGGAGACAACGGATGGATTCTTGATGCCCATCTTTGTTCCGAAAAAAAAGAGATGCTCGTATGGATTGTTCCCAAAGAAGGGCCAGTGTTTTCATATCGTGAACAATGGAATCCCTCACTGCACGTTTCTGGTTTAGTTTCAGACCTTGAGGTGCTGATTGAATGGTTGCAGCAACCAGAAATTAAGATTAAATTTGGGATATTAAATCATTTATTTGAATACAAACGATTGGAACTCGGTTTCGTCGATAAAACACGTGTACTCACAGTAGAAGTCAAAGGTCATGCATTACTCAAACCACTTGCTCAACATATCGAGGAACGCGGGAAGCATGTTCGCTTCAACCTCTACTCGGTGGACTTGAAACCAGAACAATCGTATCTCACTTCGAAACGTTTGTCCATTGGTTCTTCGGTTATGATTGAGAATCAACAACTTGTTGCAATAGAACAGGAACTGAATCAACGTTCGTTGAGATGTTGTCGACTTGAAGTTGAATTCTGTGACCACAAGGGATTCGCAGATAGTTCTACGAAGATCTCTTCTGCTCGCCTAGAGGAATGTGATTCTGAAGGGAAGAGGTTTGGTAGGAGTTTCATGATTCATTCGCATCATCCCTCATTTGCTATGAAACTTGGACAGTATTTGAGAGAACTTGACCCAGATGTCATCTTTACTCAAGACGGTAATACGCTCGCTCTTCCAGCGTTAATGACACATGCAAAGAGGAGTGGACATACCTTGAAGCTTGGTCGCAATTCTTCCGTTCTTCGCCAAATCGGTGTCGCAAGAACAGTCCATTCCTATGGTCAAGTTCTTCGTAGCGATCCCCAATTTTCATTTGAAGGTCGAATTCATATCGATTGTTCATCTAGTTTTATGTTCAAAGAAGGCGGTCTTTCAGGTCTGTATGAATTAGCGGTTGTTTCTGCTACACGAATAAGCGATGCTGCTCGTAAATCTCCTGGGTCGGTGATCAGCGCCATTCAGAATCGAGTAGCAATGGAAGATGATGTTCTTGTCCCATGGAAGAAAACGAGGCCAGAAGATACCAAAAGTGCTTGGGACCTTCTTCAATCAGATCGGGGTGGACTTTACCTCGATAGCAAACCCGGAGTTTATTCAAACGTCATCGAACTGGATTTTGCCAGCCTCTTTCCAAGTATTATCGCAACACGAAATATCTCGCCGGAAACCCTGAACTGCAGTTGTTGTCAGCCTGCCAGCAATACTCTTCCATTGCCCTTGCATCCGGAATTAGCCAAAAAGAAATTCCAATTGCATGAACGGCAATGGCAGTCTGCCAGCCTTGCTTTTCCACGTTATTCGTCGACAGCATTCCAGGTTCCAGGACTTTCAACGCATACATGTGGCCGGATTCATGGTTTCCTTGGACGCGTGGTTGCTCCACTCATTGAGCGAAGAAAACAATTGAAGAAACAAGTCAAGGAAAAAAAAGACAGAGCTGATCGTCAACAGAATGCTCTGAAATGGCTTCTTGTCACTTGCTTTGGCTACACTGGTTATCGTAACGCCCGGTTTGGACGTATTGAAGCACACGAAGCAATATGTGCCTGGGCGAGAGAACTTCTTCTTCAGACGATTGAACATGCTCAACAGTCAGGTTGGGAGGTTCTTCATGCCATCGTTGATTCGGTTTGGATTCGTGATGTACAAGGAAGGACATACGAACAACAACACGAGGATGCTTTGGCTTTAGCCCAAGAAGTACAGACATTCACAGGAATTCCTCTTGAATATGAGGCGACATACGATTGTATTGCCTTTTTACCGAGTCGGGTCCATTCAGGTGGTTCTCTGACAAAATATTGGGCATATGGGAAAGATGGTCTAAAGGTTAGAGGTCTTGAATTACGCCAACATTCAACCTGCCAATGGATTCGTAATCTCCAGCAACAAGCTTTGCAGATTCTCTCAAAAACCACTGATCTAAGCGACGGTCTTCCATCCTATTCAGTTCAGAAAATAGTTCAGAACTTACTGCTTGATGAACTTGGGAAACTTGAGAATGGAATGATTACAATTGGTGATCTTCTGATTGCTCAACGCATTTCAAGAGAACCGACTCAAGGTTCGGTACAATCTCTGGCAATGCTTGCTTTCCAAAGGCATCAAGCACATGGCTTCCCACTCACTGTCGGTTCGAAAGCACGATTTCTTGTTCGAGAGAAAGATGCCAAGAATCCACTCTTTCGAGTTCTTCTCTCCGAAGAGTGTCCTGACTTGAATGAAACAGTTCGAAATATCGATTTAGCATATTACCGACAACAAGCAATTCGTGCCATATGGGCAATACTCACTCCTTTTGGGTGGACTGAACATCAATTGACAGAAGTTGGTGTTGTGCGACTCGACCGGTGGATGTAAAGCCTTCAAGTCTTGATTGAGATTCATCTTTTGTTTTAGGAAGAAGTCGTAGCAATGTCTGGGAATCGGTGGTACTTCTGAGAATCAAGATGTTCTTTCTTGCTGTTTGCCAAGAGCCCTGTAAATGCCTGTCTGCGTGTAACTTTACCGTATGCTTAAGTTGTTGATGAAGTCGACTTTTGGCGTATCCATCGAGAATGATGACTGTGCAATGTTTGGATAATTTCTGTAATGAATGCAAACAATGACGAAGTATTGTACGTCCCTCATACCTCTTGATTTGGTCATCAAGAAACATGGCAAGTAATCCATCAACAACGACCAAAGAAGCCTTTGTTAGCATTGTCTCTTGATGTGCCCGAAGAATCAATGCGTGCAATTGATGAAGCGTGAATCCCCGTCCAATGTAGAGTCGTCGTAAGCCTTCTTCAAGACCACAATTTCGATTTCTTAATGGTTCAAAAAAAGTACTTGGATCGAATCGATGTGCTCCATCAATCCAATGAACTGTGTTGCTTCGACTGAGTAAAGATGCAGCTGTTTCCCGAGCAAGGAAACTCATTTCCTTACCAAAATATCCCGGTCCTTCAAGCCATGTGATGCCTTTTTTCATGATGAGATGTTCGGGAGAAATTGAGATTTCCTTTATCGCTTCAATATCCCTCATGCCATCACCAAGTATTGTTGTTCGGCGAGGGCAGTAGGGTTATCTTTCGCAGGGAGTACTATGAAAGTGAAGGATGAATTTCAAACACCTTCGGCATTTATCTTGCATTGTGGGCGAACCTCGTATCCTGATTCATTGTGACTTAGATGCCTTTTTTGCATCGGTTGAGATGCTTCATCATGGGTTTCCAAAGGATGAGCCCTTGATTATCGGTTCAGACCCTCAACAGGGTCGTGGAAGAGGTATCGTTTCGACCTGTAATTATGCTGCTAGGACCTACGGTGTACGTTCTGCAATGCCCATCACTGAAGCATGGCGACGTTGCCCAGGAAGTCCGTACGGCCCGGGACGATATATTCGAGGCACTCGTTCCCTGTATTCAATGGCGTCTCGACGTGTCATGAAGATTTTACGTAAATATGCTGATAAATTTGAACAGGCGAGTATCGATGAAGCGTATCTCGACATAACTGAGTATACGAACGGAGATTGGGATGAAGCGCTAGGACTCGCTCGACGAATAAAGAGCGAAATTACAGATTCAGTTGGCTTGACTGCTTCTTTTGGGATTGGTTCAACCAGAGTTGTTGCTAAAATGTCTTCTGAAGTGAATAAACCAAATGGGATTCACCGAGTATTACCTGATGAAATCAATTCATTCTTTCAACAACGTTCCGTACGGGAAGTGCCAGGGATTGGACCTAAAACAGCGAATAGATTGGCTGAATGGGGAATCTCAACCGTAGATGAAGCATCGGAATTAGGTGAACTTGCGTTAGCAAGGATGACCTCTGAACGATTTGCATCATGGCTTCTACGAGTTGTGGATGGAACTACCTCAAATGAGGTGAGTCCAATCCGATCCCGTCGTTCGATTGGAAAAGAACGAACGTTCCCTGTTGACCAATCGAATCATGAAGTTGTTTTAGAAGTGCTTGAAAAACTAACTGTAAGGGTCATGGCAAAGGCCAGAGAAGAGGGTATTGCAGGTAGACTCGCAGAGGTAAAGTTACGGTATACTGGTTTTGAGACGCACACTCATGGACGTTCTATTCCAGTTGCTATGGATGATACTGATGTATTCCTCCGTCAAGTTCGAATACTTTTTGCACAAAATGTGAATCAAGAACAAAATATACGCCTCGTTGGATTTCGTCTAGGACAACTGGAAGAAATCGACCATCGCCAAACAACATTAGATGGTATTGATGAATCAGAGTAACTTGTGCATTCGTGTAAGGGTGCCTTTGAATTCTTCAAGCGAATCTGGAATCATGACTCCTTCGATTTCAGCGTTAAGCGAGAGTCCTTGCTCCTTCTTTGTCTTCCAAACTTCACTGTTGAAGGCTTCGACTTCTGGAGTTAGGTTGTTGAGTTGCTCATCCACAGATCCTTGTGTTGGGAATTGGTCAACATCGACTGAACTTTCTCCATAAAGCGTCATCGAGATATGGTGGCAAAAGAACGGACATACTGGACTAAATGCTGCAAGGAAATCCTTCAAGATTGAATGAATTGTCCAAGCTGCGTGCATATCACCATCATAGAGTCGAGTTTTCGCCATTTCAAGCCAATGCGATGGTAAGATACCAGTTCCAAAGGTCTTGAGCGCTTGTGTGGCTGTGTAAATATCAAGGTCATTCCAAGACGACTCGACAGTGTTCATGGTCGATGAAAATTCTGAACGAATCCATCTATCTTCAACTGGGAATGCGGTTGTAGGTTCAACTTCGGGCCTATCGAATTGGCTTGCAAAACGAGCAACATTGAATAATTTAGTCAGTACTCCGAAGTATTTCGCTTCTATTTCCTCAGGATTAATATGGAAATCATCCCCTACTTGTGCTTCACAAGCCTTCCATAATCGGAAACATTCGCTTCCGATCTTATTCGCTTTGAGACTGACTGAACCACTTGGTCCTTTGACCTTCCATGATCCTGTTCGTCCACCAGCGCCACATTCTAGGACGCTATCAGCATCAATGCCATTACCGAGGGACTTTGACATTTTTCTACCCCAAGGATCCATTCCAAGGCCATCAATCCATACATGTTGGAACCCAGGCTTGTCTAGTAACAGGGTTGACTTGAGGAGTGTATAGTACAACCATGTGCGGACAATCTCTTTTCCTTGTGGCCTCAATGCTGTTGGGAATGCCTTTTCAAAGATTTCTGGATGATTAAGATAACCACTCACAAAGAGATTTGAATTTGATGAATCCATCCACGTATCGAATACTTTTTCTTCTCCACGAATTTCACCAAGTGAATCTATCATTTCACTAAATGAACCTATGTCTTCTCTTGATTCACGATTAAGAACTCGAGAATCGAGAGGGGGTTGTTCCTTCCAAGGTTGAACATAGTTTCCTGATGGTGGGACCACAATGAATTGTTCATCTTGTGAATACCAAATTGGAATCTCAGTATGGTACCATCGTCGTCTTGAGATTGGCCAATCGATACTGATATTGTCCATCCAGTCAAGTAAAAATTGTCGGTTTCTTGGAGGATGGAATTGGATTTCTTCGATATGCTCTCGCATTCTGCCTTGAATGTGGGTTTGTCGCACATACCATTCCTTTAGAAGAATAATTTCAACAGGATTCTTTCCTCGTTCAGAAACTGGAATCTCTTGTGAACGTTCTTCAATCTGTGAAATCTTTCCAGATTCTTCAAGCATTTCAGTGGCCTTTATTCTTGCCTCAATGACGCTCATTCCTGATAGATCTGCGGAGATATCCGTCATGCTACCATCAAGATCAATGGCTTGATATGGTGTCAATCCAAGTTCTCTAAATACGGCAACATCGTTTTGATCACCAAACGAACAGACCATCAAAATTCCACTTCCGAATTCGGATTTAACAGATGGGTGAGTTTGAATTTCTACAGAAGTTTCTCTTCCACTTACTGGCATTGGTAGGATGGCTCTTTTTCCGACGAGATGTTGGTATCGTTGGTCATCCGGGTGGACGACAACAACGCCACAAGCACAAATCATCTCTGGCCGGGTGGTTGATATGATCAGTTCCTCGCCAGAATCAGTTTGCCATTTTACATCAACCAGTTTGGTATTTCTCGATATGCGTTCAACCTCAGCATCCGCAATAGTCGTCCCCTCAACAGGATCGTAGATGTTTGGACGTAGATCTTCAATGATGTCTCCTTTCTTGAATAAGTCGATGAAAATTGATTGAGTGACCGCACGATAATCGGGTGCGTCTGTCAAATATTCGGCAGCAAAATCACATGATAAACCAACGCGTGCAGCAGTCTTTCTCATGGCTTGTGTGAATGTTTCAATTGTCTCTCTGCACAATGTCAGGAATTCCTCTCTGTCATAGGTCTTCATCTTCCTTTTAGTGTTCTTTTCCACTGTAAATTCGATATTAATACCGTTTCTGTCAACGCCCCAAGGGAAATAGACTTCCTTTCCAAGTAATCGTTGTGATCGAGCAATGACATCTATCATTGAATATTGAGCAACTGCTCCAATGTGCCAGGTACCTGAAGGATATGGAGGTGGGGTGTCAACGACAAACAGGGGTTTTCCACTTGAGGGTTTGAATCCATATCGTTGTTGATATGATTCAGAATCAGCGTAATGTTCCTCTTGTATTTTTTTCTCAAGGTCGATTGACCATCGCTTCTCTGGTAGTCTTGGAGTACTCATTGTTTACACCGGCCCAACCCCCAGTTAACGGAGGCGTCCAACCGGCCGTCAGGATATTGGTTTTTGAACGGTTCCCTCACAAACCAACGGCAATCCTTTCAATGTCGGTGCAGAGGGAGGGGCAGGTTGCACTATGTCTGATGAGGCGAAACCAGACAAAATTCCTCTTTCGGAAACGGATGTTGGAAGAATTCAGGCTATTGCAGACTACAGTAAATCCAAAATGAAACTCACCTCCGTCGATATATCGGCTCGAGTACGGGATTTTGATCCTAAAAAGGCTGTTGAAGCTGTACTAGATGCTCCAAAGCGGCTCAAGCGTGAATGGCAACGTTCTGGGGCAACCGGAGTTATAACTCGATTTCCGATAGCTACTGTTGCTCTCTTCCTGATGATTACGGTTTACTTTGTGACAACTTCAGGTTTCCTTGACGATACAGCATGGGATGATGATCCAGATAAGCCTGCACTGAATGTCAACGGGGACATGGAAGTATATCTCCCCGAAGGCAGTGAAGTCAAGGAACTCATCAAACTGGTCGAAGAAGATTGGACTACGAACGTGATGGTTATCTATGTAGAATCCAACAATAACAACATTACTGACCAACGTATTTTACAAGAAATCAGTTTCGTTGAAAAAGCCCTTAATCCGTTTGTTTCAGATAACGAAAGTGATGAAGTCATCTATATTCTGTCCATTTCTACCGTGCTGAAAGAAATTAATTCAAGTCTGCCTCGTATTCGTGAAGCCTTCATCACACAATTAGGTCAACAATGCCCAACATTAGATGAACTGTGTGAAGGTTTTGCTGAGAGTGTTAACAACGCAATAAGTGCCGGTGATGACCAATTTGCAGGCGGCTACGAGATTCCCACCCAGACGACTGTCGATCTTATTATCGGGGAAATGTATGAAAACGATGGTTCCCCGACACCTGGTTTAGACAAACTGGCGCGAAATACGAACGCTTGTAGCGCAGAACCAAATGCTGAAGGTGCCGATGACAATGGTTGTTTGGAAGGTGAAGATCTTCTACTCGACCGAGCGATTATGGCAGTTGCGTTCAATGATATTGAACCAAAGGCGATTATCGATAAAACACAAAGTCGTCTTGATAATATCTCTATGCTGGAACGCCCATGTGAATTTGATGCGAATGGAAACCCTGTTCCAGAAGAAGGTATGTGCGTTTGGGGAGAGTTAACCAGTGACCAAGAGGAGAGAGGTGTGAAAAGTCTTGGAGTCTCAATGACATTGACAGGTCCGATTCCAATCACCAATTCTGTTACAGAATTCTCATTCCGTCTCTTCTGGGAAATATTCCCTCTAGCCGTAGTTCTGGTCGCTATGGGTTTGTTTGTATTCCACTCTGATTTACTGCAAGCAGGTATCTCTGGGATTCGCCCAATTCAAGGTATGAAGGTCGTCACCATAGCAGGTTTACCCACTCTTTGTGCTGTATTTTGGACCCTTGGAATCATAGGAGCGACAAATTATGAAGTGACGATGACGGTAATTATTGTGGGACCAATTCTTCTTGCTTTGGGTGTTTCGTATGGTCTGCATATTACGAATCGGTATGCCGAGGAAGATGGGAGTCGGACTCAAAAGATGCGTGCTTCGATGAAATCGACTGGTCGTGCAGTTTTCCTGTCTGCTGTCACAACAGTTATCGGTTTTATTTCACTTATTTTTACACCGATGGCCCCTATACAAACTGTAGGAATTGCCTTATCGGGAGGTATTGTTGTTGTCTACATCCTTACGATGTTTATGGTTCCAAATCTGACGTTAATTCTTGATTTACGTAAACCTAAACATCCACCGTTGAAGATTTTTGAGGCTGCAGTTGACATCCCTATGAAACGAAATAAGAGTGTTATTGCTTTCTTCGTCTTGCTTGTATTAGTCTCATCCACGATAGGTCAAGCCAATGTGGAAGAGAACATCGATCTTTTAGGTATGGCTCCTGAAGGTGAAGAGCCAGTCATTAAGATGAAACAGTACAGCAAAGAATTCAATGCTGGTCAAATTGGTATGGTGCTCGTCCACGCAAACGTCACAGGAGACCAGACTGATAATGATCCCACAAACGATGACCCATATCAAAATTTGAAAATCATCGATGGTCTTGAAAGAAATTTGAATACGGTGGAAAATGCTTCTGCTGTGTCTGTTGTCTTTTTGATGAAAGCGACTGGCCTTGCGCCCACACTTTCTGGGCAACCTATTCTCAATCAGATAGAAGAACTCCCTGGATACGCTCTTCTTCCAGAAGATGTAAGAGATACATTTGCAGTTCTTATGGACAATGAAGTGACACAGGGAGCTACGTTCTGGGATTTACTAACAACACCTGAAGACTTTGGCCTTCCCGGCTCGACTCAGAGCCAGATTTTCTTACTCGACGTATTCTATTCCTCCCTTACGAAAGAGATGAGAGAAATTTTCATTAATTCAGATTATGATCGAACACTAGTTTACATCGATATGCCATTCATTCCTGTGGCTGATACCAAGGTTTCCGTTGATCAAATCAATAAATATACCGAGGGATTCCAAGGTGTGCATCAAGAACGTGCAGAGAAACTCACAGGTGTTGCAGCAACTGCAATTGAAGTCAATCAGCTCATCGTTGATTCCCAATGGACCTCTCTTGGATTTGCTATTGTTCTCACGTTGATAACACTCGCCGTTGTCTTCAAAGACATTCGTTATTCATTCTGGACGACTTCTCCAGTTATTGCCACGGTTGCGTTACAGTGGCTTGTGATGTGGCAGATGGATGTTCCGTTATCGTTGGTCACAGTTATGATCGGCTCAATTTTAGTTGGGGTAGGAGTTGACTTTTCCATCCACATATCCAATCGTATTCGAGAATTGGGAGGTGGGCTAGAAGCCATACGTTCTGCTGCTGTGGGTACTGGAATGTCTCTGTTTGAAGCTGCAGTTGTAACCTCTCTGGGTATGTTTACTGCCTATCAAATTCCGATACCAGAAATCAAACCGTTCATAACTGTTATTCTCATTCTTTTATGGGTTGCAGCCGCAAGTGCGTTGTTGTTGCTTCCTGCCATATTTGTTACTCTTGAGAAGATGGGTATTGGCGCAGTTGGTGGTCCCTCAGGAATGGCTCGTAAACTGGGTCTTGGCCGAGTTAAACCTGATGATCCAGATGTACTGGAAGCAGTTCTAGTCATGGATTCA
>QXYA01000013.1:11309-23913 GCA_009887135.1 Candidatus Poseidoniales archaeon
GACAACAAGCAAAGGGATAAGACCCGTATTCCTATCAACAGACATGGTCAACTACTGGTTGATGAAGTCTGAACTTGATGTATATCCATATTCACAACTTGTTGAAGATGGCTCAACTCATTGGGATGGAGTTCGCAATTATCAAGCACGTAACATGATGCGGGATGCAATGGAATTAGGCGACTATGTTCTATTTTATCATTCAAATTGCAAGCCTCCACATATTGCAGGTATCGCCAAAGTATGCAAAGAGGGGTATCCTGATTTCACATCTTGGGATTCTAAATCCAATTATTTTGATGAAAAATCTTCTCCAGAAAAACCTCGCTGGTTTATGGTCGATATCGAACCGGTAAAGCCACTTAAAGAAACAGTAGCACTCGATTCAGTACGAAACGAACCTTCGCTATCAGATATGCCACTCATTAGGAAAGGACAACGACTATCCATTCAGCCAGTAGAGCAAAATGAATTTGAAATTATTTGTGCAATGGGTGGATTAGAACCTGGAGAACTAGAGTAGGTGATGACGTGGCTGAAATCCCTTCGTCCAAGCGTGCCTCTAATATTGAGTATGCTATTCGAGATGTGGTTGTTCCTGCCACGGAACTTGAATCACAAGGTCATTCTATCATTAAATTAAACATAGGGGATCCGATTGCATATCCTGGTTTACCAACACCTTCACACATGGTCGATGCCTTCTCAAAAGCCTTATCAGAGGGTCGTAATGGATACTCACCCTCCTATGGTTTACCGGAATTAAGAACTGCGATTGCTCAAGATGAAACAAGAAAGGGCTGGAACGCTCAGCCCAAGGATGTCTATGTTTGTCATGGAGTAACTGAAGCTCTACAGATTGTATTTCAGGCTACGCTAGAAGAAGGACATCAAGTCCTTGCCCCTGGTCCACATTACCCACCATACATGGCGTATCCCCAAATGTATGGGGCTGAGACCATTGAATATGAACTTAAATCCAATGATGGATGGACATTAAATTTTGAAGACATTGAATCTAAAATGAATGACGATGTCAGACTGTTTGTATTGATCAATCCAAACAATCCAACAGGTTCAGTGGCCGGTTCAAGTGATCTTAATCGATTGTTATCAATACTCGAAAAATGGCCCAATTGTATTCTCATCGCTGATGAGATTTATGATGGTCTTGATTTTTCAGGTCGTCATGTTAGTGCTGCAAGTTTGTCACATACAGTCCCAGTGTTAACGATGAATGGCGTTTCGAAGGTGTACTACGCACCTGGATGGCGAATTGGATACATGGCGATACATGACCCGATTTCTTCTCTGGTTGCAATCCGTGATGGCTTAGAGCGAATATTGCGATCTCGTTTGTGTGCATCCACTCCTGCCCAACTTGGATTTTTGGCTGGTCTCGAACAAGATCGGTCTTGGATGAAACAATACTCTGAAACAGTCAAAGAACGAAGGGATGTTTGTCTCACAAGAATCTCTGAGATTGAAGGCCTTGAAGTTCAAAATCCTGAAGGGGCTTTCTACATGTTCGTAAAATTGACGGATGAGAGATGGTATGACGATGATAAGGCCTTTGTTCTCCAGTTATTGCATGAACAACATGTGCTGGTTGTTCACGGTTCAGGATTTAGTTCTGAAAAGGGGAAAGGTCACTTTAGGCTCGTATTCCTTCCAGATGTGGAAACTCTAAACATAGCTTTTGATAGAATTGATACATTCTTACAAAAACACAGAATTTTGTAAACAAGGGCGGCGAAGTATTGATGTTTGATAAGTCTTCGGTTGACCTATGCGAGGAATGAAATTAGCTCTTATTGGGCTTACAATTTCTCTTATTCCTTCGGCATCAGCGTCTACAATCGCATCATCTGGTGATTTTGAACTTTCATATCTCTATCCAGTCTTAGTGGCCTTCTTCGTAGCAATATTATTGTGGAAATTCTTCGTTCCTCGCCAGTTATCGGCTTTACAAGTTGCGTTCGAGATTGATGATGATTTGTATGAAGTTCATAGATTGACAAAAGGGCTCGATGATGCCAAAGAACTCCTGCAGCAAGGCCGTGTGGCGTTTGGTGTAGGATTGTACATGATGGGTATGATGGGTGTTCTGGTATTGATTGGAGAATTACTCTTCGATGCAGATGTTTACTTTGATCTCAATCTATGGCTCATCGGTTTATTCATTCTTATCCCAGTTCTTATCTCTCCTTGGGAGACTCTTAATGCGCAATTAATTGGAAAGAATAAACTTCGAGTTGGTCGCCATACGATTCGAACAGGTCTCCGTAGAATTACCACCCTCGCTGTATTGATCTCATCAACTGTTGCTACTGTTAGCTATGGAATGAATCTCAATGATGGTGACATCACTCCAGTTTGGCTTGCAGCAGGTATGTTGGTGTTTATGGCCCCAACAATTCTCGCATATGGACGTATTATGGGCGCTTCTTGGAATATGCTACTTTTGAATAAATGGAGGACGGCGAGAGGACGTAGAAATCCAATTGACCCAGATCAACCTTCATTTGTAAACAGACTCTTCTCGTTACTTCTTGTCATGTTCCTCATCACAATGCCGATTACTGCTCTGAATGGAATTGTTACAGTATTCCACATCTTGGTCAATGAGCCTCAAAACACGGAAGAAGTGCTCAATTTTGGAGGTATAATCGGTCATTCCATCTATGAGCGTATTGACCTCATTTCAGATATTTTATTCCATTGGGAATTTATTAAATCAGCCCCTCAATTCTTATCACTTTACCTTTCCCTCAACATTGCAATTGTTGGCTTAGCGTTCATTTTTGAATTGACGAGAAACTTAATTTTAGGTGGTCAAACATTCGGTGGAATGTTTGGAGTTACTCTCGACACACCTCGTGAAATTCGAACAGAAGAGTCTGCGCAAGGCCGTCAACTTGCCTTTGCGTTCGCTGGCTTTTCAGGATACACTGTGCTCTTACTTATTCTGGTCTGTTACAAAGAATTTGGTGACTTAATGCCATTTACTCAGAATCTTGAAGATAATGGATTTGATGAAAGTATGCGTCTCCTTACTACATGGATGTTTATTGCAGTTGGGCAAGCTATTTTCTTGTTTACATGGCTCCTTTCGATTGCTCGCTTTGGTCCTCTCAGACAATTAAAATTCGATCTAGATCCAGAAGAAAGAAGAGAAGGTGCCGTCATGATGGCAGACGGTGACTGGATGAGAGATTTTGTTGATGAAGCAGCGCTCCAAGAGGATTTAGATTCACTCATTCGATTCCAAATGCAATTGATTGAAGGTGATGAAGCCCTTGTACGTCATGAAAAAGCACGTGCTAAAATGTGGGAATGTGCGATACGAGGCTTGTGGCCAAAGGCTATCGAAGAATCACGTAAAGTTCTCGCACAAGCAGGTGGAGATGATGACGAAGCTCGTATGATTACGGCTACAGGATATCTCGCAACTCGAAGACTCGACGCTGCTCGTGAGGCTCTACGTGGCTTACAACAACCAGAGGGATATGATGAACCTGAGATCCTAGCGTTCATCACTGAATGGATGGATCCATGGAACGGAACTGTTGACGAAGATGATATTTGGGATTGGGAAAATAACTCCACGATCGACCACCTAAATGAGCAAATGAGAATGCTTAGATATTGGACTCCAAAACACTCTGAAGACTCAGTTGAACACTCGGACAGACTTTCGATGATTGGAAAATTATCCTCTGTTGCGTCGTTGAGAATGCAAAGACGTCATGATGAAGCATTGCAATTAGCACTAGATACTGTAAAGTTTGACCCGCTTGGTGTTCGGCCAAGAATCGCTGTCGCATTGTGTTTAATCGACAAAGGGAATTGGCATCAGGCCATGTCTGTATACCAAGAACTCAAAGAAAGTGACATTAATGATCCACGGGTAACTGCTCTATCCGTTCTACTAGGGAACGAGGCTGATGTCGAACAGATTGAAGTATCACTCGCAGTTGAAACGGGTAAAAATGTTCGGAAATGGCTCGATGAGGCTCCTGTAAATGCTGTTGCTGGTTTGGGGATTAAGGGCGGAATGGATGAGGCCATTAACGCTAACATCATGATTTGTGCACACGAATCAGTACGTCGTAACATGACTCCTCGATATTCGCCTTCAATCTTCCATTACATCATCCAATACGTACTTCTTCCACCAATCTTCATCGTATCCGCTATCGCCATGTCTGGTTATGCAGGTCAGATTCAAGGAATTGTAACAGCTGTTGTGTTGTTCTTGCTTCAAATTGCCTTTGCAAGATTCCGAAGACAACAAGGAAGACAAATTAAGCATCGAGATCAGCGAACATTGGTCGATTATTCTCGTATGATGAAGCGGTTTAAGGTTAATCCAAATAGTGGGAATATTCCAATAGGAACTCACCTCCTTCTCTCTGGTATTCTGGTGACAGTAAACGGTGTTGTCATGGATGTTGGAATGCCTGGATGGTTAACTCATCGATTGCCAAAGGATGCAGACAAAACCATTCGCTCTCGACTGAAGCGTAATGCATTATCCATTAGCAAGAATAAACCAGCTAAGTTGAAGCCCCTGACAAAGGGTTGGTGGCTCAAGAGGCCAAAGGAAGAATTGTCGGACGTGCCGATTCTTGAACAATTGATTGGCCCAGTTGCATACAGAGGTCGTCAAACAATGCTGATGAAAAAGACCACTGGTTTCCGTCAAGCACCATCTGGAAAACCTAATCTCAATCCAGTAGGATCTCATGACTTCAAGGATAGAAGTGTACCTCGAAACACAAGAACAAGCGAACGTTCAGCCCGTACGGGTCCAAGTCGACCAAGTCGACGCGGTTGAGCCTAACAAGCGATTGATAGTATTCATGAACCTTGTCTGACTGGACAATACATGGACAGTCCTTCACCAAGAGACTCAGTTAACCGCGTTTTAGAAGCGACATCCAACAGTGCCCGTCTTTACGGAAACGGACTGGGTATGATTGCATCGGAGAATATTATTTCTCCAAATGTTAAGCGTGCTATCAATTCTGATTTACATGGCCGCTATGCAGAAGGCTTACCTGGAAAAAGATATTACCAAGGGTGTGAGGATTTCGACACCATTGAAAGCCTAGGGATTGATCTTGCAAAGAAGGTGTTCAATGCACCATTTGCGAACATACAATCGACCTCTGGAACCGTTTCCAACATTGGTGCATTGAAAGCATTGGCCAAACCTGGAGATTCCATTACTGCTGTTTCAACCGCTGACGGGGGACATATTTCTCATGCTCGCATGGGTGCTGTTGGTCTACGTGATCTCAATGTCTCAACTTATCCTTGGGATGAGGAACGTATGGAACCAGATATCGATGGCTCATGCGCTCTTATTCGGGAATTGAAACCTAAAGTGACACTTGTTGGACAATCTGTGTTTCTTTTCCCCACCCCTCTCAAAGAATTATCCGATGCAGCCCATGAAGTAGGTTCTACAGTGATGTATGACGGAGCTCACGTTCTTGGATTAATTGCAGGTGGTGTCTTCCAAGACCCTTTGAGAGAAGGGGCTGATGTCATGACTGGCTCCTCTCACAAAACCTTCCCAGGGCCACAAGGAGGCTTTCTTCTCTCGTCAAATGAGGATCCTAAATTCCAAAGAAAACTAAACAATTCAATGTTTCCAGGGGTCGTATCATCATACCACTTACATCACGTAGCCGGTAAAGTTGTGGCACTTGCAGAATTTGAAGCGTTTGGAACAGCATACGCCCAAGATATTGTGAGGAATGCTCAAGCATTTGCGCAAGCTTTGGCAGCAGAGGGGTTCGACGTTCTTGCTGAATCCCGGGGATATACAGCCTCTCATCAGGTGTTAACACGTCACGGTGATATCGATTCTGGAGCAGGTGCAACAGCAGCCGCTTTATTGGAAAAGGCTGGAATAATCACCAATATGAATATGCTTCCAGGAGACACCAAGGCTTTGACTCCATCCGGTCTTCGACTCGGAGTTCAAGAACTTACTCGAGTAGGCATGGGTCCACGCGAGATGGAAGAAGTGGCCTCTTTTTATGCTCGAGCATTACTTCGAAATGAAGATGTCCATGCAATTAAAAATGATGTCCATCATCTAAAGTCTGATTTTCAACATGTTCAATACTGCTTTGATTCTGAAGAACTTCTTGCCTATGAAGGAATGTAAGGTATGCCAACTACATCGGAACTTTCACACGAGTCGTTAACCCATAATGGCGGCTTCATCCTCGACATAGATCACAATTGTTACATGTTGTGGAAGCAACATGAATTCAATCGCTGGTGGCGAAGTTTTGAATCTCTCTTCACGCATCCATTAAGCCGTGTCTTCATAAATTCTGTAGTTGATGATTTAGAGTTTCATCAACGTTTGTCCTTACAGCAGGGATTGTTCAAGAAGAAAAAATTTGTATCACAACTTTCACAACTGACTCATTTTTATGGAAGTGGATCTATTGATGTAGTCAAAAAGGAGATTGCCAATGGCGCCCATTCTCTTTTTTCGGTTGGTTTAGCATCATATGCTTTGGAAGTGTTCCATCAAACAAGATATAAAATTCGTTGGAATGAACCAACGCCCCGAGTGGTTCAGTTGTCACTTGAGGTCAATCGAGACTTGCCTCCTCCCGGTTCAGTTCGGCCATTTCCCTGGTCAGAAAACATAACACCACAGGGTCTAGGTGACTCTCGATACGTATCCGATTTACTCGTTGTAAAGGAGTTGGGTCATATTGAAATTGATGGCGAGCGGCACTTGTTCATGCCCGCTTCACTCCTAGAGAGGTTTTTGTCAACATGCTTGGCTCATGTTCCTGATATGAGTCATGTGGATTGGATCGATTGTCCAACAGATTGGTCCAAGCCTGATGTTTCTATCATGTGTCTTCTTATCTCTTCTGTAGTCGAATTGTTTTCCCTTTCAGAGCGTGCAGTTTACATTACTGGGAAGGACAGTTGGGAGGCTTATTTGCGTACATACTTGTCAGAGCAAGGCTGGGGTAACCCCTCTGTCGTCTCTTATGACCCCCTGTCTTATGACACAACTCTAACGTTCTCCAAATCCCCTCTTACACCATTTTCGATCGGTCTTGCCGCTGGTATTTGGGAACGTGCACATGGAAGGAAATTCCACTGTAATCTTAAGTTGATTAATGGTTCTCTACAAGTTGATTTCCGTTCATTATTGGCATATGAAAATCCAGTATAATTAGAATCAACATTTCGATAGTTGTCGAGCAATTAAGGTCAAGGTTCATAACCGAATCGAGGGCTCGTAAAAATAGTCAAGGCTCGGAGACTATTACCAATGTCACTAAATCACAATCAAATGGCGTATGCTGCTATCATTTCAACACTAATATTCGGGGCTCTTTTCGTAGGAGTCAGCGGTTTTTACCAAACTTCTGATGGAATTGGTGAATTTGACAGTGCGGCAGAGGAAGACTTGTTTGGAGAAGAAGTGTCTTCTGGAGAAGCTACTGATAGCGATAATGATGGCCTTCCAGACGTTCTTGAATCTCAATACGGTACCGACCCGCAAGATGAAGATACAGATAAAGACGGCATGAGTGACGGTTGGGAGGTTGACCATGGCCTCAATCCTCTTGACAATGGTGAATCTGAAACGCCAGAAGAAGAGACTGGTTCTACAACAACAGCAGATGATGCTGAAATTTCCAATGAAAGCGATTCATGGCCAGATCCTGAGCAAGGAAAATACGGCGATCCTGATCGTGATGGCCTGACAAACGAACAAGAAGCGCAACTCGGAACCGACCCGCAACGTGCAGATACAGATAATGATGGATTAAACGATCGTTGGGAATCTACGTATGGAATGAATGTATCTTCCCCTGATGGTACGATCTATCTTTTTAATCCCCTCTCAGGCAATTGGGATTGTACCCTTTTGAACCTCGCTTTAGAGGAAACTCTCTCTTCAATGCTTGAAGAATTCGAAGGCGCTCCGACATGGGATGAACTCGAAAATCCGCTGGGTAAGCATTCCTGCGATCAAGTTCTTGATTTCGATGACGATGGACTTCTAAACTTCCAGGAAGAAGCATATGGCACTAATCCAGCATCTGCAGATTCCGATGGTGATATGCTTCCTGATATTTTGGAGGTAAACTCAGGTGCTGTCGTCCTAAACTTTGAACTTGGTTCAGATTGCGGTGAACCAGAAAGTACTCCCTTCTCTCAACGAACGCCACGTACTGCTCCATTCGCTTCGGAAGTTAGCGCTGCATGGTTCTTATCCGATCTCGACGGTGATGGCCTTCTAAACGGGCCTAGCGATTGGGATACTGATGGAGATGGTATGCCTGACGGATTTGAATACTGTTTCTCATTCAAGCAAGACCACCCAACTCAGGATGCGAATAAGCAACTAAATCCATCGAATTCATCTGATGGCTACAATGACTGGGACGAAGATGGATTAAACAATCTTGAAGAATATCAAGTGGCCAATAAGTTTGGCCTTACAAATGGATTGCCATCTTTCACATCACCTTGGAGTGAGGATACAGATGGAGACAAAATGCCTGATGGCTGGGAAGCAAATCAGTACAACCGTACTACATTCGAATACCCATTGAATCCAAGAAATGCTAGCAATGCAAACGAGGACATCGATTTCGATGGATGGGATTCAGACGGAGATGGAGATGTCATGTATGACGAATTGGAACTCACAACTACTGTTGTAGAACTCTACGTGCAAAAGGGCGATTACGTCACGAGTAACACAACCATCGCTCGTGGTCAATACACAATGGGTGGAGGTAACAAGCAACCAGTATATCTGGTCGCTCCAGTTGATGGGTATGTTTACTCAATCAATGTAGCTCCCGGGGACCAAATTGAATCACGGCTCTTTGTTTGGATGAATCTCGTTGAAGAATCTGAGCGATTTACCAACTTGATGGAATACGAGGCTCGTCTCGATGACCAAGGAAACATCGTCGGACGTTCAACAGATCCAACCCATGGTGACACTGACCTCGACGGACTCCTCGATGGTATCGAAGTAGGTGGCTGGGAAATTCTCGTTGTCAATAGAGGTGTACAATTGACATGGGTTGTTTCAGATCCAGGATTGCCTGATACCGATGGAGATGGCCTTTCAGATTATCTTGAATTTTCTTCCACATGTGATGGACAGGGTTCTAATGCTTCAAATGATGATACTGACAGTGATGGTGAAAGTGATCAGCAAGAAACTAAACTCGGATATATCTTCAATGGTGAACAATATTTCACCTCCGCATGTATGTTTGACACCGATAACGATGGATTAGAAGATGGTGAAGAAGTGATTGCAGGCGTAGATAATTTCGTTACCCACGCAAACAACTCAGATACCGATGGCGATGGCCTGATTGACGGAAATGAAATCCTCTTTATCCCAAGGCCATTCCAATCAGAAACGAATCCACTGATCAATGATACTGATGCTGATGGTATGCTCGATGGATGGGAAATGCAGGTTAAGTCCACCGAAGATAATACCAATTCTCATTCACTTTGGGTTGCTGTCTCAAATTGGGATCGACCAGGATGTACAGAAACCTCAACCAATAGTTGTCAGATGGGACCTGGTGGCTATGTTTGGATTAATTGGCTTGGTGGCTTTGAACTTCAGAAGAAATACGAAGTTTCTGAAATGAACCTTTCTGGCTTTGACCTACCTGGGAATACTATGTGTGATGGATGTAAAGGCCGCTGGGCTCTCGACCCTTCACTTAATTCTCTGAAAGACGATACCTATGACGTCGATAATGATACGCTTGCTAACGGTGCAGAAGCTCCTACCAACTGGAATACCAACCCTGTTGACGACGATACAGATGGCGATAACTTGCCTGATGGTTGGGAAGTAAGATATTCGTATGAGGCGATAAATAATAATCTGGTTGATAATTCTACAATTAATGCATATGGGGCACGTGGTGTTATGGATCCATCCATGGCCGACAGTGACCTTGACGGTATCAATGACGGTGAAGAAGACCCAGACTCAGATGGATTAAATCGAACTGGATTAATCAAGAAATACTGCCCTGGATATAACGACACCACCAATGCAGAATGCAATATCGATCCGAACAGTCCTGATGGTATGAAGTTCTATAATAACCTCGAAAATTATACAAATTTCGAAGAATTTGAGAATGGAACCAACCCAGTGACTAATGACACTGATGGTGATGATTGGGAAGATGGGCCTGAAGTCTATTACATGGATCATGACGACGATGGTATGGCTACTGGATGGGAATATCACTTTGAATTCGATCCTTACGATTCAGCTGACAGACTTGTCGATAGTGATGGTGATGGTCACACAAACTATTGTGAATTCAAGTGGGATACGAACCCAAGAAATCCGATAAGTTTCCCTGGTCAAGGTGAACTGTGCGATCCATTCGAGAGCTAGTGAATTATGTTTAGAGGGAATTCGGTATCCATTTGCTTGGTGAGTATTCTCTCAATGCTTATCATAGCGCCAGTTACGTTGAATTCTTCTACTGCAGAACTCCCTGATGAATCTATATTGGAATTTGATCAAGAGGATGGAATTCATCTTATGAATTTCATTAATGTGAGTGGCTCATCCTCAGTGCCCCTTAATTCTGTTGAGATTTCACTGTGGAATGTGACTGCTGAGGGGCAGTATGATCTTCTAAACTCGAGTTCTTCACTTCTTTCCGTCATCCCGTTCGAAACAACTCTTGGAATTACAAACTGGCTTTGGAATCATGAGTTTAATCACGAAGATGAAAGTTGTACATGCCTCGTTCGCATCTCATTGTTAGAGCAAACCGATTTGGAATCATATGGACTTACAATCTACCTTGGTCAATTTAATCATAGACCCGTTTTGATGTTTTCATCTGAATCGTATCAAACATCACAAATTATGCTTGCATCGGAAGATGTTGTACTCAACTATGGTGTCCTTTTACCACCAAACTTCATGTCCTTAGAGCCAAATTCTAATCAGGATGTTCTGGCAACACTCTCTGTCTGCCCTGCACCATTCGGTATTTGCACAGATGAATATATTCCAGTAACGATTCTTCATGAACTCATTGAAGGTGAACTCACCGTTACTATGGAATCCCTCTCAGTCAACCTCCCTGATGGTTTGTATTTAGTTGATTTTTATATTCAATCAATGTCCCTGAGGGAATCCAATGCTCTCACTCAATATATGGCAGTCGATAGAACTCCCCCGAACGTGACTTTCTCTTCAATATCTGAACTTTTGGAGTCTGAAATGATCACCGTTGATATTGACGTTGATGATGGATATGAGGGTTCAGTATATTCGATAACCTGGACTATAATTGAGCCCGATGGTGAGCTAAGGGCAGTATCTTCAACTGAAATATTAGCAGACAATCGACTGTCATTCGAAGCAGATAAACAAGGTGTGTACCAAATATTTGGTCTCATTCGTGATTTAGGAGGTAATATTGTAAACGTTCAACACAATGTGTCTGTTGTCAATGTTGAACCTCAACTGGATTTGCGATATGATGGATATAAGATATCGAATAACCAAACTGTTACTGTAAAATCATCAGAGGAGTGGTGTTTTTCTGCGAACCAAACTACTGACACCGTAAATGACATTGATTCATTACAATACAACTGGTTTGTTGATGGAAAATCGCTCTTAAGTGGTAGGTCTTATCTCTTATCTTCTGATATCCAAAGTGATGATTGGGAGGACATTACGCTCACTCTAACCGATAATAATGGAGCTACTGCATCGCTTACATTTTCTGTTGAGGAACAAAGTACAGAAGATTCCAATTCTTTCCAATCCATTACAATTTGGACCACGATATGGTTCCTTCTCATACTCTCAACAATAGTTGTCATACGCAAAAAGGTATTTTCACCACAAGAATCAGATTTTGTCCGCTGGTCTGATACGAAATCCTCTGATGATTAACCATTCATTAAAAAACTGTGAATTATAGCAACAACCGGTGAGTCTATGTTTAGTGATGCTGCGAAAGGTCTACCAACTGAACCAATGAGTGTTCCTAAGTCGGTTTATTTAGACCGTCAACAACGTTTTCTTTCGCAATTAAAACCCTCTGATTTGGTGATTATTACAACTCCATCAGAAGCTGTCCGTAGTAACGATGTGACATATCCATACAGAACTTCGAGTGACATGCTTTACCTTGTAGGCTGGGCAGATCCTGAATCTGCCCTCATCTTCCATCATAACGGTTCACAATGGATTTCTCATCTATTTGTGCAACCCAAAGATACACTGAAGGAAATTTGGGAAGGAAGACGCCCTGGAGCAGAAGGGGCTAAACTTGGTTGGTCTATCGATGAAGCAACTTCAATACATGACTTAGAAGAGCATCTTGATATGTTTCTATCTGATTGTTCTACAGTTCATGTACGCACAGGAATCAGCAGCACCATTGATTCCATTGTGCTTACCTCAATTGAACGTAGAGACCGCAATCGACAACATTTTGGTTCTGGACCAGTTTCACTCGAAGATCCTAGTCGTAGAATTGCTGAGATGCGTCTACGTAAATCCTCTGAA
>QXYA01000013.1:23923-32515 GCA_009887135.1 Candidatus Poseidoniales archaeon
ATCTCCTGAAGAGATAGAATTAATGCGTCACGCTGCAGAAATTTCCTCAGTTGCTCATGAATTAGCAATGAGAGCAAGTAAAGACGGTATTTTCGAATACCAACTACAATCGATTATCGAGGGCTTTTTCGTCTATGGAGGTACAAGTGGGTGGGCATATCCATCAATTGTTGGGTGTGGTGAAAATGCGACCATCCTGCATTACACTGTAAACGAATCAAAGTGTAAAGGCGATGAGATTATTCTTATCGATGCTGGTGCGGAATACAAGGGATACGCTGCAGATATTACTCGTTCATGGCCTATTGGTGGTACATTTACCGATGCGCAAAAAGAAATTTATGAAATTGTTCTTGATGCACAAGAACAAGCCATTGCAGCTTGTCGTGTTGGAAATCCTTACAATCAACCTCATGAAGTAGCTCGTTCTGTTCTCGCTGAAGGCCTTATCCGATTAGGTATTATCAACCAAAGTTTGGGAGAGGCGCTCGATTCCCAATCGGGTCAACTGAAAAACTGGTACATGCATAATACGGGGCATTGGCTTGGTCTGGATGTTCACGATGTAGGCGTATACAAACCAGATGGTACTCCACGCTTGCTTGAAGCAGGTATGGTGCTGACCGTAGAACCAGGATTGTATTTTGGTGCATGGAGACCAGATGTAGATTGCCCTGAAAGATATGCTAATATTGGTATTCGAATTGAAGACGATGTTCTTGTGACAGAAGATGAACCTGATGTCCTAACCAAACGTTGCCCAAAAACAATTGCTGATATTGAAGGAATTGTTGGTTCATTGTAGAGGTGAGCCCATGGCTTGGTCCACAATCATTGAAAAAATTGTCACATCGAACGATATTTTTCGTCTTACAAGTGAAGAAACTCTCATTTTGTATGATTCTGCCCCCCTTCATCTATTAATGGATGCAGCCCATCATAGAAGGAAATTACATAATCCAAGTACTAAGGTGACATACCTTGTTGATCGTAACATCAATTACACCAATGTATGTACAATCAATTGTCAATTCTGCTCATTTTATCGTCCACCTGGACATGATGAAACATACACTCAGACCTATGATGAGATTCGACAAAGAATCGTCGAATTAGAGGACATTGGAGGTTCTCGAATACTTATGCAAGGAGGGGTAAATCCCGATCTTGATATCGATTGGTATATCGGCCTAATCAAGGAACTAAGAGCACATCATCCAACAATCGATCTGGACTGTTTCTCACCAATAGAATTAGAGGGAATTGCTGAAGTTACAAACAGCACCACTCTTGAAGTCCTTATTCGCTTCAAAGAAGCAGGCATGCATGGCCTACCTGGTGGTGGGGCTGAAATGCTGGTTGAAACCGTACGCTCCGATGTATCCCCGAAGAAAGGCCATCCCGATAATTGGTTACGAGTCATGGAAGAAGCTCAAACATTAGGTTTGACGACCAGTGCCACGAATGTTATTGGGTTTGGAGAAACCAATTCCCATCGAATTGAGCATTTGAATAGAATTCGTCAGCAACAAGAACGAGTCCAAATCGAAGGTCACATTGGCTTTACTTCATTTATTGCTTGGCCAGTTCAACTTGAAACGAATACCTTCGGAAAAAGAAATCGAGGTTCAAATAGATTTGAACTTGGTGCTGGTGCAAGTGAATATCTTCGACACGTGGCGATATCTCGCTTATTCCTCGATAATGTCCCACACATACAGGCTTCATGGCCAACAATGGGTATGGGCGTGGCTCAGATGGCACTTCTTGGAGGAGCAGACGACGCAGGTTCTACAATGATGGAAGAAAATGTAGTGTCAGCATCAGGTACCACAAAGTTCAGTGCATCTGAACAGGAGTTACAAACATCGATAATTCGGTCTGGATTCTCTCCCCAAAGGCGGAACAGCGATTATATCCATCTAGAAACACCAGATACGACCATATCGCTACCTGATGTAATGTGCTCACCGCCAAATCAAGCTGTGGAATTGGTGTAGAATACCACCCAGATTTCAGCCACAATGTTTCTGCCACCTTTGCTTGATTCTCCGGTGGGATTGTATTCCTGCCCATTGAAGAGTCCACGATATGTTAATTCGTTAATTTGACCATTATAATCAACCCATGATGAAATATCGTAGGACCATTGCTTGACATCTTGCCCAGCACACCATCCTGCTCGACCAAAGGGCCAAGATCCAAATTGATTAGCCACGACTCCGTTATCAATTTCATTTTCACATCCAGTATTGGAACTTACAATTGGATGCCATTCATAGGTATGATGATTATCAACGTAGTAGTGATGTTCATGATCACAAAATTCAGCACAATTGGCGTTATCTTTTTGGAACCCATGTCCAGTAATTGTAGCGACAATTTCAACTCTCGTTGTATCAACTGGAACTGAGAAATTTAAACTTCGAACATAACGGCTTTCGTTATTATAGGTTCCATCGAACTGACCCCCAGTAAACGCGAATGTGGCATCATGTGGACGTTCTCCACTGCCCCAATTTGAGAACAAGAATTTTATTGTCATATCACCTTTATTTGCTCCTTTGTAACGGAACCTACGTGTTTCATCATCCTCTAACATGAAGAGATATGGGCTAATGTCGGTAAGCCAACGTCCTTCACGTCCATATGTTGTAATCCATCGCATAAATTCAGACCCACATGTCGATGAATTATTTGCATCGCAGATGTAGAGGTGAGCAAGATAATCCCACTCATGACATCCCCCATAGGAACTATCGCTCTTTTGGAATCGATTGCTTCGTTCATCACAAGCATGCTCATGGAAGACCTCGAGAGTGTCATAAGACGACATGTTATTTGGCATGGTGAAGGTAGCGTTCCGGTAAGAATTATGATTGGATCCCCATCCTCCAGCATGTCTCTCGAAATCATACAATGTAACAACATCAATTCCAGAATCCTGCATTCGAATCTCGGGTTCAAATTCAGCATTCCATTGATGCGGTTCATATGCATAGTGGTTAGGGTCATTGGTTTGAGATGTCCAAGCGTAGATAGAACCCGTTTCTCTTGCTCTCTGGAATCGATCAATCCCCATGAAAAATGGACTATTGGTATTGGATATCATCTGCCCAAGTCCACCCTGAATATTACTGGCATCCATATCGATGTAATGGATACGACCAGACCATTCGAGTTCCTCACTAGGATTTAATCGTGATTCCACATCACTCTTTCTCGAGGTTATATCGTTGTGATATGTTGAATCAAATGAGCCATAAAAGAGATGAGTATTGGCTGGAAGGTTACGGATGAATGTGCCTGGATTTGTAGCCCAAGTCGCTGAATTTGAGTTTCCGCTTGAGTCAGTGTACTTGAACATGAAGAGATAAACATCATCCCCTGTCCATTTATTTTGAAAAGTAAATGTCCCGCCGAGAGTGGGTACTGTGAATGTTGGAACCACATCCATTGGACCAGTGACGGTAGTTCCAGATGTCCAAGAGATCGATTTTTGGTTAATTGCGCACCCCTGAACATCAATTGTCCATTTTGTAGGGCTATTGTCACAAAGATCAACATTCGCAAAGACTCCATCACCATCTAAATCTGCACATCCAGCAGCATTGACGAGTAATCCACTCGGAGTGCCTTCACACTGATCTAAGAGGTCATTGACACCATCGGAATCTGTGTCGCGTTGCACTGCTGCACATCCGAATTCATCAACACCAGTTGCTCCTAATGGTGTGTAAGGACATTGATCTAAATCTGCACCTGTGGCATTCACATCATTGACACTGTCATTATCATCATCTTCGTCTTCTGTAACATCATAGCATCCATCCATGTCAAAGTCCGTATTGGAATTTCTTTCACTCTCCCAATTGGACTTACCTTTTGGACAAGAATCATCAGCATCTAAAGCTCCATCATTATCATCATCAATATCCTCAAGTAAATCATGACATCCATCCTGGTCCCAATCATTGTATAAGTTTGCAGGCCAGTTTACTTCTCCAATCTGACACGCATCATTGACATCAAGAATACCATCTCCATCATCGTCATCATCATTGGTATCATCATGGCAGCCATCACTGTCCCGATCATTGTTGAGTGTGCTCGTCCATCCTATGGTCGAAACACAACCATCGGTTGCATCAAGTATGCCATCATTATCATCATCAATATCCTCATCGAAATCTCTGCACCCATCCTGGTCAATGTCATTTTGTTGATTCGAGGCCCATCCATCTGCTTCTCCAATTCCTTCTGGGCATAGATCTACATCGTCCAAAATTCCGTCTCCATCCGCATCATTGTTGGCTTCGATGATGATTGTCGTATTACCAAAATCTTCGGATATCGTGTATATTCCACAGTGTGCGTATATTGCTACTAAAAACGACTCACTGCGGAGATCTAATTCCGAGAGCATGTGAGTGAATGTTCCATCCTCTTTGATTGATAATGCATATGAGTAGGGATTAGAATCCTCTTCAGGAATAGTAATGTTAGCATAACATGAATCAATAGATTGATGCAATATTTGGCCTTGAACGAAGAGCATAGATGATTCTGCTACGATATATTGTGGAACAATCAACGAGGTTGTTCCTTCATCAGGGATCTGAACCTCAAGCGTATTGGCCATTGTAATTAATTCTCCTTCTGAAGGGAGTATCTTTACTTCGATCAGATAAGTACCTGGTGCGTTTGGCAACAGTATGATCGAAATGTAAGTCGACTTCTTTGTGACACTCCACTCAACATCGTCCTCTACTTGGGTTAAATGTTCGATGCTATATTCCATTGTATAGCTACCTTCTCCAGTGGTTTCAAGAAGAATATTCAGTTCACTTATTTCACCTAATTCTCCTGTTACAATGTCGTGATCCCATGAAGCCTCAATGGTGTACGGGATGGTAACAGGTTCCTCCTGTTCGACATCATCATTTGAATCGCCGCTTCCAAAGCACCCTGATAACATTAACAGTGAAAGGAAAACTGCGGCTGCTCCATTTTTGCCCATGCCTCTACATTAAAGCGTAGGACATGAACCTAACGCTTACCGATGAAGAAATGTTCAGTTCGAGAATCATTAACAACTAAATTCTCTAAATGTATTTTAGAAGTTGGAAATTGTACACGAACAGGCATAACCCAAAGAAGAGGCATGTTTTGATGTCTTTTTATTTTGATAACAAGTTCCCAGTGAATGCGAAGTAATTCAGAATTCACAGATCCTGGCCACAATGTCGGAGGGGGTGTGAGTTCAAAATGACCCTCTTCATCGACGACCTGTCCCCCACCTTCTTCTGAGAACCTCATCGGTCTGAGAAAGACGCCCCCTGGAATGTCTTGCCTTTCCATGGGAGCATCTTCACCACCCGCAGTACCGTCATCAAGGCCTTCTTCCCAATGATGAGGGAGTGGTGTTGAGAGTCCAACTGGTGGTTGTTCTCCGAGTTTTCTTCCAGATAATTCAACCAAAGCCGTTCTCGATGGGGGCAAAGTTCCAACATGCCAATGAATGGAAACAGATTTCCAATCTTCACGCTTTTCTGGCATGATGCATTTCCCACGAAGAGATTTACCACTTTGGATTTTTGAATCAAGTTCTATTATTGGAGATTGGGCTGGATTTTTAAAATACTCTTGTTGTTTTCTTAGATCCAAAAAATTTGCTATCATTCTCAACAGTAATGGCATCAAGAGAAATGGTACCACGACAACGGTCAATAACGGGTAATCCAACAAACCTAAACGGATACTTTTAGTTCCTATACTTGGTATTCCAATGGTTCTGAGTATGGGTTCAATAAACAAATATGTGAGTGTTACTAAGAGTAAGATGACGGCGAAATTGATCAATCTTCTCGCAACGGAGTGAAGGTTATTTGGTATGATATACCACCCGCTTCGTTGTTGATCGATAAGGTTAACAAATGCTGAATTATCGACTAAAACTGAAGAATCTTCATTCCACTCAAGTTCATTATTCGATACAAAGGACCGTTCAAGTAACCATCCTTCTTCACTCTGAATTACAAATTCGGGATAACTTTTCTTAATTTGTTCAGTTGTTAGATTTGTATGCACTTTCTCTTGAATTGTAGGAACCGAACCTGGCTTCCAGCGATGATGGTCGAACGGAGGATACCTCACTTTGTGAATAATATTCCATTTTCCCATAAGTATCACCTCATGTGAAAAGCAGTTTTACTCCAGCTTGGAATGCTAGTTTTCTGAAGGCAGGTACTTTACGTAATAATGCCATTCCAAGTGGGACAGGCTTTTCGATATCTCCAACTGAGTTAATCAGTTGAATAACCTCTGGTTTTGCAAAATTAGCAAAATGCTTGTCGAGTTCTTCATCTGTACGTGTTGATACGAGGAGATCACGTAGTGCCCGCGCTCTATCTTGTTCCTTTTTCATCTTCGGCCACGATGCTTTGGTGACGGATTTGAGATCTTTTTCAGTGAGTTTATCGTTATTTATTGCAATGACGAGGTTATCCACGATTGACGAGATTTGTTTGAATCCTGGGCCAAGACCTCCTCCAGTTGTAGGCTTAGCCATACCCGCTGCATCCCCAAGAACCATCACTCGTTCTTTGAACGGACGACGAATCATTCCGGAAGGTACAGGTCCACAATAGCGTGCAGTTTCCCGTACATTCTCAAATCGTTCTTTCCATAAAGGATGTGTCAGTAAGTCATTGTAACAGTCGAGAATTGTCTTTCCATCCAACATATCTGCCTTTGACCATAATCCGATTCGATGCGTGTCATTACCAGATGGAATCACCCATGCGAAAAACCCAGGTGCAATTTCAGAACCACTGTACATCTCGAGCCAGCGATCCTTGCCTTCATATCCCACTACTTCTGCTTGGAAGCCAACCATCATTTCCTTTGGATGTCCCATTTTGAATTTCCTTCGTACCCAAGAATGTGCGCCATCGCAACCAATGAAGAGTTTACAAGAAACCTCGCGTTCAAGTTGTGTACGTTGGTTCTTAATTGTCACAAGGACTCCATCTGGATGTATCACTGCATCGGTCGGCTGTGATTCGAGGATGATGTCTGCTCCTGCTTTCAAACCCTGTTGAACCACTTCTTGATCAAATCGTTTTCTACAAACAACATAGGTACGCAAATCCCCTTCTTTACCGACAGGAACAAGTGTTCCCGATGGGCCATGGATTAATGCCCCATCAACATCTTGAACGACAGTGCCGTAAGCTTCAACCGCATGCATTGCACTTGGAGTTACAAGACCTGCGCACTGAAATGGACGTCCAATTTCAGTGTGTTCCTCGATCATCAATACTGATAATCCTCTCTCACAAAGCAGCCGAGATGCATAGCCTCCTACAGGGCCAGCACCGACAATGACGACATCATAGTCGTAGTCCATGGTTGCTTTGAGGGGGCCGACTTCATGAAGTTTCTTCCGAATTCACCGTTTAGCGAACCGATAACCTATTCTTTGATTCTTTTTCAGATAAAGAATTGCAGTGTAAGGATTTCCCGTTTTCTTGGCAATGAGGTCATCAAATGGTCCAACTTCACCTTTTTCAATCAAGATTTTCGCTTCCTCTCGTGTCAGTTCTCTTTTACCAATTTCCCGAGGAATATCGATTTTACATCCTGATGCACTTGTTTTAGGTCGATAATGTGTTTCAGTCTCATAGATTTCAGTCTTGAATTTAGGACATATGGCAACAACACCAGGCTGAACCTCGAATTTACGAGCGTCTGCAGCCGGTTCTCTTGGAGGGAATTCAAAACCAACTTTATTTCCGTCAAGAATGAGGAATGCCGGGAATGGACGTCCTCTTCGTGAAATAAAATTCTCGATAAGTGCTGATTTTCCATCGACCAATATGGCCTTTGCCTCATCTGGAGAAATTTCTCTCTTGCAGATCTCTTTGCCAACACCTCTGAATGTACAATTATCATTATCGCATGCATAATGTGTATCAGTTTCTCGAATTGTGCCATCATCACACTTTGGACATGGACAAACTGCTTGATCTGTATTCTTTGCTCGTGTACCAGAGGACACCGCTGAGGTGACTTTCCCAGAGTCATCAATCGTAATCGTTGTGTTGTAGGATTCTCCGTTTCGATTAAAGAAACCGTGAAGGTCCTCTATTTTCTTATCTTGTAAGAGCCTTGCAGCGGTAGTTCTATCGAACCATCTTCCGCTAGTATCTTTCCAAAACACAAAAGTACAACCCTTGTCCTTTCCTTCGTTCTTCTCACATGTGTAAGATAGTGCAGTTTCTGTAATCGAACTATCACATAGCGGGCATTGTCCAATTGATGTATCTTTTGTGAAGAGATCGCTCCTCTCATGATCACGAATTCTTGTGACAAGATCATTTGTTTGGTCGATGATGCGTTGCATGTATTCACTTGCCGCAAGTTTACCTTGTTGTACGTCGGTGAGTGCGGCTTCCATTTCACCAGTTAATTCCGCTGAGGTAATCCATTCCACTGGAATCCGTCTTAGGATTTCTATGATTCTAATTCCATGAGGTGCTGCATTAATCGCTCCAGATTGTTGCCGAGAAATGTATCCTCGAGAGAGTA
>QXYA01000013.1:32525-36299 GCA_009887135.1 Candidatus Poseidoniales archaeon
AGAGGAGTTTTTCGATAGTATCTGCTCTTGTTGCAGGTGTTCCGAGACCTTTGTCAGACATTGCTTCTGCTAATTCTTCATCTTCGATTTCCTTTCCGGCACGCTCCATAAGAGTTAGCAAACGAGCTTCCTTGAGACGTGATGGTGGTTTTGATTTATCTTCTTTCCAAGTGTGTTCCTCTATCTTAGAAGACGTTGGATTTTGATCTAGTGTACCCCATCCCTCCGGGAAACTCAAGTTTTTTGGAACGACTTCCCTCCATCCTAATGTTTGGTATTGTTGTGCTTCTTTCGTGAAGATTTCACCGCCTAAATTGGCTGTTCTCTTTTGCTTCTCGATAGTTGATTGTGGGTACCAAGACGCTAAGAAATTTCGAACGATGAGGTCATAAAGTCTCTTTTCGTCATTTGATAGTGAACCGGAAGGTTTCTTCCCAGTAGGGATAATCGCAAAGTGATCACTTACTTTCGCATCATTAAAATTTCTCTTGACATTTTCTAAACCACTCTTCTTTAGATGATTTGCAAAACCTGTGAAATCTGATTGTTCACCTACATTTGCGATTGTTTCATCAATGGCATCTGTCATATCGGAGGGGAGGTATCTAGAATCAGTTCTTGGGTAGGTAGTCAATTTATGTCGTTCATAGAGTGCTTGAGCAACATTGAGTGTTCTCTTTGCAGGCCAAGAGAACATAGAGTTCGCTTGTCGTTGTAGTGATGTTAAGTCGTAATTGAGAGGTGGGCGTTCTTTTCCAATCGTCAATTTTTCAGATACCTCTGCATCTTTGCCGCCATCCAATAATTCTTGAATACGGTCTTTATCTTGCTGGGTAAGGACCCAGTGGGCCTTTACGTCATCATTGGATTTTCCTCCTTCCCATCGTCCATTCCAAGTGCTCGTCTTGTTAGTGAACGTGGCATTGAGTTCCCAATATGGAGTGGGAATGTGCTTGAGAACTTCGAGCTCATGATCGACAATTATTCCAAGGGTAGCAGTTTGAACACGACCAATTGAGATTGCTTGTTTTTCGGTTCGTTTTTTTGGTAAAAAGATTTCAGCAACACGAGAACCATTCATTCCGATAAGCCAGTCTGCTTGGGTTCTGCTGTAGGCTGCATCTGATAATGGCTCGAATTCCTCTGAAGATTTCCTACCATCCCAAGCCTTCTGAATTGCTGACGTTGTCATTGATTGCAACCACATACGACTAACGCTTGTCTTGATTTTAGCGTGACGATATATTGTCTGGAAAATAAGTTCGCCTTCCCTTGCGGCGTCACAGGCATTAACAATTTCAGAAACTGATTTATCTTTCATCAACTTCTTAATTGCAGTGAGTTGTTTTTTTGTTGATCCTGACTTCGGTTTAAATTCAAATTCCTCTGGAATGTAGGGCAGTCTGTCTGCTGTTTTCCTCCAGTTCTTGAACTCTGGATCATAATCGTCCATGTATTTGAGTTCGAGCATATGCCCAACAGCCCAGGTTACGACAATCCCATCACCTTGCCAGTGCGTGGCCTCTTTCTTGGAGATGCCAAGCACTTTGGCAATGTCCTCTGCAACACTAGGCTTCTCGGCGAGGACAACGATGCTCATCATTTCATCCGGTTTGTCGACCATACTTGAAGGCTCGCCAAACTTCATTTTGAACAGATACCTTACGGTATCTATGGAACTACTCCAAGAAAGCGTCAAGATTATTTCGGCTCATTTCTTCGTCCCATTCATCTTCGTTTTCTCTAAATCCACATCCTTCACATCCGGGATATCCTGCCAGAAGTAACTCCGAGCACATTTGTTCAACAGCAGGTAATACGATGTCGGTTTTCAATGGCAGCCAAAGTGTTTCCATCGATGAAGGAGCTTCTTCATTAGTTAATATCATTCTACCATTCGTATCTTTTACCACTAAGTTCTCGCCCGTCGAAATATGTGGAAATGTAATCCGTTGTGGTAAGGCATCACTCATATTGAGAATGAGGCGATGCCATCTGTCATGATGTTTGATTGGTATTTCAATTGATATTTCACCGAGGGAAAGCACTCTACGACCTGCTTCTCGCAACGCCAGCCAGAGTGGTGAATTCTCCTCCATGCACCTGCGAACCATCACAAGACTTGAAGGATATCGGTTCAAGGAGACTCCATGGGGAGAGTCTTTCGATTCATTTCTCGGCCGCTACTTGCGGTTCAAGATTCCGAAAAGGCTCACGGAAGATCCCTGTTAATGCTCAGAATACTTTCATCTAACCCTTTTACAAGATTCATGCTCCGAACGTTGTACAAACCGACTCATAATCTCCCTATTCGTCGATTTGGAATCGAATTTGAACACCCATTCGGGATAGCAGCAGGTATGGATAAACGTGCAGAAGCTCTCCGAGGTTGGGAATCAATAGGACTTGGATTTTCAGAAATAGGTGGTATTACCATGCTTGAACAAGAAGGGAATCCCAAGCCAAGAATGTTTCGCCATGGAGGAGACAAGGCCCTTGTTAACCGAATGGGATTTAATAATCCTGGGAGCGAAAAGGTCGCTCTTCGACTTAAGAAATCAAGAAAGCATAACCGGAAAATCCCTGTTTGGGCTAATTTGGGTAAGTCAAAACTAACTCCACTATCTGAGGCAAAGGATGATTATGCCACAACTCTGAGAAGATTATGGTGTGATATTGATCTGTTTGTGATCAATGTCTCATCACCTAACACTCCCGGATTACGAGACTTACAACATGGAGATTACTTATCCAGTATTATTCAGGAATGTATGGCGGAGAATCTAAAATCAGCTGATATGTATGGGAGCAAGACAAAACCAATTTTAATTAAAATCGCTCCTGATTTATCAATATCTGAACTTGAACTAATTCTCGATGTGGCATTATCTGAAAATGTTGATGGAATTGTGGCAACAAATACTACACTGCAACGCCCTAATGATGATGATAAGGCATACAAAGAATCTGGAGGGTGCTCTGGTACTCCACTTGGAGATCGCAGTACAGAATTGATACATCATATTTTCAAATATACGAAAGGGAATCTTCCTATCGTGGGTGTTGGAGGTATTATGTCATCAGATGATGCATGGGAGAAAATCATCAATGGAGCCTCATTGCTCCAAGCATATGCTGGCTTCGTTTTTGAAGGCCCAGGTTTAACCAAAGAAATTGTTAATGGAGTAAGGAGGAAACTTAGAGATTCTCAGTATACCTCTCTAGAGGAAGCAATAGGGTCCTCTGTCGTACTTACTTGAAAGGCAGATATTGAAATAGGTACGGATTGAGGGGAGTTTGAAGACCATGTTGTCCTATCGTCTACGGCTCATGCTCATTGGTGGTGTAATTACAATCGCCGTCCTTGGAACAATTTTCCTTCAGGCACCCGAACCAACTCTCACTGTTGATGAATTACTGGACCATTCCTCTGATCATATCGGGGAAGAAGTCGCTGTTCGTGGGGAAATTATGGATGGTTCAATTGATGAAATGAATATGACATTCATTTTGGAGGGTTCTGAAGGAACTATTTTGGTCGACTACTCCAATGCAGGTTCAATATCCAACGGTTTAGGAGATAATCGGACTGTATATGCGGAAGGTACATTCAAAGAAATTAATGGTAAATACGTCGTTGAAGCTGATATAATCAAAACTTCCTGCCCGTCTAAATACGAAGAAGAAGCATAGAGTGTTTCATCGTTTGATTGAAATACACCTTCACGTAGGGTCTCATGGGATAGGTGGGGAGCTAGGCGTACCCTGTACCAC
>QXYA01000130.1 GCA_009887135.1 Candidatus Poseidoniales archaeon
AGTTCTCGGCGAAATAGGTTGAGAGTTGAGTAATGTAGGCGGCCACAGAAAGAGGCGATGCCTCCAAGTCGTTTAGGCTCTCTATATCTGACTCAGCAAGTGACGCTCTTAGGATCTCAACCGATCGTCGTCGTCCTCTGTAGGTGCTGGCGTTCTGGGTTAGGCGGCTGACTTCAAGAGATTCCTGGAGCAAATCATTGAGGGAAGGGTTACTTCTCATGTTCAAGCCACTGCAATGATAGGTTTTGAAGGCTTTCATCACATGTCTGTTAAGTCTTGAACCGGCCCTGAGATGACCATGTGGTGGTTTTCAAATTGTCAAGGCGCAGTAGTATGATCTGAACTGACAATATCATGAAAACTAGTCTGGCCTATGAGAATCATCGTTATGTTGATTATTTTCTTCGGGAGTTGAATGTATATTCGGTTTGCAATGATACAAGTATGGAGATGTAGTTGTTATTTCCGCATCCAAATCCTCCAATTTTTCATCTGGATTTTCTTTTAAGACTTTGATATCGTATCCAGTCCAATTATTGCGATTCACCTTCTCATCAAAAAGAGTCTTGAATTTACTTTTTGAAATTTTGATAGGGATGCCCTCTAATTCCGGTACGCCAGTGACGTGGCAGAAATCGTCCGAATTTTCAACTTGTTTAATTTGCTTCAACCCAATGGGTCCATTATACAACGTATTTTCTTCTTCCAATGCTTGTTTAGGGTTCTTCTCCCATTTTATCGTCCGTTCCTTTCGAACCCTCGCCACCTCTTGGTCATTCTCAACATTAGCCCTATGCCTCAAGCTCCTTTGGTGAATTGTTAGCCTTGATTCCGAGTTGGGTATTTTCTCTTGGCGATCCTCACGCTTGGGTTCTCTTCGAGTTATTGGTCTTCTCGCCTGCTCACTCCGGCGCGTTTGATGTTGTTGCATTGCATCTTCCACAAACGGATTGAACGGGTCATTTCTTGTATTCCCCCGTCGAGGAACGGACCGTTTTGCTTTCTGTAAGTTCAAGACGAATGTATGGTAATTCATATTCTCATAGTCAATAAGTACATTTCTCATCTTTTCTCTCTTAAATTGGGGATACTGTTGGTTTTCAATTGATAGTTTCTCTATTTCTTGGTTTCGATGGTTTTCACATTTTTCTTTGTGGTCAATCGCTCTGTCAAACCAAGGCTGAATGTCTTTCACTTCCATGTCATCTCTTTCTGATGGTGGCATCTTGATATCAGTTTGTTGTTGAAGTTCACTGATCTTCAAATCAATGTTGAATTCCTTAATCGCATTTTCAACACGTTCAGCATAGTCGTTTTTATCGAAGTCGCTGTTGTAATTTGGTTGGACGCTTTCCTTGAGGCGCTTTTCTATTGTGTTTCGCTCATCACCTTGTAATTCGTGTGCGTCCATCTTTTCTTGCAGAATGCCATCGCAGATTTCTTTGGTCGGTTTGGCTCTTTCATACCACTCTGTAATCCATTGTATGTTTTGAGCGAGATGGCCTTCTGGTGCCACTATTCCGGTTTCTTCTGCAAGTTTTCTTGCATGTTTTCGTATCTGTTCTTTGCGAAGCGAATCTTCAACTTGCTTGCAATACTCCTCAAACCGAGCTTTAAAATTAGAAAATTCTCTTATCTCAAGGTCCACAGGATACGCTTCAATTTTATTGAGGGATCCAGGAGGCATTTCCTCATCTCTACCCTTCTTCACGCCAGTCTCAATGGCCTCAGCACATCGTTCGGCGTAATCTTCAACTTCTTCAAATCGTGTTAGAAAATCTGTTTTGATGGGAGCCCACTTCTGTAACTCTTGTGGAAGGGTAAAATGAGGATACTTCTCGATGAAATTCTTGATTCTGTCTTCAGCGTTATCCCGTTCGCCTGCCTTGGTTTGGAAAAAAGTGTTGACCTCATCAACGCTTGTCATTTCATCAGGGTTGAGGCCAAAATTGGTCCCATGCTCATTGGTCAGTAACTTGATCTGATTGTGAATCTCATGGGCTCGAATAAATTGGTTTTCAATCCATTGAAGGTTTGGCTCGTCTTCTTCCTCGATGGTCAATTGATTCAGATGTGGGAAATCGTTCTTACATTGAGCAATGATTCGTTTTCTCTTTTCATTTATTTCCAAATCCTCATCACGAGTGAACTTCCTATTCCGGATATCGAACTGCTCTTGTCGTTGTTCAAGTTCTGCTTCCATGACCAATGCCTTTTCCATGCCGCCTTCCCGCACCCATTTAGCGTGACTAGCATCTGTAATTGTACCCTCGATATGTCGTTCAAGGTTCAATTCAACAATACGTGGACCTAAGGTCTTACAATAATTGTATGCTTCATGGTTTTCTTTTTCAGGTGCGTGTGTGTATACGACTTCAACAACCAACCAAGTACCGTCTTCAAATCTTACAAAGATGTCAGGTCGAAGCATTCTTGCTGATTTCCCTAATGGGAAATACCGCCCTTGCTCTCGTTCAACATCCACGATTCTTCGGTCGAGCCAATTCGTGTTGGTTCTTTTTTTGTGGTCGAGATACTTTTTGATTTGAAGGGTTGTCTTCCAGTGAAAACTTGATTCTCCAACATAATGACTTCTGTTCTTGCATGTAGGGGGCATTCCTCCACCGGGATCTCTTCTACGAAAATGCCATTTGTTAACGGCTGCTTGTGAAACCAAAACCCTCGTTGCGCATGTTTGATCCCTACAACATCTATATCTCGCTGAGGCATCACCATGCTCGGCCTTTGGACGCCCGCTTGATGACGTGGTACCCGCCCAGATTTGGTTTTCATTAGCCTCATGGGGCCAATCTTCTTTGTATCCCACATGGACTTCTTGTTGGGTGATGGTGTCCCATGCATATTGGGTTTCACCGTCTTTGGTCCTATCACCAACCTTAGCCACAATATGCCATGGTATACGAGAGTATTTTAGGACTCGGCTTGGGATTGAAGAGATTTTTGACCGTTTCTGAATCCGTTTTCTTAACCAAATCTTTCATTAAGGCTCGCTCACGGACTTCTTTGGAGGAAGTCCCTGATGCCGTTCACTGAGGCTCAACAACAAGCCATTGACCACCGAGACGGACACTTGCAAATCATTGCGTGTGCTGGCTCGGGCAAGACTCAGGTGCTCGTTGAACGTATTCTTGGACTGCTCCGAGAAGGCCATCCACCGAGCAGCATCGTAGCCTTCACCTTCACTGAGAAAGCAGCTGCAGAACTCCATGACCGCGTTCGTCAAGCCATCAAGCAATCCAATATGGCCGTTCAAGGGCTTGTGGGAATGTACATTGGAACCATTCACGGCTGGTGCCTTGAGTTTATGCAGACCCACCTCAATCAGTTCCTCAAATACCGAGTGATGAATGAGGTGCAGACCAAGTTGTTGATTCAGCGGAACTCCAACAAGTCAGGGCTCACCTCAATGTCGTATATGGGCGGGCCCGACCTCAAGCGAGGAAAGTGGGATGTTCGAAATTATCATGCCATGCTCAACATTCTTCGTGAAGACCAACTGAACTGGGAGCATGTTCCAGAACAGGCCCTTGAAGCCTTAGATATGTATCGTGACCTCTTGGATTATCATGCCGTTTTTGATTACAGTGAACTTTTGAGCCGAGTTGTTGACGGGCTTCAGAGCGGTCAGAACGAATGGACTGCAGCCAAGGGCGTTCTTCAGGAGCGCATCAAGCACGTGATGGTTGACGAATACCAAGACGTCAATCCAGTTCAAGAGAAACTGGTCGAAATCTTTGCCTCATGCGGTGCGAACATCACTGTTGTTGGTGATGATGACCAAACCATCTACCAGTGGCGAGGTTCAGCGGTCAACAACATCCTGACCTTCGCTCAACGGTATCCTGACGTGACAACGGTGAATGTGACAACGAATTTCCGTTCCACGCCAGCCATAGTCGGCCTTGCTGAACACGTTGCTCAACTCAACCAGAACCGTCTTCCCAAGGCTTTTCTTTCAGGCAGCCACCTTGAGTATGCACAAGGCGACATCATGTCATTGCAGTTTGACACTGCGGAAGAACAAGCGGAGTACATCGCAGATCGGATTGAGGATTACGTTGGCCATCCATTCCAAGATTCACCTGATGAACCACTTCGGGGCCTTGCATATTCGGACATGGCCATCCTGTTGCGCAGTGTTCGTAAGGATGCTGGGCCACTGATGGACGCCCTTCGAAACCGTGAAATTCCTTTCATCGTTCGCGGCGTGCAGCAGCTCTTCGAACAACCAGAAGTTGAGGCTGCTCGTTGTCTCTTTCAGTACATTGCAGGTGAATTAAGCAGACAGTTCCTGAAAGATATCTGGATGGATGCCGACGTCGGCGTGACTGAGAATAATGTTGAGAAGGCGATCTTGGCGCTTCCAGATATGTTTGACGAGGGTGAAATGTGGAAATGGCGTGGTCTTCAGGAAGTCTACCTCAATTTCCTCAAGAACATTGGTTTGATTGAAGACAACATTCCCGACCCGGGAGAAGTTGGAACCGGTGCTACCGTGTATTACAACCTCGGAATGTTCAGTGAAGTCATCTCGGATTTCGAAACCATCCACTTCACTTCAAAGCCAGATGGTAAGTACAAGACCTTCGCTTATTGGGTTCAAAATGATGCCCCAGATTACTACGATGAAGGAGGCCTAGGGGGCAACTTCCACACGCCAAATGCGGTTGTTATCACTACTGTTCACCAGTCCAAAGGATTGCAATGGCCTGCCGTCTTTGTTCCCTCATTGCAACGAAACCGTTTCCCTGCTAAGAAACAAGGAGGGCGATCGGTATGGCACATTATTCCCGAATCATCGGTTGATGATTACGAACGTTATGTCACCAATGTTGATGATGAGCGTCGACTGTTCTATGTGGCACTTACTCGTGCGAAGAAATTCCTCTATTGCACGTTTGGACCAGGTGAAAGCCGGCTCTATCAGCAACCATCGGTGTTCCTCGATGAAATTCATCATCTTGGTCAAGTTTGTTTGGAAGAACCACCCCGTGAATGGCCGGAATCATTGCCTTCGGTGTCGAAGGTTGAAGTCCCAACAGTACGGCTTTCGTTCTCTGAATGGAAGTACTTTTCACAGTGCCCCTACATGTTCAAACTTCGCTTCCTCTATGGATTCAATGAACCTCTTGCGGAAGCGTTGGGCTACGGTAAATCGCTGCATGATGCGCTGGCTGAAATTCATCGGCTCGCTATCGATGGTGTGACTGTCAAATCAAGTGAACTAGGAGCTATTCTCGACAAACATCTCCATCTTCCATATGCCTACACCGGTTTGAAGGAAACACTTGGCGAAGCGGCATTATCTGCTTTGCACCGTTACACAACACTCCATGCCACGAACCTTACCGAGGCAACTCACTCAGAACAAACGGTGGAGTTCTCTCCTCAAGATGGACTTCTCGTGCACGGCCGTATTGACCTCATTTCGATGAAGGATACCGGCATTGTGCGTCTGATTGATTTCAAGTCCAGTAACCGAGCACAGGCTGAAGACATCACAGAAGCCCAACTCAATGTGTATGCTGCTGGTTATGAGGACCTTATGGGACGATTACCGGACATCATCGAAGTGTGCAACCTCGA
>QXYA01000131.1:0-1053 GCA_009887135.1 Candidatus Poseidoniales archaeon
AATGGCTTGTTCTCAATGATATTCGTAAGGCTGACCAAGTGTCACAAATCATTACAGAATATTACGTTCGTCCGAATGAAGTTCTTGCTCGTGTCGACGGTCTACGCTGAGGTGTTTCTATGGATTTAACCGCATGGCAACGTATCTGTCATCGCCTTCTTGGCGGTGTGTTCAAGAAACGTGCCCGTGGCGATAAGAAACTTTCAAAGGATCTTGTCAAAGCATCCATGCCGATGATGCCAGAGGTTTATCTGGCCACAGTATTCGTGACAACCATCGTGATTTCCGCCATTGGAATAGGCATTGTAGGATTATTCTTTGTTCCAGAAATAGGCGTCATCGATTTGTGGGAAAGTCAACAAGACCCTGCAACGCAAGCTGTATGTTTTGAATGGGAATACTGGAACACAGCGCTTATCGATGAATCACAGCCAGGAAACGGTTGCCCAGACTACGATACAAAAGTATTCCCACCAGCACTCAAGGTTTTGCTTGTCCTCATAGGATTCGTCCTAGTTCCACTCGGGGCTTGGAAATTCAACAAAGGTGGAGCAGAACGCGAAGCAAAGCGTCGTGGCGATATGATTGAGAAGTACCTTCCATATGCAGCCTCGTATACTGCTGCAATGGCTGCTGCGAATGCAACACCTGCGAAGATTTTCAGATCACTTGCAATGAATAAGGACATCTACGGCGATGTTGCTGATGACGCTGCGCTGGTGTATCGCGACGTTACCTTGCTTGGATATGACCTGATTACTTCGATGAAGATGAGTGTTGATCGAGCAGCTTCTGTTTGGTTAACTGAATTCTTCCAAGGTATGGTAGGTACGCTAACTGCTGGTGGTCAACTGAAACTCTTCTTCCTAAACAGAGCAGAACACTACATGCGTGAGAACAGAACACGCCTACAGCAATTCCTTGAATCGATTGCTATGCTGGCTGAATCTTACATTGTTGTTGCAGTTGCAATGCCGCTGTTCTTGATTGTCATGCTCGTCATTATGTTCTGGGTATCGGGTTCAGGTGCTCAGATGTCGGAAAGCATGCTCT
>QXYA01000131.1:1063-5679 GCA_009887135.1 Candidatus Poseidoniales archaeon
CTATGGAATTGTTCTTGGATTCATTCCGATGATTCACGTAGCGTATGCCATACTGGTGTATACGTCCAGTAAGGAACAGGATATGTAGGGAGGTGACAAGACTTGGCTCGAAAGAAGAAGAATAAGATTGTCGTCGAACTTGATCTGCCAAAAGACGACAGTACAATGACTAAGTTGTATGCTATTCTCTTCGTTTCCATTCTCCTTGGGATGGGTACTGCTGTCATGTGGGCTACAAATTCAGGATTTATCCCTACGACGAATGGTGAACCAATGTTCACTAACGTGGCCTGCGGTGCTCTTACAGGGGATAATGAAGCATTCAATGGGAACACAAAACCAACCTATGCTCAAAATCAATCCTGCGCCATCTTACAAGATAGTCCTGATCTTGTAACCTGGTCCGATGAGCCTTGGGAAGATATCATTTTCAGAGGTAAAAACTTCGATGTTCCTGGCGTTGATCCTTCGATGACCGGTGGGGAGGTTGTCCTTCAACCGCTTACGCTAACGTGTGAAGTTGATGCGAGTGAACCAGTCTCCTATACGGTTGCAATTCGAAATCGATTTGGAGAGACTTTGAAATCTCATACTGGGAATACGGGAGTCTCATCTGATGAATGTGGTATTTACATGAACACGATTGATGCTGGAAAACGTTATGAAATCGTTATTCAAGCAAATTCGGATACAATTTATCTCAATACCTTTGAATTTGACATGGAAATCGAATACTATGACGGTATTCCTGCAAACATGAACAACAAGTCCCTGTGGATTGGTCCCGAGGTTGCTCTAGGTCCTGTCAGCCTTCATCCCACCATTTTCTTGAACTTCTTCGGATTTATGTTCTTCTTCTTCCTATGGCCAGCTTCAGCCTACTGGGAAGGTGTTGAGAGCAAGAAAAACGAGATTGAAGAAAAGTTCCCTGATTTCCTTCGTGACCTTGCAGAATACTGGAAGGGTGGTCTTTCTATGACGGTGGCAGTTCAAACACTTGCTACCTCCGAATATGGGGCACTGAATGACGAAGTCAAGAAAATGAGTGATCAACTTTCATGGGGTATCAAATTCAGTGACGTTATTCTTCAATTCGCAGAACGTGTCGGTACGCCTTTGGTTAAACGAGCAATTTCGTTGATTTCAGAGGCTGACAGAGCTGGTGGTAAGATTTCCGATATTCTCGTCACTGCTGCAAACGACTCTCGTGAAATTAAGTTCTTAGAAGGAGAACGGAAACGTGCAATTGGGTCCTACATTGCTGTTATCTGGACATCGTACTTCGTTTTCCTTGGTGTTATTGTTGTTCTCTCCACGGTCTTTATTCCAGCGATTGCTGGTTCAAACTCAGGTGATGAGGGTGGAGAAAGCATTGGAAACATGAAGATTCGAAATGTTGATCCTCTCTTTTTCCTTACAATTTTCTACTATGGTGTGACGATGCAGGCAATCGGTAACGGCTGTATGGCTGGATTGATGGCAACAGGTCGTTTCTCAGCAGGATTCAAGCACTCTGGAATGATGATTCTTGTGGCATTATTGGTGTTCAATTTCATTGCCTTCTCTCCAGAATTGATTGGAATTACTGGCCTTCCCGGGCTGAATCCATCGATCGGTACGTTCGTTCCTGCTCCAATAACTGGCGGATGATCTCATGCGTGATGATGAGGAGGCTCAAGTCCACATCTTGGAGATGTTGACACTCTTTTGGTTGTTCTTTATGTCAGCAACTTTCCTCATTCGAGTGAACGTTCCTGATGCTCGCTCAGTAGCCATTGATGCCTCTCTTGAGACCGCTGGAGAAGATGCCTTGATGGCGAGTATGGCATTACCTGCTGAACTAACAGGAGAGAGTCTCCTGCATGAATATCTTTCATTGGATTCGTTCGATGAGGCATGTACGTTGTTACAAGAGATGGTACCTGTTGGAAAAGAAACCAATTGTTGGCTTGCTCAAAACGCCATGCCTGCAACACCTTACGGTGAAGTTGGAACTCCAAATGGGGCGACTGTAACCGTTCATCAACTCCTTGTTGTCGATGCGGATGTTTGGACCATTAGTCTCGATGTTTGGTCACGTGGAGGTGTCTCTTGATGCGTCCACCTGTCCATGATGACAAAGCACAGATGCTTCTTGCAACTGGAGTCGTTTTGATGATGTCCCTGCTTTCTATGGCCATCTTTGGTATCAAATTAGCAGGCATGTCAGTCCCACACGATGTTGCAAACGATGCAGTGCTTCACACCTCTGAAGATGTCCAAGAAACACTTCCTCTACTCGTTCAAGCACGTGCAGAGATCTGGTATGATAACGGAATCTCATCGATGGAATCTGTTCAACAAGCTATGGATTCTTCACACCAAGATATGCTTCATCATGGAGAAATCACTGGAATCGAAGTCAAACTCATCAATGTAACATTCAATGATTTAGGTTCAGACCGAATCGAAGTTTCAGCAGAATTGGGTATTTCAGATCGAGATGCAATGCTGCTCAAACCAATGCAATTCATCATTGAATTGTAATCAACGCTTGTGCTCATTCCAAGCCAAATCGAGATAGTGTTCAATCCTCTCGATATCATTGCCCCAAGAAGGATCAACGACAGGCCATGAAGCAATCTTAGCCTTCTCTTGAAGTCCATCTTGAATACGTCGTATCCTTTCAAATCCAGCAAGATAACGATCAGCACGACGGAATGAATGTGCATCTCGAGTTCGTAACATCTCTCGATGCTTCTCTTCAGATTCAACTTGCATCAGTAATCCCACTGCAATTCCACCGCCCTCTCTCCAAGCACGAAGCATACGCTCGCTTGGAACAATATGCACGCCTTCAATCAGAAGATCGATTCCTTCACGACGAGCTCGCTCAATCGTTGCAGTAATTCCTGGTTCAACAGCCTCACATGTCCGTTGCCAATCGAGAACAGGTTCTCCATTCTCTCCTCGAGAAAAAGAAGAACGATGCAATGCAGGATTGTCATCTACATCCATGCAGGTTCGCATAATCTCGCGAATTGCATCAGTCGAAAGAATACGAGTGTATCCTTTTGCAGCAGCAATCTGTCCAGCAGCAGTTGACTTACCGACACCTGTCGCTCCAGCGATAATCAGTAAGCGAGGAGCACGTTTACTCATCACCTTTGCCGACTCTGTTGCAAGACCAACACGCTCGACCATGAGACTTCTTGCGACATACACCTCATGAGTCTATTGGGTATGAAGAACCGATATGAGTCATCTTTCACGGCAAAGGAATGAACCGAATCGGCTATGTGGCAAACCGTTGTGGATTGCCCATGGACGAGAAGCAGATGTACATTGATGGCCAATGGTGCGCATCCTCAGAGAATAACGCACATGAAGTTCTAAACCCTGCAACAGGTGAAACAATAGCAACCACTCCGAAAGCATCTCTTGCAGATGTTGATCGATGTGTTGCAGCCTCAAAAGCAGCATTCACTGACAGAAGCTGGAGCGCAATGGACCCAGCAGAACGCGGTCGAATGCTCAACAGAATGGCTCAAGCAACCTATGCTTCAGCAAAATCTCTTGCAGCAATTGAAAGCACAAACAATGGAAAGACATTCCGTGAAGCATTATCTGAAATCCGATTCGGAGCATGGACTCTGGAATACTTTGCAGGACTCAGCGATAAAATCGAAGGATCAACAATCCCAGTTCCTGGAAACCGACTCAACTACACATTGCGACAACCAATTGGGGTCACAGCGCATATCATTCCGTGGAACTTCCCGCTCCAACTTGCATTGCGTTCAATTGCTCCAGCACTCGCAGCAGGATGCACAGTCATTGCAAAGCCAGCATCATGGACTCCACTCTCCCTCATCGCATGGTTAGAAGCCATGCATGAAGCTGAAGTAGGACTCCCAGAGAATGTTGTTCAAGTCATTACTGGTTCAGGCGGATTGATTGGAGATGCCCTTGCAGGACATGCAGACATCGATGGAATCGTCTTGACTGGTGGCGTGCCAACAGGACAAGCGGTCATGGCAAAAGCAAGCGAGCGATTGACTCCAGTTACTCTTGAACTCGGTGGAAAAGGAGCAAACATCGTTTTCCCTGATGCAAATCTCAAATTCTGTGCAAAAGCAATCTGCTTTGGAATCTTCATGAATGCAGGACAGATGTGCTGGGCTGGTTCCCGACTCATCGTCCACGAAGATGTTCACGATGAATTGGTTGAAGCAGTTGTTGCTGAAGTTGCAAAGTGGCCTATTGGTCCAGGTATGAGTGAAGGCGTCCGAATTGGAAGCCTTGTTCACGTTGATCACCGAGCAGATGTCCTTTCAATGCTTGAAAATGGATTGAAGCAAGGTGGAACAGTTGTCACTGGTGGAGCAGCAGTCGAAGGCGATGGAGCCTTCATGCAACCAACAGTTGTTACAGGTGTTGAAGCAAGCAATCCATTGTTCCAAGAAGAACTGTTTGGACCAGTCCTTGCAGTAACAACGTTCAGTGAAGATGCAGAAGCACTCGCTCTTGCAAACGATTCACCGTTCGGTCTTCTCAATGGTGTCTGGACAAACAATCTCAGCCGTGCTCACAAGTTCGCTCGAGACCTTCAATCTGGAATGATTTCAATCAATGAA
>QXYA01000132.1 GCA_009887135.1 Candidatus Poseidoniales archaeon
ATTTTCACAATGGTGGGCGGCTCAACATGGACGACAATACTTGATTTTAGCAACTACATTTGGTGCCCTAACAGTTCTTTTCTTAGCAGGAGTGAGTCAATTGCTCTTCCTGCAAGAAATGGATCCCTTTTCCGAATATACAGGTCTGGCAATCGGCATTCTTGTGCTATCAGCGCTTGGCCTCGTTGTCATTACTCCAGAATTCTTGGTTTTCAAAGGTCATGCAAGCACACTTGACGAATTGTATGACATTCAAAGTACTGCAGAATTGAAGCGACGTCGCTCGGAAGGAGAACGCTCAGCAACAGTGCTCGGAGCAGGACATGAACAACGCTGGAACGCATTCCTTCAAGAACGAGGCCTTCGACGCTGAGACAGGTGGAACGTTTGGAAGAGACCAGTTCGGTACAACTTCTTATTCGAGAAGTTCTGCTTGCTGGTGGCATGATTGTCATTCTCATCTTCGCTCTTTATGCACATACAGGCTCAATGCCGCCTCTTGTTGTTGTTGAATCCTCCAGCATGATTCATGCTGAAGAGGGCGAAGTTGGGAGCATCGATGCAGGGGATTTAGTTCTCGTCCATGATACATCGATTGATTCCTTGGTGACGTTTGCAGAAGCAACAGACAAATCGCATCGCAATTATGGATATGAATCGCATGGTATGGAAGGTGACGTGGTCATTTACAAGAAAAATGGAGAAGCGACAACGCCGATTATTCACCGAGCCATTCTACGTGTGATCCCAAATGAAGCGGTCCAAGCAGTCAATGAGAGTGAATGTTCAAATGGGGCTTCCTATGATTCAGAATGGATTGTTGACGGACAACCTGGGGCTTGCGTCTACACGTGGGACGTTCCTGGAACAAACGTGAGTAACGTTACCTCGGTTACTCTTGCATTTGATGGCGTTCAATCCGGCTACTACAACTGTGATAGAATGGTTCATGCTGGAGTAGAAGAATATCTCATGATTTACGAATGGGTCCCATCACATTCGGGCTTGTTGACCCTTGGTGATGCAAACCAATGTTCAGTCGATCAAGGTGCTGCAGCAGTAAATGGATCTTCAGGTCTGAGAACGAACGATGGATCAACCCTCGGCCCTGTCCGAGAATCATGGATTGTTGGCAGAGCTGGTGGAGAAATCCCATGGCTTGGTTCAGTTAAATTGATGGTCAGTGGAACGGGACCGGGATTGGAATATGTCCCATCCTCGTCCTTGCTCTACCTCTTCCTATGCATTGGAGGCATACTACTGATGCCAATCATCATCGAACCGATTGTCCGTAAGTTGTTCATGTCTTCACCAGAATACGTTCAAGCGAAACAAGAACAAGGATTACTTATCGCTCTTGGAATATCTGAAGAGGAATAATCATTCTTCGCTGTCACTTGTTTGCTTTTTTGATGACAGATGTCGTTCTGCTGAGTGAATACTCAACTTTGTTAGGAGCAGGAGTTCTTGGGCATAATCAAGGTTAGATTGTTCAAGATAGCGTTCAACACTGGCCTTTGAACGACGAATTGTTGCGAGACGTTGTTCCGAACTTTTTGGTCGTATTTCTTCCCCGCGTTGTTCCATGAGCCATTCTTCAAGGAGTGCTTGTCCCCATTCAGGGGCTCTGAATCGTGCTGACAATGTGATTTCAGCATGGCGATGGCGAAACCGAACACTCGAATCTCTTGTTCTCGAGGCTTGAATTGAACCAGGATTCCACTGATCGAACGGTATGTGAAGATGATTTTTACATTGTAGATGGCCTGTTTGATCGATTGTTCCATCAATAATAAGTGCTCCACGTTGCAATCGAACAAAGGCTTGGACGATATCATCTTCAATTAGCCATTCAGCAATCTGAATTGCTTGTTGACCCCACTTGTCATTGGTCCATGTTTCAATGGCGTTACGGTGGAGCATAACACGACCTTGTGGCACCCATTCATGAACCTTCACATTCAAGAGAAGGTGCATTGATTGAAATGGAGGCAGGGGTTGGCAAGACTGATGGCAGCGTCATGGGGTGCGGTTAATTTCGATTGGCGCATCATCCCATTGCTCATTTTTGCTTGGTATCTGCTCCTTAAAAAATGGGAGCGGGATGGGAAACTCGACGAATGGAATGCAACCAGAGTGTTTGGTTTTGTACTCATGGTTCGAACGAAGCGAGGGCTTGATTTACTCGAAAAGGTTGCTAAACCAAGAAAATTCTGGCGTTTCTATGGAGAGGTCTCCCTTTGGGTGTGCAATATTGCAATGCTTGGTGTGGCACTTCTTGTCATTCTTGCGTTCATTACTTCTATCTTCAACCCAATCGATACCCCCCCGCCATCTGCAAGTGAATTGGTTGCTATACCAGGATTGAATCCAATGATCCCGCTTTGGTGGGGATTGATCGGTTTCATCGTTGCACTTGTCATTCACGAATTTGGACATGGCCTCCTTGCCCGAGGTCATGGAATGAGAATTCGTTCGTTTGGTTTGCTGCAACTTGGCCCACTTCCACTTGGAGCATTTGCAGAACCTCAGGCTGAAGAATTGTTCAAGGCTCCACGAAAAGAGCGACAACGGATGTTTGCTGCTGGACCTGCAACAAACCTGTTTGCTGCTTTTGCAATTCTTCTCCTCCTTGGTGGACTCGCAGCTCAATTTTCAACAAATGATGAAACAATACACGTTCGAGGCATCATCAAAGACCAACCAGCAGATGTTGCAGGAATGGAGCCATGGGACATCATCACTACAATCAATGGTACTGAAGTCGTAGGCCTTGATGGATTTAGAACGCTCATGGACGAGCACAAAGCAGGGGAGAACATCACGCTTGGTGTTCTTCACAATAACGGCATTGCCGAGAACCTAACGATTACGTTAGGTGATAAATACGAACATTATCTCTCTGAAGGGTTTGCAAAGTCCGATTTAGAACTTCTTGAAATTGAGCCTGGTGATGCGTTCTTAGGTGTAGAAGGAATGGCCCAGAACACTGCAGGAATCGATCGAATTGCAGGCCCACTTTCTCCGAATCAAGATTATACACTGCTTCAACGAACACTTCTAACACCAATCCATGTCATTCAGGTCATGATTTTGCCGTTTGAATCTCAAGGTGTAGCGATGGCGCCTGCAGAAGAGGCTATGCTTGAAACAGATGATGGATGGATAAGCAGCCTGCTTGGAAAGGAAGGACTTCTGTTCATGGTCAATCTCTTATTCTGGGTCATGTGGGTTAACATTCTTCTTGGATTTACGAACCTCATCCCGATGGTTCCATTCGATGGAGGACACATGTTCAAGGATATGGTTCACGCTGGATTAACTCGCTTTAGGGCAGTTGGACGGAAACTCAAATTATGGAATTTCCATCCAATGTGGATTGATCACTGGTCAAGAAAAGCAAGCAGTATCTCATCATTACTGATTTTATTCGCACTCTTGTTTACAATTTTCATTCCATACTTCTAGAATGAAACTCAGGCCGATCGCCTACGTAGGAGCTCTTCGATAACCGATGGTTTGGTTATTTGCGGTTGTTCGAATTCAATTCGGCCTTGGAGGAAACCAAGAGAAGGGGAGGATGCATCTTGTTGACAAACAATTTCAATGAATTCATTGAGCGGCATTCCCTGTTCCCAATCGATGAATGCACGTCCATTCCTTGTTCGTGGCAACGATGGTATTCGCCGAGCAAGTACACCTAAGTTTCCACGAAGTGTTGAGGTTTCAACACGGAAAATCCTCCATGAATCACCACGAACGCCCTTCAATCGATGAGCATAGAGTGGCATAAGACCGCAACGATCGCCTTCATACACCAATGCGTTGTATTGGTCAAGTGTCCTACCACTGAGATACAATTTCCTCGGCTTCGTTGTTTTGACTTCTATTGGAAAGCATATGTCTCCACGAAGGACAAGAAGATCTCCACTGCCTTCAATACCTGAACCAGCAGCTCGAACAACCAAAAAAGGCCGGTTTTGAACCATCCTCATCCGTTCTTTTTCTTCAACAGAGCATGACCGGATTACTGCCTCGACTCCAGCAGGAATCCCTGCCAAAACGTGGCGTAATTCTCGCTCGTATTGGCTTGACATAGTTCTACATCAATGTCAGCCGCCTTTATTGACTTCGGTCATTTTACGACAAATGTAGAGTGATTGTTGTTTTTACTTTTCATCGGATAATTAAAGGACGTTGATGGCGAGAACAGCCTGTGCAGAAGATTGTTGTGAGGACTGAAAACTTTCAGTTGGCATACCGCGTGATGCATCTTCTACGGGAACGAAAGATCGATGTTGAGCAACGCTCAATCGATGACCCTCTTCCACATCGAGACTCAATTTGGATTGGAACTCCCCAAGAAGTTGCATACCGTCAGCATGAAGGTCGACCGATTGCGGCTCAACTTGAATCGATCGATGAAATGATTGAAGAAGCCATTTTTGCTTTACGTAGTCCAAAACAAACACATCGTCTCATCATCGGCCTCGATACAGGACCAAGACCTGGATTGGCATGGCTTGCCGATGGGGTTTTAATCGATACTATTCAAACAGAATCAATTGAAGAATGTCTTACCAGAATCGAGGCTTTACTGCAACATCAATCGTTTCAGCACCTCCTTTTCAGATTGGGCAACGGTTCACCATCTCATCGAGACCGGCTCGTAAATGCACTTCTCCTCAAGGGTTATTCTGTTGAATTGGTCAAAGAAAACAAGACTTCTCGTGGGCTTAACAGGCAGCAACATGGTGTAGCAGCAGTCCGAATTGCTACGTTATCTGGACGCCAAGTCTGGGAAATGACTGAGATTGATCCAAGCGAAGGGGAGTTGAGAGATATTCAACGTATCAGTCGGAATAAGAGCAATGGCAGAGTAACGATTCCAACAGAACTCGCTCGAAGAGTAGCGAGAGGTGAAGTGACAATTGAACAAGCGATTGAACAAATCATCTGATTCGAACACGATATCGTTCACGCCCATTGGCATAAAGAACAATACTTCCAGTTGAAGAAACTGCGATTGAAACTCCGTCTGAGAGTTGAGAGATCGCTCGAGCGGCAAGGTGGCGACCACCTTCTCCTGATTTTGGAGAAAGGCCTGCAGGAACCTGAATGTACCGACCTGCATCACTTGCGATGCCTTCTCGATTGAATAAAATCGCTCCATCAAGCCAAGCAAATTCAGCCATAGTCTCATGATTCTCTCGATTTCGAACATCTCTTTTTGAGACACTGTGTCCCTTAAATGGATTCAAAACCATCGAAGTAGAATGGCCTCGCATCTTCTGAATGTTCCCTATTGCAAATAGCGCTCCAACAGCAGAACCTTCTCGACCACGTGTTCCAACTGCTCGTGATAGTTCGACCATACGCATCAATACGTCCAATTCAATGGATTGTTCCTCTGCAATAGATGCGAGCCTTCCCGCTCCCAACATGGCTGAATCAACAACAAGAACACCATCGATTGGTTCTGCCATTACAATAAGTAATCGTCCACCCTTTGCAACCCATCGTTCACCCATCCCTTGTAAGACTAAATCATACAACTCGTTGAGAACTGAGAGACCTTTTGAGGACAGCCCTTCTTCCAAAACCTGTGCATCAATTTGATGCTCTATCAAAGCATCTCTTACACGATTCAGGCTCGTCATAACACGTAAAGGCACATTCTTTGGAAGAACTGGGACGATGGATCGGACTTTCCGGCTGTCATTTGAAACCATTAATACGGCATCAAATGCAAATTTGCTTGATTCTAAAGCAACGCTAACCATGCGAGGTAGGTCGCTCATCGCTTCATCCTCATTGGTTTGTCGTGTCAATACCCGGGAGGAGGTCGTTGATTTCTCTGTAAACGGTTCTCATGTTTGAGATAAAGTTCTTCTCTTTCACGACAACTGTAAACATTTTAATTCCAGGATCTTCTTCAGCATCAAGGATTCCAAGAACTGTTTCGAGTGTTAAACGAGCTCCTTCTCGATGAGGGTATGCGAAGACACCCATACTGATTGGTGGAGTAACGATTGTTTCAACTCCGTCGAGTTCATCCAATGTTTTGAACAGATTCTCATAGGTCACTGGGAGGAGGTCTCGACGTGTTTCATCTTGATTTGGTCGGCGGCAATCTGGGC
>QXYA01000133.1:0-2771 GCA_009887135.1 Candidatus Poseidoniales archaeon
GCATTACTTCGAGAGAAGATTGTCGCACAACAATCGGCCTCAATGGTTGTTGTAGCCGATGGCAGAAAGCAAGTCGATTGCCTTGGAGCATTTGGAATTCCAATCGAGATCACTCCTTTTTCATCGGACGTTACCGTACGAGCACTCGAAGCTCTGTTGAATTGTGACGTAACCCTTCGCTCTCATGAAGAAGGACTTATCCATACAGATAACGGAAATTGTATCGCTGATGCAAATGTTGGTGCAACAATTGACGATCCACTCTTGATGGAAACTCAAATCCTCAACATCGCTGGAGTAGTTCAAGTTGGACTCTTCAATGATATGTGTGATGTTGTCGTCTTAGCAGACGATGGAAAAGTAACGACATTAGTCAACCCAGCGGGTCGATTGTGAAGGCGGGCCTGACGGGGTTCGAACCCGCGACCTACGGATTAAGAGTCCGTCGCTCTACCTGACTAAGCTACAGGCCCACGCTGGCCTCTGTCAAGATGTATTTAATCATCATGGGACAAAGTCGTCCCAGCATCCTCTCGTAGTGCAGAAAGGGCATCTCCTGGTTTACAAAGAATTGAACGCATCCCTGGTGAATGACGTACTGCTTCGATCATGCTTGAAATCTTTGGACCCATTGATCCTTCTGGAAAATGACCATCAGCGAGATAGTTCTCTGCTTGTGAAACACTTAATGTTCGATGTTCTTTTTGTTTAGTTGAACCAAAATCAGTGAACACTGCTTCAACACCAGTGGAAATAATCAGTGCTTCTGCACCCAATTCTGAAGCGAGTAAAGCAGAAAGACGGTCTTTGTCGATGACGGATGGAATCCCTTTGAATTGCTTATCATCATTGATAATTGGAATCCCTCCACCCCCTCCACAAATAACAACTGCACGTTGCTGAACAAGCGTCCGAATCACATCAATGTCGAGCACACTCATTGGCATAGGGCTCGCAACAACACGACGAGGCCCATTGATTGTCGTTGCAATATCCCAATCTCTGGCCATGACTTCTTCTGCACTCAATACAGGACCAACGGGTTTGGTTGGAAACGAAAAAGCTTCATCTTCTGCATCAACAAGAACACGTGTCAGAACCACAGCCGTTCGCTCAGGACGATGGCGGTGTGAAAGAATACTATTGAGTTGAAGAGAAAGTGTGTGGCCAATCATACCTTGTGTTGCTGCAACCCATTCATCCATTGTGTGGATTACATCTGCATCCATCGACATCAATTTGCCTACTTGTGGACCATTTCCATGTGTCAGAACAACGGACCAGTCTGCTTCCAGTAAATCAACAACATCGCTCATCACTTGAGCCAAGATCATTGCATGTTCATCACCAGAAGCCCCGCCTGGTGGCGCCAGAGCATTGCCTCCGATTGCATACACCACTATTTTTGACACAGAAAGAAAACTGAACTCGACATGTTTGATGCTTTCGCTGTTTTGATTAAACAAGCGCTCAAATCCGTATGTGTTGGAAAACTCCAGACTTCAAGTATGATATGCTATGACATGAACGGACGTTCATGGCCAAAGACATTTGGATTGGCGACGTCCAAAACGGCGACCATGATGGCGCCGAAGTAGAACTGAAAGGATGGGTTAAGAGAACTCGTGGTTCCAATAAGATACGATTCGTTGTTCTTCGCGACTCTACAGGAACGATCCAATGTGTTGCAAAGCGTGATGCTGTTGGGGATGATCAATTCGAATCCATCGCTTCTGCATTAATCGAATCTTCTGTCATCATCACTGGAACTGTCAATGTCGACGAACGAAGTGAAGGAGGGCATGAACTCGTTGTTTCTTCAATTGAAATCGTTGGACCTGTTGACCCTGAACGGCCATTTCCAATTACTGAATCGGCAATGAAGGCCGCAGATGGAGGCGAAACTGAGTTCTTGTTGGATAACAGACATCTGTATCTTCGAACAAGTCGTATGACGACAATGCTCAAGATGCGATCTTCTGTCTTCGGAGCGATTCACAGTTATTTCAGAGACTTAGATTTCATCGAGTATCAAGCACCGAACTTTGTTGCAGGTGCTGTCGAAGGGGGTTCAACATTGTTCGAAGTCCCTTACTTTGGAAGAAAGGCCTACCTGACACAATCATGGCAACTCTATGCTGAAGCTGCAATGCCTGCGCTTGAGCGCTTGTATACGATTGCTCCTTCTTTCAGAGCCGAAAAATCACGAACTCGACGACATCTTACTGAATTCTGGCATGCTGAAATGGAAATTGCTTGGGCTACAAACGCAGAGGTTATGGCTCATGGTGAAGGCGTAGTGCGCCATATTGCATCTACACTGCTTGAAGAGAGAAGTACGGAACTTGAGGACCTTGGACGTGATTTAGAACTCATTGGACGTTATGCTGACACACCATTCCCACGAATGCGTTATGATGAGGCGGTTGAAATTCTCCAAGGAAAAGGAGTTGATGTTGCATGGGGTCAAGATTTGGATTATTCGAAAGAGAAAATCTTGACACAAGATTTCGATGTTCCTCACTTCCTTACACATTATCCGAAGATTGCTAAACCATTCTATCATCGCGAAGACCCTACCGATGACAAATATGTTCTTTGTCATGATCTTCTAGCACCTGAAGGCTATGGTGAAATCATTGGTGGAGGCGAACGAACCTGGTCGGAAGAAGAGATTCTTGCTCGACTCGCTGAAGAAGGAACATCTCCTGAAGCATACCAATTCTACATCGACACACGAAGTTACGGTGGTGTACCCCACGGTGGATTCG
>QXYA01000133.1:2781-3716 GCA_009887135.1 Candidatus Poseidoniales archaeon
GACTCGGTGTTGACCGAGTTTGTTCTTGGCTTAGTGGTGCAGATCACATTCGAGAAGTCATTCCATTCCCGAGAGATTCTCGACGCGTTACGCCCTGAGGGTGAGTAATGACAACAATTGTTGCACTTGGTTGCGGATTGGTTGGAGAGTTTGTTGTTCAACGACTCGTTGATGACGGACATTCAGTTGTTGCAGTGGACCTACACTTACCAGATTCAATCAAGAATAACACTCAAATTAAATCTATAGAAGGAGATGCAAAGGAATATATTGAGTCTCTCAATGGTGACGAAATCATCATCAATATGCTCCCTGGAAGAATTGGTCATGGCATTCGTGAACACCTCATCATTGGAGGGCACAACATCGTTGACCTTGCATTCACGGCAGAAGATCCTCAGCAATTTGATGAACTTGCTAAACAACATGGGTCCACTATGATTTGGGACATTGGAATCGCTCCTGGTCTGTCCAACATGCTCCTTGCACATGCTCAAAGAGAACTCGGATTCCTAGAAAAGGCAACAATCCATGTTGGAGGAAATCCTACAGAGCCAGACGATGAATGGTCATATATGGCTCCTTTTTCACCATCTGATGTCATTGAAGAATACACGAGACCTGCTCGAATTCTTAGAGATCAAACAGTTGTGGAAGTACCAGCTCTTGCAGAACGTCATTCGATTGATGTTGAAGGAACTGATGGAATGGAAGCATTCCTAACTGATGGACTGAGAAGTGTCCTCGATACAATCAATGCGAACGATATGGCAGAATACACTGTTCGTTGGCCACAACACATCGACAGGTGGATTGCTGAAGGCCATTCAACCCCCGAAGAAGACCTTCTAAAAGCCTGGAAATTTGATTCGAACAGAACTGAATTCACTTGGATGAAAGTCTACTGTGAAAGCAAGCAGGATTCAAAACAATGG
>QXYA01000134.1 GCA_009887135.1 Candidatus Poseidoniales archaeon
CCGGGTTCAAGCGTTGGCAACGCTCGGTGATAACCACTACACTACGCTCGCAGGCAGTAACCAACCCACTAAGCGGGGGTATAAACGATTGTCGGCGGAATCCGATGCTCAAACAAATCGAAGATTATTGGAACCCGAATCTGTCCTGGCCTTTCTCTGGAGGATTGCGTTGACGAAGCATCACAAACGCAGCCGCACCAAGTGCTCCTACAGCCACAATTATTGCGATCAATGTAATCGATAACCCATCTCCATCGCCGAGCAGGCCATCATCATCAGCCTCTGAAATAATCACATCAAAGGATGTTGGCTGTGTAGCCTCACCGTATGAATCAGAAGCCTGTATCTTGATTTCGTGGGAACTGAGTGGAGTGGAGGATCTTACAGAAGCTGCTGCTGTGTAAATTCCATCACCTGCAACACGGTCAAGACCTTGGCCATTATCGTATAAGGTGACCCATGTTTGGGTTTGACTGATGGGTTTTAGAATCCCTAAATCTGCTCGAACAAGAAGGATTCCATCGGCATCTTCTACATTGATTTCGATAGCCTGCTCCGTGTTTAGATCCTCTCTGATGAGAGCTTCGGTTGTGGCGAGTGAAATCGTAGGCGGTGTATTTTCAACCGTAACGGCCAAGTCTAAATCCGTTGAACTCGGTTGGAAATGATGCTCTGAGGCCTGCGTTTTACTCACGAGTATTGTCGCCCCAAGTTCATCCGTAAGTCGGACACTGATGGAACGCACGCCCGGAGCCATCCCGTAAGGGAGAATCAATTCACACATCCAAAGGTCCATCTTCTGACAAAGGATTTCCTCTCCACCGTAAACACGTAAATCAACGCTGACAGATGCCACACCATGGTAATCAAGTGCCTCGATGGTCATCAATGTCGCTCCACCGCGAATGACTTCGTTTGGTGAAATTGTCGCACTGAGAATTCGAGGTGCTTGATTTTCCACAGTAATGGTGGTCGAAAGTGAATCGCTTTCGAACCATTCATCCGTCGCTTGAGCAGTGATGTTTATTTCACCAACCTGCAAACCATTGACCGAAACCATCGTTGTCCATTTGTTATCTCCAATTGTTTGGTCCCCGTCAAGACCTCGATCATTCATGTTGACGATACCAAGCCCGAGTGATGAAAGGTCGACTGTCACGCTGGCAACGTTCCAATCATCATCATCGATTGTAGCAACAAGATGTGCTGGTGAGGCACCTTCTCCAAAGACCAATCCTTCTGAGAGCGAAAGATCGATTACAACTGGAGCCGAATTATCATCAGCGGAAACGATGCTTGGTGAAAGGATGACATCCACTGCTTGGGATTCATTGAGGAAAGCGATTTCGTCATCCTCTCCGAAGGCGATTTCAAAGGAACGCGAAGTGCTTGCAAGAAGTCCTGAAAGCGGACCCTGATGGACGATTGAACCTGAAGCGGTACCCGATACACCATCGCTGTAAACACCAGTCCATTGGACGACACTGAGGTTCTTTGCATCTCTTGGCTCAATCGCTTCATTGCCTGCAGTGATTGTAAGAACGATCCCATCTTGTTCGAGCAAGCGAACCACATCGCCCGTATGAATAGGAATCGGAGCTAGGCCTGCTTCTCGTCCAACAGAAATATTACCCAAGGCATTCTCTGCTTCCGGGGGAGTTGCATCTGTTTCGATTGGACTTCGCTCAGGACGTTCATCTCCACTTGATGGGTCGGGGCCAGTCTCAGTCCAAACAAGACGAACAGTTCGGTTTTCCCAATCCGAATGAGTTGCTTGATAGATGTAGGAATCATTGTAATAAGTACCTGCTCCAGATCCACCAAAGAAGTTACTTCCACCAATGCCTGTGACGTTAAACCAAACTTCATTGTGAATGACGTTAACATCGTGAAGGACCATTGTTTGGTTCATCTGTGTGCCTGTTTGTTCAATCGATTGAACCACTCCAAATGTTCCTTGAACATCTCCTGAAAGTGTTCCATCAACATGCAAGTCGTCGATGTAGGTGATACCATCAATGACCTTTGTATTGAAATTGTAAACCGAACCATTTACGATCATCGTTGCATTTTCATCCTCATCCTCGAATCCAAAGGTTCCATCTCCTTGAAGATGCTCAAGATGATCAACGCGCACTCCGTTTTCCCAACGCTCGAGTGTCTCGAACTGATTGAGGTCAAGATCCAATCGAGTTCCTTCATCTACGAGAACAAAGTTTGCTGTTGCTTCGATTTGAGTGTGCTGTAACACACGTACGCCATCGATATCATTTGTTTCAAGCAATAAGAGACTGATATCTCCATCGACATCCAAACTCCCATCTTCACCTTCGCCTTCAACCATCAAGGTTCCAAAGGCTTCGAGTCGAAGTCGTTCAGACACAATGTTATCGAGATTTGAACGATTGAGGAGAGCATCAACCACCGTTGCATTAATCGTGGAAATTACACCATCATCGTTGGTTTGGAGAAGAATACCGCCGCTTCCCCGAGCTTCGATAACTTGCGAGGTTAACGCTCCTGATACTACTGTTTCATTTTTCCAAAAGGATTCGAAATTCAAATCTAATACCGTTGTCGAATTATCGGTTATTTCTGTTGTTTGAAGGGTCCCATTTCCAAGTTCATAGGACTGAAGTACCTCATTAATTCGTTGTTGCCAGCCATTGCCTTCAAACAATAAAACGAATGTTTGGTTTCCTTCTTCGGTCTCATAATTTTGTTCCAAGGACCAAGATGAAGTGGTTGTTACTTCGTGATCTGCCATCGGTTGATTCCATGAACCAACAACAAAGGTTCGTTGTTCGTTCACAGAAGTCGAGAGTGCAACACCATTGTGACCATTGATGGTCACTGAAACAGTGATCGAATCGTTCCACGCTACAACTGTATCGAGGACAATTCGAGCGGTTAATGTCGAGGTTTGATCGAGAAATGTCGTTTGAACTGATGGTGCTAAATCGATGCCTGCGCGTAGATGAGATACGCTTACATCGTAATCATGCGATGAAGAATCTCCAAATGTCAAAACATATGCATGCTCATTGGAAAGAGAAGATGTGCTTGTCCAATCAGTGGTTATTGATACACTGGGTGTATCTTCCGCTGATGCGAGATATGTAAGCGGAGTAAGGAGGAGAAGAAGAGTGATGGCCGATGCACGAATCAATCCCATGTGTCACTGTCTCTTATA
>QXYA01000135.1 GCA_009887135.1 Candidatus Poseidoniales archaeon
GTAGCGGCGGTGGCATAGGTGGAGTCAAACCTGGCGGAAACACGAGTGGCGGTAACGGCACTGGTAGCAATAACACCGCGAATACCAACTCAAGTACCAACGGCAGTGGCACAGGTGGAGTCAAACCTGGCGCTAACAACACGAATGGATCAGGTATGGCAGGAACAACGCCATGGAATCCTTTGTTGCCTGTGCTAGCGTGTAGCGATATCCCATGGAATAATTCAAACATAACAGCGAACATTACAATCGATGATTGTCTTAATTCAACAAGTGATTTCTGGTTCTGGTTTAACCAATCAGGCTCCCTTGTGTGGGTGGATCCCATTGTCGCAACAGGATATGATTTTGTCGTTTACAGTGGCCCAGCGATGGTTACGGTTGAAATTCCTCCTGGATATGGAGATGATGTCTTTGACTTGTATCTTCACGATGGAACAGATTGGTATGACACAAACATCGATATTGACGCTGGTGTTTCATACACCTTCCAATCACCAGTTGATCGAATGTCTATTCGTGGGATTGAAACATATGAGATGCTGGATCCAAGCGACCCTACTGCCTTTGTAACAGGAATCACGTATGCCAGCAACGGTACGGTTTTGATGACAATGACCCCTGTTACGACCAATTACACCCTGCCCGCATGTGGCACCGACCCGTCCTTGACCGATCTGATGATTTGGACGGATTACCAAACCTATCAACAAGGTTCGACTACGTTTGCAGACTACTACGTTAACTGCAGTGTGACTACTAAAGATTACGAATTGCATGCCTTTGCTTATTCAACCAGTGGAACTTCATGGAGCGATTTCCAAGTATGGAATTGGACTGAAACAGATGCATACGAAATGATTGAAGATGATTGGACGAATCTTGATCCTGCAACATACTGTATCAATGCAACACTGTACATGGTTAGCGGAAATGCCTACCAATTCGTTGACTTCGAAGTAACGTGTTTCACCGTTGTAGGAAACAACAGCGGAGGCGGAAGCGGAGGCGGAACAACAATCGATCCATGCGGATTGAACAGCAGCTATACTGTCCTCATGAGTTGGTCAGACGCACAAACCTACAACTATGGTGAAGACCAGAACATGAGTTTCTATGTCAATTGTACTCGTATTGGAGAATCTTACACACTCGAGTATTTTGTCTATGACATCACTGCTCCAAGCAACGTCGCAGCCTCTGGGACGTACTCCTGGATGGCAACGAATATCTGGGAAGGCTGGAATGATGTTGTCACAGGATTGTTGCCAGGAGATTATTGCGTTGACACAGATTTGTATCAAGCCAACATTTACCTCACATCAGGCTACAGTTTTACCCCGCATTGTTTCGATGTTACAGGCGTCTCTGTCAATTCTCCACCGACATTAACCCAAACCCTTCAAGCGCTTGTTGCATATGCTGACGACCCGTTGAATTGCTATGACAACGGATTGGTCTATTCAGATCCAAATAACGACCCTGACCAATCCATCATCACTTGGTTTGTCAACAACGCTCAAGTTGCAACAGGTGTTCAAGCATTGTTACCAGCAGGAACTGTTTCAGTAGGTGACCAACTGTCCTGTGAAGCAACTGCTCACGACGGATTCATGGCTGGAAACACAGTGACTCGCTCATACTACGTCCTGCCTGCGAACAACACAGCACCGAGTGTCTCAGCCATTACGATCTCACCGACCTCTCCTGAGGAAACTGACACACTCACCTGTACCTATACCTACACTGACCCTGAAAATGACCCAGACGCATCAATCGTCATTTGGTCGATTAACGGTGTGGCAACCACCACGCAAGGTACAACGCTCTCAAGCGGGTACTCTACTGCTGATTTCGTCACATGCAGTGTTACAGCGTATGACGGTTCATATGCAGGAAATACGGGCACTGGCACAGTGTTGATCATGTCTCCAGGTGGAGGTTCAACGCCAACCATTGGTGTAATCGGAACCCTTGCTGTATTGAGTGTTGCATTCATCCTCATTTCTCGAAAAGAACTCGAGGATTGATGATGGACGTCGACCTTCACCCAGAACGTTCTGTCCTTCATGCACAGGTACGTAAGGCGAAGTCGAACCATTGTGTCAGTGAAAAGTAACCCTCATCCAAGGATAGAACCTAGATGAAACCATCAAGGTTGATTTGTGTGATGAGACTATAAGTTGTCTTTCCCGTCTATGGATATGAGATACAAGACAGTCATGGTTATTGCAGTGCTTTTCGTTATGCAATCATATGCTTTGAACATCCCCACTTCGCCCGAATTATCTGAACTTGTTGAAGACGATGCTTTCGAAGCAGGTGCCCGAAGCACGAATGGAATGCTAGCAATACCCGATAATAGCCAGCAAGCTGTACTCGATAACCAAAGCAACAATGGTGCCAATGACAACGACGGCGATGGTATGGCCGACGACATCGATCCTGATGATGACAACGATTGCATTCCTGATTCATGGGATGCTAATCTGACAGATTTTGATGATGATGGAATCAATGACCATGAAGACGTTGACGATGATGGCGATGGCCTCAACGATTCTGATGAAGTGTCTGATAACAACAGTATGACAAACATCTACGATGCAGATAACGATGGATATCATGATTGTTCATCGTTTGGAATGCTATTATTCAACATGCTTGATGTTGAGGTGGTTCCGTCGATGAATGGCGGGACAATTGCACAATGGGACGCATTGGTTACAATCAATGCTTCAAGCCTTGAGATCGGTGAAACATACGCCATTTCGTGGTGGTTGTGGGACACTGATTGCGATTCATGCGGCAATTCAAGCACAGCGAATAGCTTCACCGCAACAGATACCAATTATGTGATGCAGTACCCATGGTATGATATGGAAAACAGCACCTATTACATGGAGGCTGAACTCTGGTATGCAAATGGAAGCAGCACGAATCATTTCCACTTATCATCTGCAAACACTACGTTTACTGTTGGACAAACGGGTGGAAACAACTCTGGGGGGAACAATTCCAGCACGATTGGTGATGCTCATTGTCTTACACTTGATAATTTAACAATCAGTTCAACATATTATGTCTCAATTGATCTCGTCAACATTTGCAACACCTCAATCAATTATCCAGGAATAAATGCCAGTGCTGACCATTCTGGAGTCTCCGGTTTCTATAACCAGACCAATTGGTGGTATGTGATTGGAGCAAATGACTCGTACACCTTAAACGCTCAATTAGCATTCGATTCATTAATTCAGGATGGCACGAATATTACGTTGAATTTCAATACATGGATCCTCAATTGTGCCACCAACAACTCTTGGCATGATTGCCCTAATTCCTCGGACTTTGGCAACATGTCTCTTCAATTTACGTATGCCAATACCACGACTAATACCAATATTTGCGGTACTGATCCATCACTGACAGATTTGTTTGTTAGTATTGATAACTCAGACTGGACCAGTATTCCAAGTATTGTCGAAGGGAATTATTATGTGAACTGTACTGTTATTGGAACGCATTACTGGCTTGAAGCAACGATTTGGAGCGGTTCCGTTAACACTAGTTACTTCAGTACTTCGTGGCAAGAAGACGATACGTATGAGTCGATTTCTGAAGACTGGTTCAATCTCAGTGCAGGAACGCACTGCGTGAATGTGACACTCTGGGACATTACAGGGGGTTCTCAGAACTATGTCGATAACGAATATCAATGCTTCACTTTAGCAAGTTCTGGCGGTAACAATACTGGTGGGAACAACACCGGTGGCAATACCTCTAACGAAGGAAACAATACCACAGAATGTACTCCTTGGAACAATGTTGAATGCAATGATGAGTTTGGATGCAAGTATGGAGACAGAATACCCATACTGGCAATCGATGAGGCCACAGGCGAAGTGATGCTTGATTCAGATGGAAATCAAATTGAAGTTTGGGGTTGTTCAGAAAATTCCTCTGGAGAAGGCGAGGGAGAAGCTAGCGAAATACCTTCGATTGGTGTTCTTGGAACAATAGCTGCAATCAGTATTGGATTCGTCATCATCTCAAGAAAAAGGGATTAATCTGCACCAATTCAGATTCAGACCCACTCGTGGGTTGGCTTGATGAAGTGGAGTGCTCTCCTCTCTTCATGGAGGTCGACCTTCACCCAGAGCGTTCTGTCCTTCATGCACAGGTACGTAAGGCGAAGTCGAACCATTGTGTCGATGAATCTGGACGATATCTCCGTTCTGCTCATCACAAGGGACCTTCGAGTAAGGTCTACCTTGGAGATGTCTGTGAAACATTACTGAAATGTTGTGTGGGTGCTGAAACGCCTGTTTTTACTGAAGTTCCTGGCTTTGATGAACAACGATGGATGCTAGAATTCACCGTAGGTGCATTACACGTATCGGTTCAATCAATCCCATACTGGGGCTTTGGTTTGCTGACATCTGGCTATCGAAACATCATCATCATGCGAGGTCCAGTAGAAGATCGAGCACGTATCATCCACGATCTTGCAGCTGCTGCACAGCACAATCCATGGGAATTTGCCCATCGAGGCAGTGCTGAGAAAGGACTGGCAAAGACTGGAAGTTCGCTCAAAGCCAATGAAATGCTATGGAGAGCGCATCAAAAGCGTGCTAAGAGCCTTCTTTCTGAATCGATTGCAGCTCTCGAACATCACATCTCTCGACTTGAGAAGAAAGGAGATGTTGATGCTAATCTTATCGAACTGGCACATCTTGAGATTGGCCTTGCCCATCAAGCCCTCGCAGATGACAATACACCTGCCGTGGAGCGCGCCTTGTCTCGTGGAGAGGCTGCCTTACTGGTTCCTATTGAAATTGAAGAAGAAGTGAGTCCAGATGGGGCGCTGCTCGTCATTGAAGAGGATATTCCTCTCGTCGATATGACCGATAATGAATCCGAATGAACGCGCGTTGCGTTCATAAAGGAAAGGCAACTCGGATAGAATGGTCCACATGGCAAAGAAATCTGAAGGCAGCGGTATTCAGCAAGCAGCCGGTTTGATTCGATACTTCGATGAAGAGTCGGAAGAAGCCATGAAAATCTCACCGTTCCAAGTCTATTTCGCTTGTTTCGTTATTGGTGGATTCTTCTACCTTGTTAACGAAGGCGTCGTTCAAGCGATTGTCAATCTCTTCTGAAACTGTCCTACATTGGACGGATCAGAACAATCTTTTGTTCCTGTTCAGCCATGCATTTTGCAACATGCATTGCTGATGCGAGGCTTACGGTTGCACCAATGGTGCGAGAACCTTCTTCCTCGTGAAGAATCAATCGATGTGTGAGATGATGAAGGACTTCTTGATCGATTTGCTCAAACACCCATTTCTCATCCTCAATTCGAATTAAAGCAGGGACGTCTACTAACGGCCCCATCTCTGATCCTATCGATTGCGTTCGTGATTCTAATCCTGCCAAATCTCGTAGAGGTTGCCATGATCGTTGTTGTACTGTTGTCTTTATTTTACGACGTTTTTCAACGCCTGCGCGAAACGCTCTGCTCATTCCCATCCCATCCAGAAATCCGAAGATTCCTAGTTGTTCCATCTACAATTCAGATATAACAAGCGCGACGGTTTTGACCGGGAAACGGTCATTTCCTTCCAGATTTTGTATCAATCCACTCGAAACAAACATTCTGTAGGTCGCTTAAACACACGATGACGATATCTGGCAATGAGACGGTAGCCAATGTTTCGCAATGGAAGGGGGATGATCCACAGTAACGGGAACCACATTTTGTAGTACCAACGCATGTATAACAGACCACGAATTCCTGCTGCAGAACGTATGTAGGGTTTCCCTTTACGAATCAAATACACCGAATCGGCATCTCGCATCTTCTCGGGTAATGTTGCAATAACTCGTTGTGCATCTTCATCCATAATTGGACGATATCCCAACTGTTTTCCTTTCCCTAATCGCTTATCGATAAAGGTGGCAAGACGATGGCAGAGTCCACAATTACCATCTAAGAACAAGAAGTCTCGAGCATCATCTGGTTTGATTCGTTCTGCAACTTCAATCGACCAAGTGTGGACTGGAAGTCCATCGGCTATGTGGACGTGATCAGGCGTGTTTTCATCCACTCCAAGGTTGTACGATGCAAGGAGTGTGTTTCGCTCCATCGATACGTCCGCATCATGATATGTCCACGGTTGATGATGAACGTAGGCTCTGCGTAAACATCCCTTGTGTTCACTATACAAGCAGTAGCGTTCGAACAGGAATGCTTCCAATGAACCTGTTTCAGCGACCATTGCAGGTCCTTTCTTTGTTGAAACGCCTTTCAATTCAGCTCCGTCTTGCTTTCGCTTGGAGGACCAAGTGAACGTGGAATCATCAACACGTATCTTCGCCTTTGCATAGCGATATGCAAGTCCATAGGCGCGTGGAGCGTAGGAACAAGTCACCCAACTCTTCGCATCCAATGTGAGGAAGAAAACACCTGGCTTACCATCCTTGACCACATAGGCTCGAATGTTGAATTCAGGGAATGTCGAAACACCTGGAACCCACGGTAAGCCTCGAGGTCGTACCTTTTCCATCATGAATGGAATGGCTCCGATGTAGGCCTTTCCTTCATACAAATCGACTTCAAGACCCTTGGGCAGATGCGTTTGCAACGCCTTAGGATCAACTTCCCAATGCATGAAGGTCAAATGACGCCATTCTTGCGATATTGCATAGGGACGAGATGGTAGCGCAAACGGAACATGTTCCAAAGGAAACGCATCGCCCATGGTAAAGGCAAACGGTGAATGCGTTTCAACATACGTTATGCAGCAGCGTGTCGAAGCATCATCATCGATGATAACGTTGCAAACATTCCACCAAGAGGGACGGCGATAACCATGCCTTGACCAGAGAGGAGGGTTACTGAAAAGACTGCAATCATACCAGCACTAAGAGCAACCACTTGCCACACAGGGAGCGTGTTTGCTTCTCGTTCAAGCATCCATGGCAAGACCATCGTTGCAATCAATGCAAACCACGATCCCAGCAAAAGGAACGGAGAGTAGGGGTGTATGACAAACAGAACCATTGGTCCAAACAGAAGCGTCCATCGAGCCCAATCCAATTCTGGACGCGCTCCATCATCGAATCCAAGCAATGGGAGAAGTAAGACCATCGCCATCATCACTGAAATCCATCCAACCAACCAGAAGGCAGAACGAATCGCTGTTGCATCTGGAGCATCTTGTTGGTGCATCAACCACGAAGTGACGATAATCAGTACACCTAATGATGCGCCTATACTGAAGGCTAAGGCTCGACTTCGCCCATCTCCTACACCGAGTTTGGAATCAATATCATGAATTGGTCTGCCAAATACGTGGAGATTGAATGCAACGAAGACCCACATCCACATCATGGCCACCTTGTCATCTTGATACGGGTCTGCCCACCATGCAGAATCGAAGACTGAGGAATCCATGAAGGCCATGGCCATGTAAGCAAAGCCTGTTAGAACAAGTGGGGAGGCAGGTAGAAACTTTCTATCCCGGTATGCCTCTACACCCTTCGACGGACCATACATCGACATTAATCCACTAATGACGAGAATTTCTACGATCAATAATGTAATCGCAACCCACATGTCGAAGGATGGACTCGGAATCTGTGTTAATGGGGAACTTTCTGGAGCGATGTAGGCTGAATCATCAAAGAATAATGTTGCAGAGACCAATAGCATAAGGGCTACTGTTCGCTTGAATTTCTGCATGTGTTCATCCTTCCATGTT
>QXYA01000136.1 GCA_009887135.1 Candidatus Poseidoniales archaeon
GACCGAAGAGGTGGCTCCAGTGGCGGACGTGATGGTGACCGAAGAGGTGGCTCCAGTGGCGGACGTGGAAATGACCGTTCAGACGAACAGTATCGAAAGGCCCGTGGAAAACGACCTGGCCATGCTCACAATCGACCACCTAAAGAAATCGAGCCACGTACATATCAACGACGCAATGACGATGACAATTAAGGTGAACATATGACTGCTGAGTCGAATTATTTAGACGCCATTGAAGCTCTTGAAGAAGATAATCGGGAACTAGCACTTGAACATGCTCGGAAAGCGGTCAAGATTGATCCAGAACATGTTGATGCTTGGCGAGTTATTTCTGATGCTTCACTCCCTGGTTTACGACTTCAACCAACATTGAAGCAAGCAGCAAAGTCTCTAGCAGCAGCGAAGAAAGTGGTTGCATTACAACCTGATGATTTAGGAATGTGGGTTCGAGGTGGACGCCTCTTATCCGATGAACTTGGATTATACATGGATGCATTGCAATGGTGGCAAGATGCACGACTACAGGCTCCTGAAGAGGTTACGCCTATTGTTGAACAAGCAGCCATACTGGCCGACATGGGATTATACGAAGAAGCAACTGAACGTTTGCAATCAATATTTGACGAAAACATGGATTTAGCGACTACCCAATACTCGCGAGTCGCACGTTTACATCAAATGTGTCAACTTGCGAGTCAACAAGATCCACGTGAACATTTCAAACCGTGGGAGAAGCACCACGATGGATGGGCTGCAATCGCACTTCGAATGAACAAAGGTCCAATTAGTGAATCCAAAATATTCCTTCTCATTTCTACACCTCTCCTTATGCTTGAAGTTCTTATGGCTCCACAAGTATTTGGTTCAGGTTTTGGAGGATTCTGTTTAACCTCAGTACTCATTCTTTTTACAGTAATATTGGGGATGAGAATTAGTCGCCGATGGTTCCAACGACTTAATCGACCTGCATTCAATCTTCTTAGAGCGATGGATTTTGAGACATCGACAGGTTATGTTGTGATTCCAGAAGAAACACGTATCTCAAAACTCTTCATGTTTATCTTAAGCAGAAGACCTCCTGCCTTTCAAGAACGTATGTTGAAGATTGTAGACGCTGGAGAGAGACTCAAAGGTGATTGGAAACCTACCCTTCCAGACTTCAATTCTCATATCATTGAGAGCGATGAACCATTTTGGAATCAAGGCGAAGAGGAATTGACTTCCTTTGAAGAAGAGTGAATCTTCTTCATGTTCCTGCAGTATAATCGTCCTTGTAATCGATTTGCTCTTGCGTAAGTTCATCGATGTTGATTCCAAGTGTTTCCAATTTGGTTATTGCTAATCCTTGATCTTGTTCTAGAGTGATATCGTACACAAGATTGTCCATTGATTCAGATTCCTTTGCAAGACGGCAAAGAGACAGGAATTGATTTGCAAAGGACATGTCCATGACTTCAGATGGGTGTCCTTCAGCTGCAGCGAGGTTGACCAATCGTCCACGAGCCAAGAGGAAAATTTTGTTCCCGTTTGGCATTGTGAATTCCTCATTATCTCGACGAATTGTGCGAACTGATTTTGCTGTAGATTCCAATGCTTCTACTGCAATTTCACAATCATAATGACCTGTATTTGCAACAATCGCACCATCTTTCATTGTTGCGAAGTGGCGTTCAACGATGATGTCTTTCATTCCAGTTGCAGTACAGAATATATCACCTATGGAGGCGGCATCGTCCATGGTCATGACACGATATCCGTCCATGATTGCTCTGAGTGCTGCGAGGGGATCGACTTCTGTGATGACGACATTCGCCCCTAAGCCACGTGCTCGCATAGCCACACCTTTTCCACAGTGACCATAACCAGCGACAACCATTGTCTTACCTGCAACAAGTACAGACGTAGCACGAAGGATTCCATCAAGGGTGGATTGACCTGTTCCATAGACGTTGTCGAAATCCCACTTTGTGATTGCGTCATTAACTGCAAGAACTGGGTATTTCAGATCCCCTGCTGCAGCCATTGCTCGCAATCGGTGAACACCAGTTGTTGTCTCTTCAGTACCACCAAGTACCCCTGGAGCGTATTCTGAACGCTTTCCGTGTACACGGACAATCAAATCAGCACCATCATCAAGAGTAAGTGTTGGCTTAAATTCGAGGGTTTTATCGATGCACCAATAGAACTCTTCTACGCTTTGACCATGCCAAGCATAGACGGAATAGCCTTCACGTGCAAGCCATGCTGCTACGTCATCTTGGGTCGATAAGGGGTTGCATCCAGACCAGGATAATTCTGCTCCCGCTGCTGCGATTGTTTCAATCAATACTGCTGTTTCTTTAGTAACGTGAAGACATCCTGCAACACGCATACCTGCTAGCGGCTTTGTTCGCTCTGCTTCTTCTCTTAGTGCTGCGAGAACAGGCATTCTTGCACGAGCCCAGTCGACTCGAAGCGAGCCTTCTTCAGCCATCTGAATATCTTTGACTGCGTAGCTATCCCCTGTATCTAGGTCTTCCATGGTACACGCTGTGCGCCAGTGCTTTTTGAACCCATCTCTGTGACCAGTGAGTCTGCAGTGAGTGATCTACTGTTGCTGCTGTGCCTGAGCAGCATATTGCTGAGCATATTGAGACGCAGTTGCTTCATCATAGCCTTGAGCGACGAATTGTTGGAAGTATTGATTGTAATACTGTGTATACAAATCGTTGCTTGCTGCAGCCGGTTGAGCTGCTACTGGTTGCGACGCTGCGGTCTGACCCACATATTGGGCAGCATATTGACGAGCAGTCTCTTCAGGATATCCTTGAGCAATGAGTTGTTGTACGTATTGCTCGGTCATATCTTGAGATTCACCGTATCCTGCCGCAGCAGCACTGAGGTTGTCCACCTTGTCAGAGTTTCCGCCACCACGGAGGAACAGCAGAGTTACACCACCGAGAAGAATGATTGAACCAATGATTGCAAGGATGAGCATAAGGCTGCTATCATCAGAGGATTCATCTGAATTCGCATCATTAGTTGGTTCACTCCAAATTCCAGTTTCGGAATTGTATGACCATGCTCCATTCCAATCACAATCAAGGGATGTAGCGTTCCAAACGAATTCTCCGTCAACATCAGCAGCTTGTGCTGATTCGTTTACAAGAACTCCACGGCATTGCTTGAGGTTGATCAAGACCATCTTGGTCAAGTCATCAGACCATCGTTCGTCATCACCTTCGTAAACACGAACCCAAATCTCGACAACTTCGCTGTTATTGCTGTAGAAGTTATCAATATCGAGAGACAATTCAAAGGTATCTGTATCCGATAGAGCAACTGAACGTGCAAACTTGTTGTCTGTGATGAGGTTGTACTTCTCGATCGCAGATGCAGAGAAATCGTCTTTGAAGAAGGATGCTTCGACGTATACTTCTCCAGTTTCAGAACCAGAGAGGATTGTCCCTGTGATTGTGTATGTAGATTCTGTTACACCAACGGATGTGTTCTCAAAGTTGTCATACTGAACCAATGGGATTTCGTCTCCATAGCCTTCTGGAACAACGACGAAGTACATTCTGTACTTGTCAGAGAACTTACCAGATGCATCGTATACTCTCAATTCCATACGAATTTGAGACTCAGCAGTTCCAGAGGAGTCCACGGTTTCGTTTTGGAATCGGTATGTGAATATTCCATTGGAAGCTGCTGTTTCTTCAAACGTGTGTCCTTCAAGATTGAAAGATGTGTCACCATATGGTGCATCGAAGAAAACCTTCCATTCGTAAGTAACAATTCCATTAGACCCATCGATTGCATCAGCATCAGAAGATTGGCTTGCATCGAAGTTGACGACAAGTTCTCCATTCTCATTAAGAATAAGACGGTTAACATCCCATTCTGTGTTCGATACTGTCTTTGTACCAATGTATTCGATATTGTCAGAAGATTCAATGGTTACGTTTGCTTCAGGTGCGAATGCATCAGCAAGGACGTCGTTTGTTTCGACGACGACGGAGATGATTCGGGAGTGGCCTGCCTCATCGTGAAGCAGGAGAGTTACGGTCCATTGTTGACCTTGTAGACATCCTGTTGCTGACGAGAGATCCACCTTACAGAAAGCTGCATTTGGAGAAGCGTCTGTGGTGTGGTCGGTTCCGCTAGCCATTGTAGCAGCATCCCAGTCGGTTGGTCCGTCAAGGATCCAGTCGGTTGAAAGCGTAGCTGCAGTTGCAGTGGTGTAGCCAAAGTTGACTGTTGCATCACTCTTCATGTAGTGAGTTGCATACCCACCTGTTGATGGGTCGATACCTGGTGCATCACCGTCAATGGTTAGTCCTAAATCAGTTCCAAGTGAACCAAATCCTTCTGGATAAGGTGTTACTGAGAATCCAAGCATGTTACCGAGGAGCGGGAACGTAGTACTGTCAGCACGTGAAGAGTAGGTTGCAACGTCGATGGTTGAGACGATCATTCCACCTTGGTAGTAACTGCATGTCCCCATGATGACATCCTTGCTGTCTGAAGCAGTACGTAGAAGGCTCTGGAAATATCCTCCATCTTCCATGTATCCGTTACAGACACCAGGAACATTTTGTGTACTTACAGAATTTGTGTTGAGAACAGCTGTGGCAACAGTTCCATCACCTTCGAATCCTTGGAAGGATGTTGTTGAAACATCATTCATAATAGGATGATAAGGGTCTGCAATGTCAAGATTTGTGTAGGTAATCTTGGTTTCTGCAGAGGGTCTGCTTTGGACATCCATTCCGAATGGAAGGCGGCCGCTTAGACCAACGTCAATACCGTAGATTTGGGTTCCTTGGGGGCCAAGGTGAGCTTGTACTGTACCACCTGCAGACATGAAAGATTCCAATGTTTGTCGGTTTGCAGTTAATCCAAGCTTCTGATAGTATCCTCGTCCGCCGCTTTCAACATCCTTACCAGCAATGTCGTCTTGCCATGGCAAGAGAACTTTGTCGTAATGGGTGAGCCATCCACTGTCGAGATATGTTGTCCAGTCGTTGATAGAGTACTGAGTGTAGGTCATTCCAAGAAGTTGCAAATCTTGCTTGATTGTAGAAGTACGTGCTGTTGAATCACCAAGGATGGCAACATCAATTGTGTTAGCGAAAGCTGCATGGAAGTAACGTACGTTACCGCTTGGGTTTCCGTTTGCTAATTCTGCATGGAAACTGATGTTGTAATCATGTCCATCTTGCCAGTTGTTGAATGATGGGAATGTCAAGTCAATCTTTTCATTTGATGTCAAAGATGTGGTTTGTGTACTGGATGATGCTTGATGAACTTGAGTCGAATCTGTTTCATCGAAGACCGTCATGTAGAACATGTAATCGCCAGCGAGAACACCGTTTGTAGCCTTGAGATCCCATGAATGTGCCAGACTGCCGTCAATCGGAAGAACACATGCATATGTTCCGTCATCTAAACACCCAAGTGTTGTTGGCTTACCGAGTGTGATGTCCACTGATTCAACGTTGAATATAACTTGTTCAATGTTATTTGATTCACTCAGTTCATTGTCGTTGTACCAATTTGTTCCAATTGTTGTGTTGTCAAAGATTGTTTCTGCACGAATCATGTAAACTCCAGAGAAGAACTCGTGGCTAGCAAGAGTTGTTGTATCAACTTCTTCGGCATCAACATTGGTTCGGCTTGTGGTGTAACTTGCATCCTCGTAGAAAGTAAATTCTTGCAAAGTGATGTTATTGAAAGCAACACCCTTGAAGCCGTCATTGATTCCATTTCTGCCATCATCATCACTTTGGAACTCGAAGTTAATGTCGACTGAGGTACCTGAAAGTGACATACATTCTCTGAACCATTGCGAACTGTCTGCTGCAGTGTTGTTCAAGACGTACAGGTGGGTAAGATCAACGCTACGGCTTAGAACAAGGTCATCCGAATTAAAGAACACATTGTAATTGCCACCAGACCCATCGGTTGAAGCAGAGTCACCCACGAAGTCGATTTCTGCTTGATTGATTGATTCAGAAGCATTTGTGAATCCGTCGTCATTGTCGTCGTTTCGACAAGTACCGTCTTCATCATAATCGTTCCATTGTCCTAGTAAGATCGCGGAGTAAGAGTCGCTTCCTCGAGTGTAATCAAAGTTAATCGAAGCGTAATCATTAACGTCAACGATGGTTGTTCCATCTACATCGATTGCGTAGAAGGTATCAGCGTAATACTCGAAGTTCAGCGATACGAAATCCCCGGACATTGAAGTAAGGTCTACACCAGGTACTGTGAGTGTTTCATTTTCCCACAAGTCGCCATAGCCGTTTACTGCTGTATCACACGGATGACCGAACCAGTATGCATTGTTGTTGAAGATGGTGTCGGGACAAGCCAATTCGTTGTAAATGGCACCCTGTGGGTTTCCATCATCACTGTAGATGTATCCTTCAGAGCCACCTTCAAAGGATTCCTTACAAATCACTGCAGGAGCGCTGCAAAGTACATCTGAAGGCGTAGCCGAAAAGACTGTGGCTTTGATGTCATAATCTACGAGGGTATTACCATAGTTGTTGGTTGTTACATCGATGTCAAAGACACCTTCAGCATACAAACCACCAGGATTGAAGTAATCGATTCCTTCGACAGTAGGGTCGTAAAGATTGAATGGCTGAATGTATCCAATTATATCGTCATTTACAGACTGCTCGTCCCATGCATGGTTACTGAGCGTTGCTGAAATCCGATAGATCGTGTCATTCAAAAGATCTGCAGAAATTGATGCAGTTTCTTGTTCACCAGGTCCCAAGTTTACGAGATTCAAATTCGATTGAAGTGTTTGTGGATTTGGTAAGTAAGCTGTGTTTTGCTTGTAAATTGTAACATTGTCGATAGCGTATCCGTCTCGGCCGCTCCACAACGATTCGTTATCATCAGCAATGGAACCTTCGAATCCAGAGCGAAGTCTAAATCGAACATCAACTGTTTCACCAGCCCAAGGAGATAGATCGAATTCACCTACACCTTCTTCGGTAAAGTTACTCCATCCGTAGTAAGTGCCCGCTGTTTGAATTCCGTAGTAATAGACTCCTTCTGCAACTCCACCATATCCATTGATCTTGATGGCTCTGTCGTTGTCATACCCGCCCCACATGGAAACGCCTGACAGACATTCGCCGGCTACCTGGGCTGAAGTTGGACAAGAAATCACTGACCAACCAGTCTCATCTGAACCTACTTCGACGAAGGCGACATCGTCCCAGAGAGCAGTTACAATGAACCCTGTACCGTCGAAATTACCCAAAGCGCCAAAGCCGAGATGACGGAACAATTCTACGCTCAAAAAGGCCCGATCTGAACCTGTCAAATCAACATCCTTGAGGGTTAGAGCATCGTCCCAATTTCGTCCATATCCAGACCATTCATCACCGCTGCTGTTTGTCTTGTACTCTCCAGCCCACATGAAGTCTGTTGGATTTTGATAGTTTGCCGATACGTTTGGATCGTTGTTACCATCTGTCGCTCCTCTCGATTGATTTGATTCGAGATGCCACATTGAAGCTTGGTCTATGTATTCATTGAACTCCCAGTTGCAACCAGACCCACAACCACTTGTATCAGCGGCTGTATCGAAGTCGTGTGCGAATACTGTGGTGTTGGAGGAATTGGCCTCGTCGACAATCTTCAACTCAACATCAAGGGTTGCAGATTGAGTTAACGTATCCATTCCTGTATTTGTTACAGTGACGTTGATGTCACGCGTACCTTCTCCAACTACACCAAAGAACCGGTCCACAGGAGAGATTTCGATATCTGTTACAGCAATATCCTTGCTGTCCATTTCTACGACAGTAACGTAATCATTCTGCCCTTCCCATCCAAGATTGTCAATCCAACTTCCAAAGTCGTAGGAAGAATGACCAACAACAATGTCAGGAGCTGAACTTGCACTTCCTGCAAGTTGTCCGACAACAGCGATGTTTGGTCTGCGTCCTGCCTCGTAAGAAAGAGGTGTTACGTGACCGCCGCTTCCATCTGAGAGCGTAACTTGAACTGTTGTAGGGAAGTTTAGCCAGAAAGAGGAGGTTGAACCGCCTGCTGAGTCAGAGGTATTTTGCTGGTATGCAACAGTAGGGTTGACGAAATCAGGTTCACCATCTCCGTTGACGTCTGCTACTGTTACGTCGTAGGAGATGTATGGACCAAAGTAGGCAAGAGAAGGAGAAGACCATGTCCCAACTGCAGAGGATGTAGAGTAGGTGATGTTCTCAAGGTTACCTTGGGTCATTGCAATTGTGTCGACAACACCGTTGTTGTCCATGTCACCGATGTCCAAAGCACCGAATGTGTTTGCCATGTTAACAACGTGAGATCCTGCTTGAGGAGTTGTTGAGAAGGTGTATGTTGTTGGGAAAAGGTTTGTTTGACAGTTGAATTCGATGACAGTAACGTTGTCATCGTTTCCAGGATTTGTGGTCTGACCTGATGCGTAATCAACACCTTCGCTTCGAAGGAGCCAAATATCTTCATCGTAGCATTGGCTGCCGAGTCCTTGCTGTCCTTCTCCCCAATCGCCAACTTCGAGGCTTCTGTATGCGTTGGTTGAGGCTGTACCAAGAGCGGTGACCATTGGTGTTGTGGTTTGAGAAATAGGGCCCATGTATGTGACAACTCTTTGGTTTGAGATATCGTTTAGAAGATCGAGGATAAGAATGTCGTCGTCTCCGTCATCGTTTACATCTCCAACAGCGAGATCCCATGCCCAAAAGTGAGTGAATCTCTGGCCAATGGTAAACGAATCAGATCCGCATCCATCATTTTCGAGGATTGTCAGATTACCTGGCTCTCCTGCTGGGGCGCCACTGTCATCTGTCTTGAACGGGTTGTTTCTCTGGAAGATTGCGATGTCTGGAGCAGTATCCCCAGTGAATTCTCCAACTTCAAGGAATTGTACATTTGAGAACTCATCCCATTCTGCGTTTCGGGAAGTGTTCTTAGAGACCCAAACGTCATATCTGTCAGTAAAATCTCCAGTCCCATCGTTTGATAGGATAGAAATTGTATGGGTTCCATCTGTTGCAATGGCCATGTCATTGAAACCATCGCAGTTGAAATCAGCAATACCGATGTCGACTGGGTCACGATTTGTAGTATAATTTCGAGCAGCAGAAGCACTTGCATTTGTTGCAAAGGCAGCAGTTGTCGAAATGACCATTATGAATACGAGAAATACGCTTCGAAGTTTTGCCCCGATTTGGTTCGTCTTAGTTTGCATCAATATCACTCTTCTAAGCCAGCAATACTTCCACTATAACCCCTTTGATGTCCCGCTTCGTAGGACAGAGAGGAATTGTGCTAAAAAAGGGGTCTTTTATTTCTCAACTGAGCCAGCGGGGTGAAGGGCCCCACCCAACGGCATTTCCACCGTGAATTTTCACGAGTTTTCCCGCTGCAAAGAGCGACTCTAACCAAACTGTCAATTCAACGCCAGTTCGACTCCCAAGTTTCGAACTCGCCACCTCTTCAATAACTTCTGTGGCAAGAGCTGTTCTCGCACCGTCTCGTACAACAAGACGCATGAGTTCTCGAAGCCATGCTTCTGCCATTGGATCAATGCTCATTTGTCCTTGGATAGGACGCGGTTTTTCGAGTTCTGAAAACATCTCGATAAGTTCGATAACATCATTCTCGCCAGGGGGTTCTAAGCCGATTTTTTCCAGTTCAGCCTCAATATTGAGTGCTCCAATTGGGCGGCGAACGGTTGGGATACGGCTAGGGTCAGGCGTTGGACCCATATCCAAAGGCGCCTCTGACTCAGATTCATCATCACCTTCTTGAG
>QXYA01000137.1 GCA_009887135.1 Candidatus Poseidoniales archaeon
AACCTCATTTCTCTGCAGAAGCAACTGAATCGATGGTGCATTCAAACATCGTCCGCTCTGCTATTGTAAAACTTGGTGGCATTGCAGTCACCGAGCGAAATCAAACCTCGATTCGCCACACTACTTCCTACCTCGAAATGCTTGCGGAATCTCTGATTACAGAGACAAAGGCTGCTGAAGTCTATGGAGAATTGATTACAATGATCGAAGAAGAAGGGGATGCTGATTTGTACGATGCTATCGAACAAATCTATCTCGCTGAGATTCGAAGCGTTGAGGAACTTCGCAGACTTGCTGAATGATCAGGCAAGGATGTTTAACATTCGCTCAAGAGCGAGAAGTGAACCCTCTTGAACATCTTGAGTCACACTGATTTGGTTGTGAATCTCTCCATCGACCAACCGTTCTAACAAGTCCATAAGATACGCTGGATGAATCATATACATCGTTGAGCAAGGACATATCTCTGGATCCAGACACTCGATGTGTTTGTCCGGATGTTGGTCTGCAAGTCTAGCAACCATGTTAATCTCAGTTCCAATAGCCACCTTGGCTCCTTCTTCTAGATCTGCTACGTAGTTCAAAATGTATTGAGTTGACCCATTGGCATCAGAAACTTCAACGGTTTCTTTTGGGCATTCTGGATGGACAACTACAACGCCATCAGGATGACGTTGGCGGAAATCTGCAATTTGAGAGGGCTTGAATCGCTTATGGACTGAACAGAACCCATGCCATAGAATAATTCGAGCCATTGAGAGATCTGAACTTGCTCCAACCCCTGGTGTCCATGTAGGCATTTGAGATTCTTTGATACCCATTGAAATTCCGGTGTTTCGGCCAAGATGTTGGTCAGGGAAAAACAGAACTGCTCCCTTCGGACCTGCGCGTTCAAACGCCCATTCCAACACCCCAGTTGCGTTTGATGAAGTGCATACCACACCACCATGGCGCCCAACAAAATCCTTCAAGTCGGCACTGCTGTTCATGTAGGTTACAGGAACGAGATATGATTCACCTTCTTCTGCAACGGATGCAGGGTTGTCTCGGTGTATTGGGTCTTTCAAATCTGTAGAGGAAAGCATTTCATCCCACGCTTGTTCAACATCAACAAGTGTTGCCATGTCAGCCATCGAGCAACCAGCCCGTATGTTTGGAAGCATGACGACTTGATCAGGCGATGTCAATATATCTGCAGACTCTGCCATGAAGTGGACGCCACAGAAAATGATGTACTTTGCATCTGAATCTGCTGCTTTTTGGCTTAGCATGAAGGAATCTCCAAGAAAATCAGCATGCATAACGATGCTGTCTCGTTGGTAATGATGTCCAAGAATTAACAAGTCCTCGCCCAACTCTTTCTTCAATTCAGCAATCCGTTCAGCAATTGCTTGATCTTCAGGAGACATCGAGGTTGAAGAGAAGTCAACCGCGCACATAGCCAATGAGATCGACATGGTATTCAACCTCTCCACTGCGCTGACTGATTTGAACCCTATGCAAACGCTGAACTTATCATAACGAGCGGTTTCGGACAGAATAATGGTCTTCATTGACGAACAACGACTTCACCTCGGAGCAGAGGCAGAAGTATGGCGAGGTTCATGGATGGGCCAATCGGCAATTCGTAAACAACGACGAAATCGATCATGGAGGCATCCTGATCTCGATGATCGACTCGGACGAAGAAGAATGATCGCTGAAGCAAGATTGTTGGTTCGATTGTACCGTAATGGATTGAACGTACCCCTGCTGCTTGATTGTGATATGTTTGAACAACAATTGGTCATGAGTCATGTCCAGGGTCAACCGTTGATTGAAATTCTCAATGACCCCTCAATACCAGATGATTCAGTCATGAACATTTTGAAAAATACGGGCCAGAGTATTCGTATGCTTCACCGACAAGCTGTTATTCATGGAGATTTATCGACAAATAACATCATTATCACACCTGAAAACGAAGCGGTACTCATTGATTTTGGACTCGCTCGAATCGAGTATGAAACTGAATTATTTGGTATAGACCTTCACGTTCTTTTTGAGATTCTTGGCGCATCTCACCCGCACAGAAAGGATGCTATTGATGCTATTATCGAAGGTTATGCTGCTTGTGAAGACATTCATGGTCCAGCAGAAAACACACCCGGCGGTCAGCCTGTCGGTATGCAAGATGTGCTCGATCGTTTCAACCTCATTCGGACTCGTGTCCGATATCATGGTTGAGGAGTTCTTTCTTGTCTTCATCTTGACGCTGAATGATGAAAATGAATGTCAATACGATAAGGACCATTACAGCAAATTGGAGAACAACACTGGAATATTTAGCGAGATCAGTACCACGAGTTAGCACCTTCACAACAAGTTCACCATCATCTCCTTCTTCAAGATAAACGATACCTTCTTCGACCACAATTGGAGCATATTGATTGACGCTGTCCGAAGTTAACTGTTCACTGATCTTCGTTTCGAAATTGTATTGGTGTATTTCCCAATCAAAGTATTGGTCGAGGAGATTCGTCGGGTCGAGATGGTCTCGTCCTTCCCAAACAAGATATTCATAGCCCATTGAAATATTGTTAATTGGGAATTTCGCATCGAATGGCATCGATTGTTGGACCGTTCCACGATCGTAGAGAACAAGCCGATTTATTGCAGAAACATTGACGATTGTAGCGATGTAGTTTTCATTGAACGCTATGTCAGTAATCGTAGCATTTTGATAATCAACAATCAATCCCCATTCTTCCAACTTCAGGTCTTGTTCCTCACTTGATGTTGCGTTCATGAAGATGTTTTGCGTACCAGAGATTCCAATCGTCCCTATGTGAACAGTTGAAGGCATTTCCTTCGAAATCATCACAAGTTCGTTCCCTTGAACTGAAATCATCTCGATGGTTTGACCCGCTGGAAGCATGGGAAGAACGATGTCTTGACCCTTGGTATTAACAGCTTGAATTTGGTTATTTGAGGTGTAGATAATGACAGGTTCGCCTTGTAAATCGGTCAATTCCAATCCATTCACTCCTGTTTGATTTATGACAATTAGTGGTTGATTCGGTTTGTTTAGGTCCACAAGCATAATCTCTGATTCATTCGCCATAACCAAGTAATTCTTTTTCAGGGCATACAACGAATCCACATCCATTGTTGGCTGAATAACATCGATAGCAGCATCAGAGGTTGATGAGAGATTGTGAACAAGAACAACGGCAACACCTGATTGATTGTCGAGTGTGGCAAGCCACCCATCGGAAGCGACTGCTCCTTGAGCAGATTGTACACCCTCTGCTGGTAAGTCCTTATTCGTAAGATCCCAAGTAATCACTCCAGCAGTAAGAATGAGAACAATCACAATCATTGCACCTGTTTCCTTACTTGTTGGTTTTAACAACTTGAGTGTGAATTTTTTGCTACGGTTGAATACGAATTTTAGTGAGTGAATTGGACGTGTTAGAATCGTTGCAAGACGGCTGTTGATGGTTCGTTCATCCAGAACATTCCAAACAGCCGTATTGGATTTATCAACCATTTTCACGGTCAGAGCACCGATCATCATTCCACCTATGATATCGGAGAACCAGTGGATACCAAGGTAAACGATAGCAAATGCAGTCACGATGATGTAAATCAGCGTCATGTTTTGGAAGCGCTTCCAGCGACCATCATGATCGTGCTTCCTAAAGGTAAGCCAAATTGAGAATGGTACAGCGATATGGAGAGAAGGCATGCAGTTTGTAAATGCGTCAATCCTTCTGAACCATGTTTCAATCTCGGGATTTAGAGTGTATGCAATAGCATCCATATCCTCGATGTAAAACCCAGTCACTCGAACGTTGAAGAAGAGGTAGAATGGAATGGCTAGAATGTATACCCATGCGATGCAAAGAGCAATTCTATCTGCCATCCATCGGTCATCGAAGTAAGCCACATAGAAGATAGAAGCATACGTGATGAACATAAATCCAGAGATGTAAAAATGGGTCATAACGCTATCAAGCCAATCAGCTCGGAATGTTTCCTGAACCCATACGACAAGATCACCCTCGATTGCGTAGATATAGGGTGTCATATCGATTCCAGTTCGAGCCATGAAGATTCGGTCAATTTGGTCGAGGAAATCCTTGGCATTGTAGATTGAGAGTGCGAGAAGAAGATGCAGCCAGTAACGGCGGATGAAATCAACAAAACCAGACAATGTCATGTTTGCCCATGGTGGCTTGAAGTACGGCATTGCAAAGACACCAACTGCCAATGCGCTGATGAGCCAGGTAAGATAGACACCATCCATGAGTAGACCTCCGTGTTCATGCGCTGCAGCCTTGCATTCAAGAAACCTGCACCTGCTTAAGGCTCAGAAAGGGCGAATCACCATGCTCCGTGAACGTAGGGGCGTCCACGATCGGGATCATTTCGATGGGCAAGATCCCAGATTCTCTCAAATCGATAGATACCACTCGAACATCCAGTAGCCCATTCAAACGAAATTGCATAATTCCCTACAGTTTGGACCATTGGCTTTTGTTTAGGGTACGCTTCGACTGTACGGCGTAATTGCATACTCATCTCATCTTCGTTGCGAAGAGGCGAACATTTTGCACAAGGACAGGCATGCCGAAGGTCATCGTATGTTACGACAAAGCTTGTTCCATCCTCATAGGTGAGTTCCATATCATTATCTCTGCGTTCAAGTTTACGCAATTCGAGAATTTCTTCAGCCATAGTATCACATCAAATGATTTCCAAACTCGAACCTGAGCCCTGTGCTAATTGTGATTGTACCGAGGATACGACCTTCGCAAACGCAATTGCAGAAGCGCCATCAGGTTCGCTAACGATACGATGAACACCATCGTCTCCACCTCGGACAAAGCCCGGATCAAACGGAAGGGCACCCAAGAAAGGTACGCCGAATTCTTCCGCAGTAGAACGTCCACCGCCTTCTTTGAAAATGTCCAATGTGATGTTGAATTTACCTTCTTCATCACAAACTGCACTAAGAGTTCGTCCTGCTGGAGCAGCGATTTCGACGGTTGACCCTGGTGTTCCTTTGCCGTGAATTGTGTAGCCACTCATGTTCTCAACAACTCCCAAAACAGGAACTTTCAGAGAAGAAGCAAATGAGATCGACTTTCTGCTGTCGAGTAATGCCACGTCTTGAGGTGTTGTAACAATGACCATTCCATCGATGTCTGGAAGTGATTGTGCTACAGTCAATGGCTCATCAGATGTGCCTGGAGGGAAATCAATGATCAGATAATCAAGTTCGCCCCATTCAACATCGCCAATGAATTGTTGAATGGCTCCAAGTTTAATTGGACCTCTCCAAACAACGGGAGTGTCTTCGTCTTCGAGGAGGAACGCCATAGAGATGACCTTGACTCCAAGATGGCCTTGTGCAGGGTGAATGCGACCGCCTTCAACGTGAAGTTTTCGACCATCAAGGCCCATCATCTTCGGTACGTTTGGGCCAGTGATATCGATGTCCAAGATTCCAACTTTGTGGCCTTGTTGTGCAAGAGCAACTGCAAGTCCTGTTGATACTGTTGACTTTCCAACGCCACCTTTTCCAGAAAGCACCATAATTTTGTGCTTGATTTTCCTTCCAATTTCAGCCATTGACATTTTACGCTTCATTTGAGCATAAGCCTGTTCCATTTGCTTTTGTTGGGCTGGGTCAGCAGCATTTGGGGCTTCGTCTGTGGGTTCATTTCCAGGAGTATGCATTGACACGGGGGAATCCGACATAGTGTATAGCAGATGGGTGGGCTTTTTCAAATCACGCTTTTGCTTTGCAGGCCATAGCGAAGGAGGAAATGGGTGACGATTGCCACCAGCGGGAAAACCAGAATCATTGGATTCCATTGCATACCAGCGTACGCCCAACCCAATCCAACCGAAAGGGGAAGAGAGATGAACGTCCCGATTTGGAAAGCGTCTCTACGAACGGATTGCCCCGAATGAACAAGAAAGAAGAGAAAGGTCCCCCCAAGAGAAAAAGTCTGGATTGTGATCATAGTCGCTATACTCCGAAAGAGAACAGTTGCATCGTTGGCCGCAGCAAGGATATGGGCGACGAAAAGAGTTGCATAAATACCAGCAGAGAAAAGAACCGCTCGGCGCACTTCTGGCTGCATAGTCTACACTACAAAGCCGAAGTTCAAGAGACTCACTATTGAGAAGAGTTCAATATTGATGGGCTATTTCCAAAAACATGCGTCTCTTGTTCGTCTGTGTTGGGAATTCATGCCGTTCGCAAATGGCAGAAGGTATAGCTCGGCAACTCGGTCATGAGGCTGCAAGTGCAGGAACACACCCTGCTGACCAAGTTTCTATGCACGCCCTTACTATTCTTGCATCAAAAGGAATTGATACCAGTACTCTCAAACCTAAATCTGTTGATTTGTTCAGCGCAGAAGATTTCGACATGGTCATTTCGATGGGTTGTGGCGTATCATGTCCTGTAATGAAAATTGATCAAGATTGGGAACTGGAAGACCCTGTTGGTCAATCACTCTCAGTGTTTGAAGAGACTGCAAAAGAAATAGAGAGACGCTTGAAGTTACTAGAATAATTACTCTTCTTCAACGACCATATCGCCTTCGCCAAGAATGTCAATAGCGATAGTACTAACCGTTTTCACTCGATCATCATTGCCTTTTAATTCAACTGAAGATGTTTCAATGGAGTCAATCGTAATCGAAAGGGGCAGGCTAGATGCTGTGATTCCATGTCTTCTCCTGCATATTTCGGCAACATCAACAGCTCGACTAATTGCAGAACCACGGGCTTGAAGTCTGATGTGACGATGCCCTTCGTCCATTGCCATAACCACTGCCTTAACGTAGGCATAGGATGGTTTCTTGCCCACGAATACAACACGAGGTTCTGACATATTTAATCCAACGAACCACGACTATGTAAAATCTGTTCAATCTAATTTTGGTGCGAGCGCCGGGACTCGAACCCGGGTTCAAGCGTTGGCAACGCTCGGTG
>QXYA01000138.1 GCA_009887135.1 Candidatus Poseidoniales archaeon
TGTGAATTAGTTGAGCACAATTGGTTGCCTGAGGATTGGTCAGACCATTTTCATGCACCGTTTGATTTTGGCCGATACAAGCAAGGAGATGTCGTTCCATGGCAATTTGGAATACCTGAATTGCCCCCACTCGCTCTTGCTATGCTAGCGCATTCCCAGCCTGGTGACGGAGATTTGTTCTCCGTTCTTGCAGGTGGTGCGGTCGCTTTTTCTTCTTTTGTTGAAAAGGAAACAGGTCATCCAGCAACTCGACTAACTGCTCATTGCAAAGGTCTTGACTTGCCTGCATGGGACCCTCGTGGAAAGCGTGGGAATGCTATGGCCTACATGACTGCAAATGTCGGGGCTTCACATATGCGGGCAGGATACAAAGAACCGACAGGTCTTCCAAACGAATCTGCGTTAGATCTTATGGGTGAACTGATTGAAAGTCAAAATAGTATTGTTATTCGAGACTGTATGATCTTGTGTGCCTTTGCAAAAGGAGCAACACCTGATTCAGTCATGCTCGATGCATGGAATGCGATTACAGGTGATTCTGCAACATGGAGCGACTTGATGCAAAGAGCATCGAATCAATGGAATTTAGCTCGTACTTGGAACGTTGAACATTGGAATCGTATCGGAATTGAACCTCGTGAGGCAGACCTTCTTTCATGGCGACTTCGTAACGAGCCAATACCTGCTGGTATCGCTGCTGGAATGGTTTCTTTTGTTGATGAAAATGATGAGGAAGCATGTTTGAATGAATACTACTCGTTAAGAGGGTGGAGTTCAAACGGAATTCCATAGAGGACTCTTGATGAATACATCCACAAAGGCGTTGATAGGAGTACTTCTTCTCCTTTCACCTTGGCTTTTAGTCCAAGCTTGGATTCTTGCAGCAGCCCCTGACGAAGCCATTGAAGAGATGCCAAGTTGCTCTGAATCGAGTTCAAACTGTGCTCATCTCGGCGGTGGTGATTATCACAGAATGGAAGTCACAACAGTCATTCTTGAAGGCCAATCGCTTGAAGAGACGAAATCACTCGCCTTGGATTATATCGATGAGCAAGACGGAGAGGTTCTGTTCGAATCAGAAAGTGAGGGTGAATATTTCGTTCACTTCGTTGAACATACCTCGTTCTGGCTTTTCCCTGATGATGTAGTCGTGTCAATTACAGCAGATGGGGCCAATTCGTCAAAAATAGAACTTCACTCTGAATCCAGATTAGGGGCTGGCGATCTTGGAGTTAACCCTGAGCGTCTAGAACTCCTCTACGATGCATTGGCATCTGATTGAATGATTTCATCCCATCCGTAGGGATAGCCACTCTCATCAATGAGAAGAACATTGACGCCTAAGCCTGATTTATGGAATGCAATCAACTGAATGTCATGGATTGAATGTCCTGTTGGTGCAACACCCAAAACGGGTAATTCTTTTCGACTAAACCACGACGTTCTTGCTTTTGGAGCATGTTCGTTTCCTAAACTTCTGATGGTTCCGTCGACACCATCAAACCATGGCAAAGGCCCTTCAGGTGAAAACCGAAGTCCAAGAATCATATCGACGCCCGTTGTTTCTTGGGCTGCATCTGTATCAGGCCCGCTTGGAATCGCTGGAGCATTTGGATGCGTATGCAACCAGTGCGTAAAACGGCCTGCTCTTGATCCGCGCTGACCCGAAAACAGATCATCAGTCCATTCTTCTGGTAAATGGTGAACTGAATAGGAGTCTCCCCGATTGACAACATGTGCTTCCTTGATGACGTAACCTTGTCCGCCAAAGAGATTTGAAACATGTTCATTTCCCTCAAATGCATTTTGAACTTCTTCGTTGTGTTTACGATCTGGATTAACATCTAATCCAACAAGAATTTCATCAGGTAATGCTTGCAGAGCCCATATCACAAGATCTCGAAATAAGGGACCTGTCAGGTGAAGTTGTGCCGCATAGGAATGCCTCATAGCATGCGATTCCGCGTTGTACGAACGCATCGCTTCTACTAACCACGCTTCGACCACGTACCTCCCAAGCATCGGTGATTCATCAATCAACTGCAAAAAAGCACAATCTTTGAAAGCCCCTCGACACAAGCAAGTCTCATGGCCAAGAAGAAACGAGGAGGATTCGGAAGATTTCTTGGCGCTCTTACCGGTACACCCTATGAGCGTCTTCTCAAGCAAGTTGAGAAACTTTCTACAGAGCATGGCAGCGAAGATAAGAAACTCGCTCGGGCTCTCAGTAAACTGGTTGATGTCGTTGGAACTGCTTATGAAGACGAAGAGATTGATGAGGATGAACATGACTTGGTCATCGAGGCCATCGAGGAATCCGACCCCAAAGGGCGTAGTTTCCCTAAATTCGGTGAAGAAGACTCCTTTTATTCTGGTGAAGCCCCGGATTCGCCAGATATTAATCTCGGAAAAAGAAAGAATCTCGATGATTTGATGTCTTCTTCTGGTAAGGAATTTACTGGCAGTTTTGGTCGTGAAGAATTTGAAGATTTCAAAGCTCGAATGACTGATGACTTCTATGCTGATTCAGATGAAGCAATCGAAGCGGGCGATCACCAAGCTGAGATTCGAACAGAAAATCGTGTCTTTACGGATGATGAAGATGAACTCCAAAATGTCAAGGCAATGATTTCTAGTGAATCTGGACTTGCAGACCCAACTGCTGTTGTTGAAGAAGAAGAGTACGAAGATGAGGATGATGAAAATTATTCCATCGATGAAAACGGTACTGAATGGTTTGAGGACGACGATGGCTATTGGTGGTACCGAGAAGAAGGCCAAGAAGAGTGGCAACCTTACGAAGAAGACGACGAAGATTGATCAAGCGGGTATTGGTTGTTGTTCCCACCAAGCAGGAGCAAGGAACCAAGCATCATCATTGACAGGACGATCAATTAACGGAAGGCCAATCATGCCTCCATCGACTGATAATCCTCCGAGAGGATTTGTTGCACAAGGTCCAGGAAGATAATCTTCTCCAGATTCTGTAAGTTCAATCCGTAGTGAATGTCCTGCTGGGACAATGACATCCATTGGATTAAATTCCATCAACATCGTGTATCCTGAAAACGGTGCAGCAGGTTTCGCCTCAAATCCACCATCTCGATAGCGGATGTCCATGGTCGCATGACCAAGGCGCAGGTTCGTTGTATCATCATACATGGTGGCAAAAATCTGACCGCCATTGCATGCTTGTGTTGAAACATCAACATGCAATGTAGGAAGTCCTGAGATATGCAATGCGTCCTCATATAGTGGACTTGTGAGCGTGACTGAACCGCCTAATCCATTGACGACTCCATCGCCCGACCATTCAGAGCCAATTTCTTCCATCAGCCAAGTCATGTCTTCTGGCGGCCATGTTTCCTCAACGTGCCATTGGCCATCATTGGTTTGGATTTGCACCATTGGCTCTGGTTCATCACCGATGTCTTTCAGATAATACTGGAACCATCCAAATAATTCAACAGCCCAATCCATACGACTCATGTTTGGATAGGCTTCTCCACCATATCCAGTTCCAAGTTCACTGTGTCGATCTGGTTGATCTGGGTAATTGTGCGCCCATTGACCTGCAATTGCTCTGGCATTGATTCCAGCATCTCGCATCAACTGGTATGTCGGGAATGCATGGTAAGGGTCGACGTTCCAATCTTGTAAGCCCCAAACCAAGTAGACACTACCCCTATAATTTTCCAGAACATCTGGTAAATGACGACGTTCATCCCAATAATCACTCCAATCCCCACCGCCGAATTCAGCCCACGCATAGGTGGTCCAAGGGTTGAGAGGTCCTGCTAAGTCATCGGAACAAACTCGCATATCATCAGTTGTTAAATCCGTCGTTGCTGCTTGATAGGCAGCATCGTACCCCATCGCTCGAGCCTCAGAAGAGCCGTTTCGATAGAACATTTCTTGCACACCAATCGAGCCGGAAATTGGAACAATGGTCTTCAAATGTTCAGACGGTTGTTGTGCAGCTTCCCAATTGGTTGTACCTGCATAGGATTTCCCCATCAAGCCAACATTTCCATTCGACCAGTTTTGGACTCCAAGCCAATCAACAACAGCTTGAATTCCAGTTTGTTCTCCAAGGCCTTTGACATCTTGACAGTGTGTGGATTGCCCTGTTCCAAAGGTACTCGCTTGAGCAAGTGCATAGCCGTGAGGGACGAAAGTGTCGTAGACCCACTTCCCAACACCACCGTCAGGGATTGTGTTTGGGTTTGAATCAGCACCAACGCCAGGCATTCCTTCTCCTCCGAAGTCATAGTAGGGGTGAATGGTCATAATGACTGGAACCTTGGTGCCTTCGGGAACATCAGGAAGCCAAATCGCTACATGCATTTTCGCTTCATCAGGAAACCCAACATCTTGTTCAGATGCTGGTAGTTCAACAGGTACGAAATGTTCTGTGTAGGGAAGGATATCATACGTCCCGTTTTCAGGTAATTGGGCACGCATAGTGTCCATTGGTAAATCCATCATATGGCGTTCATCGAGGGGTGTTTCCCACCAATCATATGATGATTGACTCTCCGATTCTGTTGTGAGCATTTCCCCAAATGTCATCGAAAAAATGAGGAAGGTTACACAAAACGCAATTGTTGCTCCCAATGTAATATTGAGTTGAGCCTGACTACGCGCAGGATCGGCTTTTCCTTCGATAATTACTTGTGAAGGGATTTCTGGTGTTGGAGGAACTTCGAAGACTTCCGCCTCAAGGATGTCCTCTGCCATGTATGAGGCTATGGGTCGACCTTGAAGAGGATGGCGCTAGATGAATGTCAAATAATCATCTTTCAAGTTGTTAGTACGTATAAGGAATCATGCTGCTAGGCTACTTGCCCAGATATACAATACACCAGCTAGAACTACAAATAGGATCAATGCAGAAGCAAGTCCTATTCCAATCCACCCACAAACCTGAGCTGCTTTTGCGAGTCCTGAATCGGGATGATTTGGGAACTGGTTTGTAATCCGTAGTGCTCCATTCGCTAGTACGAGGCCAGGTATTGCGAAAATAATGCCTAGTCCGTAGAACAATGAACCTAAGATTCCTATAATTGAGAGAACTAGTGCTGCAACAGCATTTGTCGAAGGAAGAATCATCATATTTTGTTGATTGACTTGTTGGGGATACTGCTGTATCATCTGCTGTGGGGGTTGCATATGGAATTCTCTTAATACTCAATTTAATGGAACTATTGATTAACAACAAGACGACTTTTGAGGGACAATCCGGTTAAGTTTGTGACCAATGAAATTACTTATCGAGTAGTCTGAATACTTCTGGAACTTCTTGTTCCCAAATATACCGTGCTTGATTGTTGAGTCCCAGTTTTTCGAATACTTTTGCGTTGCTGTGAACGCCATCAATGCCTCGCATATTGCATCTTGGTACAATCGTGGCTATGCGAACATATCCTTTTTCCCACAATGCTAGGGCAGTAATAGCATCTTGGCTCGTGGGAACTGTTCGCTTGAGGCGTCGGCCGAAAGGATTCACTATGAGAAAGTCTTTTGCAAAGAGGCAATTTCCATCTCTAATAACTCGCTGCGGTGAATATCGGGGTTTCATGAATTTTTTCCGGATGCCCCGCCAATCTTTTCTGGCATAATCTACACCTACGAGATAATCACGTTCGTATGCGTAAATTGTCTCTTTGATTTCTGACCAAACCTCAACATCCATGGAATAGGTGTAGAAGTGTTCATTCGTTGCTTCAATCGCATCCAGATCACTTTCATCAACTGGGCGTTTAGGAAGGTTCCAAACTTGTACGAGCCCCACATCGTTGAATTGACGAGCCCAATTGGCGAGTGAAATCGTAGTCTTGATGAAGTTTGGGCCAGGAATCAAGTCTTCTTCAATCAGAATAATTCGTGCATAACCCAATTCATCAAACAACATCCGACGTGCACCAATTATGTTCAATCCGACTCCGTAGTTGACCTCGCGAAGGATAATTGAGTGGACTGGTATTGTTGATGAATTAATCAATCCGATGATTTCGTCTTGTTTTGAATTCGGACCACCGTCAATAAAATGAAAGATATCTAAACCATTAAGGGAATCTCGGTTTTCTTCCAGTCCCGATAGGAGTTGTTCCATTAATTCCGGGCGATTATAGCTTGCAGTAAACAACGCAGTTTTCATTGTATTGTCCACCATTAGCCACGAATGCGGCAATATATTTTCCTTCAAACTTTAGTATATGAATCCACATGTTAATAATTTAATCAAATGGGTTCGAATAAGGAATTAATTAAGACAGGTGGGCTTCACCATTGGTCATGCACATTCTTGTAATGACCCGGATTATCACGCGTCATTCTCACGGGGGCATGCAAAAACAAACGATGGATTTGTGTTATGGATTTGTGAAAGCAGGTCACGATGTTACGATTCTCACCACAGGTCGAGTGGATGGAGTTGAGTATGAAAATGATCAAGGGTGTGAAATCCATTATCTCTCGGGTTCGAAACCAGGAAGGTACAGTTTGAATTGGAATAAACTCAGTAAACTGGCCATTGCTAAATTACACATTGAAAAACCAATTGATGTGATTCACAGTCAATCTATGGGTTCCCGTCCAGTTCTAAGATGGGCAAAGAAAAACAAGGTGCCAGTTGTTTCAACATGGCATGGAACATGCTTCACGGAAATATCCTCCTTCTTTTCTTCAGCATCCTATCATCCCCGATATTGGCATTGGCTTTTGATTATGCCATCTCGTTTTCTTCGTCAATATTTCACCATGGAATTGCCTGTGCGTAAGGGGAGTCGTGCAATAACACTGGTTTCACCAACACTCGAGCCAAAAATGAAGATATTTGTAAAAAACAAAGTTACAACCATCAGTAACGGAATTGAAACTATTGACCTGTTACCAAAGCCACAAAATCCACCCGTTGAAATTATCGCCATTGGGAGGATGGAACGACAGAAAGGAATCCATCACGCCATCAATGCTATTGCTAAATTAACTCCCGAAAAAAGGCAAATGGTACATCTCAATGTCGTTGGAGAAGGGCCATATCTGCATGATTTAAAATCGTTGATTGAGAAGCATGATCTACACAAATCAGCAACGTGTTTTGGTAGATTGCCAGACAAAGAACTGTTTGACATCTATCAGAAATGTGTTATCCATCTTATGCCTACAACTCGTCAAGAAGGATTGCCATTGACTGTTTTAGAAGGCATGTCTTTCGGATTGGCAACCATTGCTTCCGATATTGGAGGAATCCCGAGTGTCATTTCAGATGGCATTGATGGTTTGCTAATAGAGCCTGGAAATGAACAACAACTCACTTCCTTACTATCTTCTTTATTGGACAATCCAACCAAAATCATAACGATTGGGACACAAGCAAGAAAGAAGATTGAAGACAAATATTCACGAGAGCGAATGGTTGCTGAAACACTTCAAATCCTTGTAGATTCCACAGAATAAAGACGGAAATCAATTTAGATTTTCAACTCTCTCTGCCAATTTTTGACGTTCCTCGTCAGTAAGGAGTGGGAGAAATGGGTCCTCATCCTTTACGATTGATTCCCACCCTTCCATTGTACGAGCAAAAATTTCTGTATCTACATTCCACTTGTACCAACGATCAACAAAATCACAGTGGCGTAAAATATCTTCATCATCTTCCGATAATCTTCTGAGTATGAGATTAGTTTGCAGCAACATAATCATTAAATTTGGACTCATTTGATATGTCTGGAACGGATTACGTTCGCCCACGATAGTCAAATGTTCTCGCCATAATCCGAATACAGCATCGTAAAGTACACCTATCACCAATACAAGGACGATAACTGTCGCGCCAATGCCTGCAAGTCCCCAGTAGGTGGCTGATATGCCAGCAATGGTGGATTCAGAATTAAAGCGCCACTGCACGTAAGGCCAAATAAGTAGGGTGATTGTTGTGACCCAGAATATCATCGATATGATTGTTTGACTCTGCTGTATTCTCCAATACTGTCGCATTACCCATTTTTTTGCCAATGAGCTGGCGCCAACAGTTTCTTCCGATTCATCAGATTTCATGGTAATCCCTACGAACGCCTTTATTTAGAATGTCTCCCTTTGTAACGCTTGGCCCCGATATATGGTGTTTCAAATTTGAGATGTTCTCTGAAAATTCGAATTAAGAATTCAAGTTACAGGCGTACTACTGGTTAGTGGCTATATCCTATCGTAGTTTGATGATGTTTGCTCCATTCCACTTTGTCTTGCTCCGAATTGTGTGTATGGCCTCCAATTTTATGTCGATGAGCGCATGTTTGATGAGTTAGCACATGATGGCTAACATATGCGACAGGGCGGATTGCACAGAACGTCGTTTGTTCTAATCGCAATGTTTCTGATGATGCCGAGCATCACATCTGCTCAGGAAGAGCCTGACTGGAGAAGCAATGGAATCGATCCATCAACATGGGATGATGGTCCACTTGTTGAACCAACGCCAATGCAATTTTCATACTACGGTGACCCAGTATTCTCCATTGAAGTCACCTATACGCCAGGTCATTTTGAAGACGAAGTCAGCGGTGTTATCATCATCGAATTATTTCCTCAATGGGCTCCAATCACTGTTGAAAACATGGTGGAACATGTTGAAGATGGATTGTATGATGGTATCTTCTTTCATCGAGTCATCAACGATTTCGTCACTCAATCAGGAGATCCTGAATGCACAACGGTTGGCGCTTATCCGATCACAAATCTGAATTGTGGCTCGGGAGGTACAGGCGAAACAATTCCACTTGAACACGATGATAATCTAAGCCACGTTGATGGAGCCATTGGTATGGCTCGGGGCACAGAAGAAGACTCTGCGGATTCACAATGGTATATTGCTGAAACAGAGGCTCACGGACTTGATCCTGAAAACAGAGACGACGGCGGATATGCAACCTTCGGTATCGTTCGTCAGGGGATGAGTCACGTGCGAGCAATCGCCGAAGTACCGACATCAGACGATGCCACGGGAACTGACCTTGATAATCCATTTTCATCTGCGGGACGTCCAGTTTATGAGGTTCGAATCGATAGAATCGAGATGATAGGAGTTGCTGACCCGAATGGAAAACTGAGCGGTCAAGGAGTCGATGGAGACGAAGACGGGGGCATTTCAAGCGGACTTCTGATCCTTATCTTACTCGGTGTTGCGGTGGGGATAGGAGGCGCAACGATGTATGTGATGAGCCAAAAAGAAGAATCACCCGATTTGAAGGTTTATGATGCAGAATTACTCGATGAAAACGAAACATCGAGTACGACGTGACGCACACGTGGAGCGTACCACTTTACCTTCTCAAGATGCTGATGCGTACAGCGCCAGTCACGGTCATCACTTTTTGCATAATTCAAGCATGTTTGAATTGTATCTTTCGTCCATTGTTCGATATGTTCTTCTTCAACATTCATGTGAATATGGAGGCTTCCACCTTGCTCTTTGAGGGTTGAAATTGCAGGTTTCCATGCTGCCTCAGAACTTGGAAGTAATCCCAAAAGGACACGATCTGCAATACCTCGTAAATTGGGCAGCGTCGATTGATTATCTCCTTCGTGAATTGTAATAGATTGAGAAACATCGTTCTTTTCCGCAGCCCAGTTCAATGCCTTGATACTCTCCGGGTTTAATTCACAAGCATGCACATGTGTGGCTTTCCCATGAACGAGTAAGGGTAGAGAATAGTAACCAATGCCCGCAAAGGCATCAATGATGATTTCACCTTCGACATTAAGTGAGCCCATTCTGTGTCGTTCGGTAACATTTCCAGATGAGTACATCACCTTGCATGCATCAAATCCATAGAACAATCCGTTATCTTTTACTTCGACCCAGCTAGAATCGCCAAGTAATAGTTCCATCTGGGAAGAACGAATTGTGTCGTTTGCAATTGGCTGTTGACGTCCAACTCTTCGTCCTTGCAAAACATTTGCAATCTGTTCAAAGAAGTTGTTCTTATCTTGGATTATTTCGCCCCATATCGGTTGAGTAAACGCTTCTTTCGGAAAAAGGATGAGGTCATCTAAGCGTTCCCATTTTGTCGGAATGAACTCAAAAGCATGTTCCATCCCTTGCGGAATAAATTCTTGAATCACTTCCTTCAATTGGCGATGAGGATTTATTGATGGTGGTGAATGTTCAAACATCACTCGTTCAATTCTGTAAGGGATTCCTATCGAGTGAAAAGAAGGGCTTTCAGAAGAAATTGGAAGAGCAAGTTCTTCATTGATACGTACAGGCGTATACTGTTTATTCAAGGCCTTTAATCGACGTAGGTTCTCATACATGGCCTCTCCAAATTGGAGCGGAACAATGACTGCAGAAAGTTCGTCCATAGCAACGTCTCTGACCACTCGTATGGGGAAGTCCTTTGAAGGTCTTCGGATTGTGTGACAATCATGGACACTGCTGGTAACGGGAAGATGCGCTTTTTCAGTCTCTGTTTTACACTGTTTTTCGTGATACCAATCCTCGCTCCGTTAGCCTCTGCTGATGGAATGGCCGCATGCGATGGTGCAGGCATGAGTGAGTGCGATGATTACGATTCCAACGATGATGGAACACCAAATCAGCAAGATTGGATTATTGGGACATATGATTTCGATTTAGAAGATACCTCGAGAATCACGCTCTCGTTGAGCTGGGCCATTCGAGAATTCGATAGAAGTAAAGTCGGTCTTGATGACCCATTGATTCAATCAGCACTTGCAAACGATGGCTTGGATGTAAACGATGGAATTCCCGCTGACATGATTCGAAGTTACTTTGCCTATGATGATGGTTCTGGAACTGTTGGTGATCGAATGCTTGGAGAAGTCCAGAGTACGATTCAAGATCTTCTCGCATCAGGGTTTGGAACAGTAAATGGTATCAATACGCAATATGATAATTCATTCACAGAAGGTGGAGTCACTATCCCTTGCACAACCGATGCATCAATTGACTCGGTACATGGAGCTGAAGGAGCAAGTCAAAACAACGTCTTCGATCCTCCTTTGTGTTTCTCCACAATAGCGGATATCAGTTTGTCAACCAGTACATTCAATCTTCTTGAGAATACGGATTTGGATTTAGAACGAGCATACCAGGGTCTATTGATTATGGGTTCAGAATTAACGACAAAGTTCGAAGTTTTTGCTGAACCAGGCCATGCCTCTACATTCTCGATTAATCCACCAGATTATGCAACAATCATTGGCGTCGATAGTAACGGTTCGGTTGCTGCTCGACCAGGCCCTCCTGCTTACTTTGCAGGTGAATGGACAGTCGACAATCTCAATGCAGGAGTTGGCGATCCTCGGATTGACCAAACAGTGAGCCTTACCATGGCATATCGTGATTCAGCAACCACTCAAGTGGTTGAACTCGATCCTACTGATGAAGCAGTTTCTCTTTACTTAACAGTTGATCTTTTCGATGAACAAGCTGTCCAAATTGACTTTGTCGCTGGATTAAATTATCTCGATCAAACAACAATGACGGACTGGGGTATCTCTCTTGTCGAGTTATCTGAACTGGCTACAATTCCACAGATTACTTCTGATGGAATCCGCCTTGCCTATGAAAACGGAATTGCACCACTTGATGATTTCACTGATCAATTCCCAGTTGATTCAATCGGAGATGCCTTTTCTGATTCAATCCCTGGAAATCAAAATATTGAGATGAGTCAATTAACGTGGGTAAGTGATTCTGTAGCAGATGGGATACAAGGTGCAGCAGGTGGGCTGAATTACACGCACTCAACAGGTTGTTCCGAAACAGTGACTCCTCCATCGACAATATCATATTGCATTGAAGGGCCATCCGCAATGGGTTATAATCATCCAATCTACCTTCGTTCAACAAGCAATACATTCAATCTTGGTTTACTCGATATTATCCAGGATAATATTCCTGAAACTCAATTCTCAACACAGATAAACAGCATCACTGAGGAGGATTTACGCCGTGTAATGGATGCAGGTCTTTCACTCGAGACCGTGCTGAATACTTCTTTCCTTGAAGATATGATTCCCTCCGATCTCCCCCCAACAGGGATTACTCTGGAATTGATTTTACCGAGTTGGATTCAAACAATCGACGGTGAGGACCGAATTATTCTCCAACATTCTCTAGAGGGCGATAACCGTAATGAAATCTCGATTGCTGGTCCTTCTCCTTACACGTACAACCATCCTATTGAGGACGAAGATGGAACGGTTATCTGCGTTCAAACTCAGAAGACATGTGTCTCAACATCACTCGATATTGATTTTGGTACCTTTGATATCAACGAGTGGACAAAATCAGTATCTGTAGAGTTCGGACTTGAAGCCAGTGCAGTCGTTCATCGGGTTGCTTTACCACAAGGCTACTACGATGTCAACGACGATACCACGGTGCGTATGGACGTCATTCCAAGCGACTTGGTTCGATTAATGGGCGATATAATGAGCCGAACGGACGATCCTAAGGTCATTACTCAATGCCTCGATCCAGATTATTCAGATTCTTCAGAGACGCCTTGTGACCCAGACAGACTCATTGAATTCAATCTTACTTCAGAAGGATTAATGGAATTTGGAACAGATGTCGGTGTCAAATTAACCAATGAAATACAGATCATCTCAAAGGAACTCACTGAATTTGAAGATTCACCATTTAACGAGGTTGATATTGGTGATTTTGAGATCAAAACCAGTTTGGCAGGACTTGGCGAGCCAGGCTCTACCGTTAGCGATGAAGTCCCACTGAGTATTACGATTAAGATTCCAAAAGTAAGATACACATTGGCCATCTCCAGTCCTTGGGGGGATCTTTTCTCTGGAGATATGGACTTGCTGACCTTCTCATTACTCACTGAAGACTCGATACGCTCGCCGTTCCTGTCTCCAATGGTTTCGATGGTTGACAGTATTTCCTCGATGTTTTCAAACAGCATTGTTTCAACAGATGGTATAACGTTCCCTCCAGAAGATGGAGAAGCGTTGGTCTTTGAAACCGGTTCATGGGATACAACTATTCACGAAGAAACAGAATTGGATCTCTCGGGACCAGTAAGTTTCACACTACCAAAGGGAATCAAAGCCATTGAAGCGACCTCAACACAGGGTAACATGGTTCTCTCTATGGAAGATGGTCGTCAGGTCATCACCTACACGATACCACCAGCTGATCTTGATGACGAGATTACAATCCGATTACAAGTGACATGGATGTATCTTCTCGGTCAATTCTGGGCATATCCTGCTGTTGTGCTCATTCTTTTGATTCTCCTTGTTCGTAGACGACGTAAGAAAAAGCGAAAGAAGAGAGCGGCACGAGAATCAAAGAATTCCCTACTAAAGGCCCAGAAGATGGGCTTATCTGAATCTGATTTCGCTCAAATGGCAGGTTTGGTTGATCGACAAGTCGGTGGATACGAAGAGGGAATCGATCCCTTTGAAGCGATGCAAAACGACCAACTCGATTAACGATGCAAAGCTTCGTGGATTCGTTCTGCAAGGGATGGTCCAATGCCAGGTACCGTCTTAAGATCCTCAATACTTGAGTTGCTGATGCCTTGACGTCCTCCGAAATGACGAATTAATGTCTGTAGTTTCTTTGCTCCAAGCCCGAGAACATTTTCCAATGGATCTCCTAAGCGAGATTTCTTTCTTCTCTTTCGATGGAAGGTGTTGACAAAGCGATGTGCCTCATCTCGAGCATGAACAAATACTCTCCCCCTACGATCAAGAACGATTGGTTCTTTCTCTTCTCTGAAGAGTGTTTCTTCTCGCTTTGCGAGTGCTGCTAATTCAAATCGATCTTGGACGCCATGTTCCTTAAGCAATTTTTGAATAATATTCAGATGTGTCTGGCCGCCATCAAGAAGTAACAGGTCTGGCCATTCTTCTTGCCGTTTCAACCATCGTTCTATGACTTCTTTCATCATACGTAGATCATCCATAGCATCTCCTTTTACGATGTATGTTCGATACTCTTTCTTTGCAGGTCGGCCATGACGCATGACTACGCTCGCACCGACTCGTTCATCGCCTTGGAGTTGAGCCATATCAAAGCAAACAACGTGGTTCATTTGTTCAGAGCCTAACAGGAGTGCTGCTTCATCTGCAGCCCTTTGTTCTAAAGAGCCACTGGATTTATTCGACAATCGAGAAACTTGAATTTCAGCGTTTTGATCTGCAAGCGTTCGAAGTGTAACCATATCGCCTCGAACTGGTGTTCGCACTTCGACAGCAGAACCGCGACGTTCATCCAACCATTCTTGCAAACCATCGAGAAGTGGTGTTGGTGTAAGCAACAAACGTGGTGGTCTTCTGTTCACATAGTGTTCACTGATGAAATGACTGACCGTTTCTCCGATGTCTCCTCGATGAACGTAGGGCCAGACTTCTTGTCCCTTAACAACACCTTCATCAGCATGAAGAACAATCAATGCAGCAAGGTCTCCTTGTTCAGCAAATCCAATAGCGTCACAGTCTCGATATAACTTACTGGAAACGACATGTTGTCCAATTGTTGTGCGTATGGAGCGAATCTGGTCTCTGTAATATGCAGCTCTTTCAAACATCATTTTACTCGAACATTCATCCATCTTTTCTCCAAGTTCCTCGAGCAATTCAGTCGCTTCCCCATTGAGAATCTTCTTCACCATTGATACTTGCTCATCGTAACCTCCAGCATCGATGCATGGCCCTGTACACAATCCAATATGCATTGCTAAGCACCCTTGTGGCAATAGCTCCTTACAATCACGTATTCCAAAATGGCGTCGTAGCAATTGCATGACTTGCTTGGCTGCTCCAGCATTGGGAAATGGACCCCAACGGTGTGATTTCTTTGGAGGGTGACGAGTATACATGATGCGAGGGTACTCCTCGGCAGTTAGAACCAGATAGGGGTAGGATTTGTCATCCTTTAGCATCGAATTGAAACGCGGTTTATGTTCTCGAATGAGTTGACGCTCAAGGATCAATGCTTCTTGTGGAGTTGTTGTGACAATGCATTCAACATCATCAGAGCGAGAAACAAGTTCGGGAATCATTTGACGATCAGGATTGGTGGCAAAATACGAACGTATTCGTTCATTCAATCGAGTTGCTTTTCCAACATAGAGGACTCGTCCTTCATTTGTTTTGAAGAGATATACGCCGGGAGATGCCGGCAAATCAATGGATGCAGCATCGACCGGCATGGAAATTGCTCACACTCATAGGTCAAAAGAACGCGCATTTATTCTTCTCAAACATGAAGCGGACAAATCCAAATGTATGACGTGCTTCGATAAATTAGGAATCAACGTGTTATCGTCCTCAATGCTACGGATTTTGCGATGGTTGGAATCACATCCAGCCTCTCTCGAATCCGCATGGGATGTGCCTCGTTCACTTTCTCTTGAAGGAATTGCAGATAGTATAGGAGTAGTCCGTTCTGCTCTCTTCCAACCAATGTCCATACTCGAAGAAAAAGAACTTCTTTTCACGCGACAAGCTCATGTTTTAGGAGGTGGAAGGCGGAAGAGAAAGGTGGTCCATATCACCCAAGAGGGACGAGATTTCGTTCTTCAGAATAGTGATGAAAAGGTAACGTCCCGACCCGATGCCTCGTTGAAAATATTTGGACAAGCGCCAACATACACATCACTGATAGGAAGGGAAAAGGAAACGGAACAATTGCTGAACCATCTCAATGCAAGGAAACAAATTCATCTTCGTGGATTACCTGGAATTGGAAAATCAAC
>QXYA01000139.1 GCA_009887135.1 Candidatus Poseidoniales archaeon
CTTAGAACAGATTCACTAAAGACGAGAGAAGAGCACAAAGAGTCTATCCAAGAACGCGTTGTGAATTACATATCCGGCGAAGAATTTTCATTCGTTATGACGAATATTATGAACGCTTATTCAGAGTTTGGTGAATCAATTAGAAAGGAAGAGCAGTATATGAAAAAGCAATGGAAGGCAAGAAAAGAACGGCTACAAACGGTAGTTGACTCTATGGCAAATATGCTTGGGACGCTAGAAGGAATCGGTGGTGCTCAATTCAGTCTTCCTGGATTTGACCGCCCACAACTTGAAGGCCCCGAGGATGACTGATTTTCTATAAGATTCGAGTTCTCAATAGCATTTTAATTGATTGCAATTTGATACCGTCTCTTGTGGGCTGATACAGACAACCGACATATCATTTCCACGAAATCGTAAGGGTTCTCTCAAACCCCTCAAGACATTATGGAGAAGTACAATGGGTGTTCAGTCCCCCAGTACACTCGCTACCCATTGATTCATGCATCTTCAACGTCTGGAAGCATCATGCAGCATGCTCCGCGTCGCCCTTCTTTTGGTCGCGATAGCGTCTGGTTGAGTGCTGCAGATATCATTGCGGTCTTTCTCGCTCTCGTTGGACAGTTGCTCCTTGCTCGAGCATTACTTGCTGAGTACTATGGCCTTCTCATCATCGCTCTTGATCTATTTGCAACACTCTTTCTTCTTCTCGATTTGGGTTTACCAACCCTCCTTGCTCGTGATGGTCCAAGAAAACCTTCATCAATTTGGTCTGGAATGATTCAAATTTATCGTTTACAGATTATTGCGGCTCTTCTCTTTGCGCCCCTTGCTTGTGGATTGGTTCTCTACCTGGGTGCTCATGATAGTCTGATGCTTTTAGCTGCTGTAATCGCTCTTGTTCATATCGCATCATACGCGCCTAGGACTGCTTTACGAGCCTCTGGAGATGCTCGATTTGAATCGATTACGAAAGTTGTGGAACGTGGCGTAACTACTGTTGGATATGGGGCTCTCTATTACGCATCTTCAACTGATGTTGTCTGGTATGCGCTTGTCTTTTTGATCGGTGCAAGCGTTGGGTGCTTGCTTGCGTTATGGGGCGCATATCGAGTCGCAAATGTGAATCAGGTTAAGAAAACAGAATTCAAAGAATTAGGATCAATTTGGGAGAATAAGAAATCACTCCTCATCGCAGCCCTTCCTTTTGCGATTACATTGGGCGTCTTACCGTATGTTATTCGAATAGAGAAATTCATTCTTTCAGTTGAATTAGGACTTGAAGAAGTAGCACTGTTTCACGTTGCCCAACTTGCTTGGCTTGCAGGGCTACTTATCCCTCAAGCGATGAGATCCGCCTTACTTCCCGTCCTTGGTGCTTCTCGTGACGATGAAACGCTCTACAACGGGCATCTCAATCGAGTTGAATCCATCGCTTTTGGCTTAGTGCCGATTGGATTGGTTTCAGGGGCAGGTATTGTTACACTCTTGCTTCCAATTGCATTTCCATCTGAATATTTTGATGGTAGCCTTGGCGCTTCAGCTCAAGACATCTTCATGCTTTTACTCGCAGGTTGGGCTATGACCGTACTGAGTGTTCCCTCCTACACATCTCTACAAGCAGGAACTCGACCTTGGAGATTTACCAGTCTCATCGCTCTTGTTGTGATCATGGCAACACTGATTGGATGGTTTTTGATCAATTGGGGAGCTGATAGGAGTGTTGGAACCGCTCTTGAGATGGCTGCTTATGCTTCGGTCGCTTCGACATTCATCATGCTATTTGCAGGCATTGGTTTGAGTCAGAGATGGAGCGAATTCAAGAGTCGAGGTCTGCAATGGGTTCTGACTGTTGGACTTGTCTTTGTGACGTGTTTTGCGCTCTCTGAACGGTCTTGGTGGGCGCTTTCAGGACTTCCATTATTCATTCTTCTTCCTCAAGCCCTTGAAGCAATGAAGACCACTGTTGGCTTACAGATTCCTGAGAAAACTTCCGAGGTAGAGTGATTGGATTTTCAATCCAATTTATTTCGAGTGCGGATTCGCAGGCGTCAGCAAGTAACTCTGGTGTTGCTTCATCAATGACGAGAGAAGTTGGGAGATATGTTCCTACATCGCCGACGTTCGTTGAAACGACAGGTGTACCACAGAGAATCGACTCTCTGGCAACGAGAGGTCCAGATTCTCGATGAGAGGTGATCAGCGTAAGATCTGCGACAATCATTCTGTCCCAAACGATACTACGTGGTTGTTGCTTTAGTGTCGTCATTCCAACAATCCATCCACGATGTTCGAGAATCTCGCCTGTTTGAAGCGCGAGTAAATTGTTCTTTTCGGGGCGCCGAGGATCAGAAGGGAACAGAATATCGATTGCCTCTCTTCTCCACCTTCCCTTCCATGGTTTCATTGGACGAGCCCACTCAGCATTCATTTCAGAGTGACAAGGGATGACAAACGAAGCCTTTGGTAAGACATTCTTTTGCTCTGAAGACCGCTTCAATCCTTGGCTGACAAAGACCATGTTATCAGCAGATTCCATCATCGAACGGATTCTTTTCCCGATAGTTGAATGATCAAGGCCAACATCAACATCATGGCCATGAACAACACCGGTCCAAGGGACCTTCCATCGCTTTGCGAGGGACTTTGCAAGTTCTCCAACCGGCCAAAGTGTATGGCAAATAATGTGTTCTGGGCGCCAAGTTCCGAGCCAAGATTCGATGGCTTTCTTCCGATTACGTATACTTCTTGAGGTAAGGGAAGGATATGGGTGGTCAGAGAGAGCAATGAACCGCGGAGAGAGGATTTCAAATCCATTATGTTCAAATTTCTTAGGTGATTTTGCAACACCTGTCAGTGTTGAGCGACGTTGTTCCATGTACTGGAGCATACGCGGTAAAGGGTTGACGATACGCACATCATGCCCTGAGTCACGTAGGAGTTGTGCATGGTCTGCTACGAATGTACCTCTTGCAGCATTTGTTGGAAGCGGGTGAAGCAATGTCACCAACAGGATTCGCATCAAATCACTCAGACATTGAGGGCTTCATGAAGCGTTGTAAGGTTGTCAGCAACACTCCCTCGATCATTGAAGAGCCCTGAACCGACCACTGCGTTGGTAACGCCCCATTCTCTCAACATAGCAATGTTGTGTGTCTTGACGCCACCATCGATTTGTAATTGCACATCACGTCCACCAGTAGCGACTTGTTCATCGATAGCTTTGCGGAGTTTACGGATCTTAGCCTCAACAGTTGGAATGAACGATTGTCCTCCAAAGCCAGGATTAACGCTCATAATTAGAACGAGATCAACATCAGGAAGGACTTCCAAAGCAATGTCAACGGGTGTTGCTGGATTCAGAACGATTCCAGCCCCTGCACCTGCTTCTCGAATTGCGTGAAGGAGTCGATGAAGGTGCGTGACGGCTTCAACATGGACAGTGAGATGATTGCAACCAGCATCGATGTAATCTTGATACATGGTTTCAGCATTCTCAATCATCAGATGAGCATCGAATACAGGGCCATCTCCCAAGTGCTTTCGTAGTTGCTTGATGACCGGTGGGCCAAAGGTAAGATTCGGGACAAAGTTTCCGTCCATAACATCGAGATGAAGCCAATCAAGTCCAGCAGAAACGGCTTCTTGACAAGCATTTCCTAGGGCTGCAAGGTCTGCTGTTAGAACACTTGGTGCGATGATCATCGAATCCCTCTTGTCCTTGCCAAGGCCTCGTGCCTCATGAGCATTGTTCTCTTCAATTCTACTTCTTTACTACAGAAATGACATCACTCCACACTCGGGCTGATCCTCTGCGGTAGATATTGTCATGGAATGAGCGTTGCAAATAATGAATGCATCGAGCAAATCGTCCTCGATGGTTGTAGCATCCTGCGAGTGTATGAATTGGCGTAAAGACCTCTTCGAATGGGAGTTCGGGTCCATCAAATGCAGGGCGTTCACGTTCGACTAACTCGACCGTTCCATCCCATTGGATGTCATCAATTGTTGGTGCTTCCATTGTTGTATCATGAAGGACATGGAGTGAACCTTCAGCAAGTTTTGCGGGTTTCCATTTGATCCTTGAGCCATCGCCAAGGTATTCAATCAGTTGTCGAATTTGAGGTAGCGTTGCAAAGCCAAGGTGTGTTGATTCCCACCACCCTTGCGTTCGAGCTAAGGTGATGTGATGAACGCCAGGTTGAACCATTCGAGCATCCAATGTATCGTTCCAAGTACGACAGACATCATCTATTCGAACGTTGATGATCGGCATTGGGCCTGCACCGATATCGTACAAGCGAGACGGATTAGCCAATTCTCCAATCAGAAGAATAAGTCGTCGTTCTTGCATGGACGGAGCGCCGAGTGTGGATAGAATCGAATCGATTGAATCTCCTGATGAAGATTTCCACTCCGAGACGGTATTCCTTAATTCATCCACTGACATTGACTCTGCTTCGATGGCTTCGGCTTCGATCCAAAACAATTCATCCTCTGAAAAAATAACAGGTTGTTGCGGTAGAGGTATTGGTGAATTGAGAGGCTCATACGGCCAAAGGCGAGGTGTTGTAGGGAGGCTCATTGGGATTCACTTCCTTTCATTGAAACAAGGCCTCATGGAGGCATTGTGGACACGTGACCTTGATCGGTCGTTGACTTGGTATGCCTAAGGCAACGCCGCATGCAGGACATAGAATTGCTTGGTCGACTTGAGAACGGCGCTCCTTTGCACCATCTGTAGGATCGTATTGGAATCGCATTTGATTCACAGGTATGTTTTGTGCTTGCGTAGGAATCTGTGGGACTTCCTTACTCGCCACCGGTTGGAATCCAGCCATTGAAGACTGTGGGGTTCCTTTTGAAAATCGGTTTGCGATCGCTTCGACCTCTTCAGGAGCCATTCCATACTGTTGTGCAACAGATGTAACTTCGAGTTGACGCTCATACCCTTGCAGGCCAGAAATCCGAGTTAGCACATCGACTGGGATTGAACTCATATAACGCCGTTCAACTCTTGTGTATTGAGGTTTGAGGAGTTTTGTTCTCGGAACCTGATTATGGAGTTCATATACTGTAATCCGGAAGGGATAGCCGTACAAGCCTTGATATGGGTTACCAGTGGGGCGCAGGACAAGAAGTGTAGGATATGGCAAGCCTTAATCGACGAAAAACAAGCAACAGCGTACGAAAGCAGTCTGGTAAAAACAGACTTGATGTTCGTAGACTTACCTGTGAAGAAGTTATGCAAAAACCACGAGCAGTACGTTCCACTGCTTCAATGGCTGATGTCCTTGAAGCGATGACTATGAAAGAGTTGGATCATCTCTTCATCGTCAATCGTGATGGCGTCCCAATGGGTCGTATTCATGCCATTGATGTCTTGAAACTCATCTCAAGAAAGACCGTTAATCGTTCAATTGCTTGGATGCATGGTATTGAAGCAAAACAACTCGTTAACATTCCTCCAATGACAGTACGTCTTGAAACACCTCTTCTCAAAGCAGGGGCACTTATGTTAACTCACGACTTGAATCAAATTGCAGTTGTCAATGATGATGGTGTGCTTGCTGGCGTTGTCAGCCACAGCACGATTGCCCGACACCTTCCAAAGTTTGTACTTTGATCAAATGCCCCAGTAGCGCTCGGATTGAGCCTGCTTGGCTTTCAGTCCCTTGACAATGGTCATAGTAAGCCATAGTGCAACAATCCAGGCAAGCGGTACGGAGAGAGTGTTTCCAATATTCGTAACGTTGAATTCGTAATCATTTCCACTCAGTATATCAATGGCAATTTGAAGAGCGGTGTTGACGAAGGAGTAGACGACCATGCCAAAGATGCTCAAAACAAGCAACTGGCCTGAGAAACTTCCGCGCTTCAATCGCAAAAGCATGAATCCAGCTGTTGAAGTGAGGAAAGCAATAACAATCCAAGCTAGGGAAGAATTTGCAACTTGCATCCATAGAATCGATGTTGTTTCAGTATCGACGAGATCATCGAATGTTTGCCATCCCTCAGCACCTGCAAAGATTGCACTGAAGACAGTTGCAGTCCATAAGAGAGAGGAAAACATAGCAGCATCTGCGTTATCTCGCATTTCCTGAACAACTCGATTGACAGTTGTTTCGATACCAGCACCTTTTGCGAATATGAACAAACCGAGCAGCAATGGAAGGGCACCAATGACAATGCCGCCAATCTCATTTGGCAGCATAATACCCAGGCCAAAGATTGCAAGAACCAATCCAAATGGAATCATGAACTTGGCTCTCCATTTTGGATCTTCGAGCGCCTTTACGATGTAATAGTATGTCCCTTCAATACCCTTTGATTGCTTGACAATGACCTTTTGGACATGGTCGATTCGAACTTGAGATTGAATGATTGGAAGAACAGATTCATCTTCTGCTCCATCCGTGATTAAGACAGCCTCATCAGGTTGGAAGGCTGAAACAACCTCCTCTAATTGAGCTGCAATTGCACGGTCTGAACGTACACCGACCTTTTCGTCACCGGTAAGGATCGCAACCTCGACTTCATCGTCTTCCCCACCTGTTTCGAGCAGAGAATCGTGCTGAGAGAGAGCGCCAAGAATAGCGTTAGTATCGCTTTCTTCTGGGTCAGCAATACCAAGCTTGAGAGCAGCAGTAAGTACTTGTCTGCGACCAATGACTGGACCTCGAATCGAGGTTTTGATTCCAAGATCATTGTCTCGGTCAACAGTCAGGACAAGTACTCGTGTCATTTCTCTCCCTGTTCAATGGTATGCGTTCCTCCACTTCAAACTCTTGTTTGCTCTGAATCTGTTGGAGGTTGTTCTTGAGGTGCTTGTGCTTGTTGCTCACGTCGCTTTCGCCGCTGAGTAGCGCGAATGTATTTCAGTGGATGGTCAAGCCATGGCTGATCGCATAACCTGTTATCCCCTGGTAAAACAGGACAGTTGTGATTTACTTTCAACTTAGAACAACTCGATGGCGTGTATTCGTGTTGATAGACGTGGTCGACTTGATAGGAAGTTGTACCTTCACTAAAATCGGGTGCTCCTCTGAAGAAATCAACACATGCTTCCTTTGGTAATGCTAATGTTGCAGCCATGGAAGCAAGGAACAGTCGTCCAAAGTGATTGAGGTTTACACCAGCGGATAGGTCCGCCACTGCCTTTCTCATACAAGGCGGCCAATCCTCCTCTTCTGCACCAACCAAGGCGATTGCTTCACTGGTTTTCTGATTCAAGAGATTCCGAACCATACCAACAGGTTCTGCTAATCGGATGGCTAAATCAGTTGTTACCTCTGCCATTTTTTGAACCCCTTCGCGTTCAACATCAGACTTAATGTGTTCACGCAACAGTCGAGCGAGTTTTGCAGTTGAACTGTATTTGTTTTCATTATGGAGTCGTACAATGCCATTCTCCACGTCACAATTCGGAAGCCTCCAGCGGTTTCCTGTAATACGGGGGCATACCTCGATAAAATCTGAAAGACCGAGACTCCATTCCAAGCCATCTTTGGTTTGCCTCAGTGCTTGAATATCTGAAGAAGCAATGTTTCGTCGAAATGCATTCCCGCTCTCAACTTTGTCGAGTACAGAGATGTATGTGCGGGCAATCGGTTCAAGATTTGCAGAATCTCGGATCAGAAGATGTTCTGCTCTTGCAGCTTCTGCTTGAGCCCATCGAGCGAGAAGACGCTCATCCTCTGAAGCGCAAATGACAAGCCGAGCATAGTAGAATGAGAATGCTTCAATCAATCGCCCTTCTTCGGTATGGATGTCACCACCACTCAACTCAACACCTTCCTTGGACTGAACGGTATCAACCAATCGAATACGGGCTCGCTTACGGGCTGATTCCATGAGCGGACCATCGATTAAATCATCCAATGAAATGTTATGCTTAGCGGCCATATTTTGTATCCAACCACTTGCTTGGGGCAAGAATGGATAGCGCGCAAGCGTCACTTCATCAGTGACGATTGGTTGACTTGTTGGTCGGGGCACATCAGACGAATGAACCCGATACCATATGAACTTGACAACCCAAACCTTTCTTCAACATCTCCCTCTAGGACAGGGCGTGTTCAACGATGTGCTAGAGCCTCTTCTTGCGTTACAAGACGAGGTTCGCGAAGCATTTGGGTACTCGATTCAAAATGATGTAGAGTCGGCGGAACGAATGGAATCTTTGTTTTCCAAACCACAACCGTTTGGCCGTGAAGAGTGGAGTTTTGATCAACGCCAGCAGGCAACAAGAGACCTTCGAGAAAACCTTCATTCAGCAAACCAACTCTATGTGATAGGCGCAGGTTCGGAGAAGATTCGAACCGCTGACTACGGCCCAGGAGCACGATTCATCGCTGCTGATGGAGCGGTTGGAGCAGTTGACGATCTTTCCAAAGTACTCTGCGTTGTAAGCGACGGAGATGGGGCAGAACACCTTCAACGAGCCATCGAATCTTCAGTTCACATCGTCTTGCATGCACATGGAGATAATCTGGAAACTTGGACGAGGCTATGTGCCGAATGGGCAAAAATGGAAGTCGTTCCATCTCTTACATTAACGCATCAAACGAAAACATCGTTTTCAGGAATGCATAATCCAGGAGGATTCACTGACGGAGATCGTGCTCTTTGTTTTCTTCAATCGATGGGTCTGAATCTAGGTCAAATTCAATGCTTAGGATTTTCAACACAAAAAGTTGGAATGTGGTCCGGGGCCACGAATCCTATGGCTAAGTTGGACAAATTACAGTGGATGAATGAGGCAATGATTCGTTTGGGAGTTGAACACCAACTGATAAAGTATGATTGATGTGATGATACTATGGAGGCACGTAAAATTATCAATTTTGGTATGTGGGTATTTGCGCTCCTCATCATAAATATCATTTGGGCTAACGTTTCAAACAACGTTGCTTCTCAGGAACTTAACGACATCGATCATGAATTCCAAGCCAATCGTGAAGTTTCTCTCCAGCCAGTTTTTGGAAGTGATGCAAATCTTCCAATTGAGATACAATCAAATTTTGTCCACGTTGACGATGCTTCAAGGATTGAAGATGTTTCATGGCAACTTGTGAATGAAGAGGGGGGAGTTGTCCTTTCATGGAGTGGCCAAACCAATGAGTTTGTTTCCTTAGACGCCGAATTACCTCCGGGGGAATATACGCTTCAAACCACGATTGGAGAAAACATTCTTGCAACTCAAACCTTGGACGTTGCACCTTTTGCACCGATTGCAATCTGGGGCCATCTCATCCTCTCAATCTTGC
>QXYA01000014.1 GCA_009887135.1 Candidatus Poseidoniales archaeon
GACTGCGGATGTAAGTACGAAGCTTCGGCGACGTATTCAGTCCAGCAGCACTAACTGTTCGAGCATCTTTTTCATTATGTATCCGCACCTCGAGTGCCCTTCGTCTAATAATTCATGCCAATTCACCGATGCGACAATAGTCGCGTCCATATCCAATTCGAAAGGAGATGGGTGCACGGTCATAGCGGTGGAGTTTACCCGGTCTCATCCCGAACCCGGAAGTCAAGCCCTCCTGCGTCTGTCCCAATACTGTGGTACGAGAGTCCACGGGAACGGCGGTCACTGTGCCCCACTCCTTTCCTCTTGGTATCTCCGATCTTCATTTTCCTACTCCTAGGTTCCAACAACACCTTTGAGAATCCCAAACGGAGTGCTACACATGCCAATTGACACCCTTGACATCCTCGGGTCCGATCAAATTGGGATTCATTTAGCCTCAGTTGGTAACGTTTTGTTTCATCCTCGTGAATTACCAACTCCTACTCTAGAGAAACTTGAACGTGTTGTAGGACTTGAACTTGCACCTATCTCAATTGGTGGATCTAATCTTATTGGTGCACTTTTAGCTGGAAATACTAATGGAATGGCAGTTGCTGATATTGCAACTGAATCCGATATTGATGCCTTAACTGCTTACGGAGATGTCGTTGTCATGGAAGGCGGCGTCAATACTGCAGGAAATCTGTTACTTGTCAATGAACATGGATGTGTTGCGTCTCCTAGTATTCCAAAAGATGGCCTAGAAGTTTTGGCAGAAGTTCTAGGAGTTGATATTATTTCTACAACGATTGGAGGACAAGATGTAGTTGGTAGCCTTGGTGTAGTCAATAGCCAAGGTGTACTTCTCCATCCTGATGTAGCTCCCGATGAAGTCCTCCTGATTGAAGAAATTCTTGCTGTACCTCCTATGGTCGGCACAGTATCCTTTGGTTCTCCTTATGTCGGTGCAGGTATTTGTGCATCAAATAACGGTGCTCTAGCTGGAAGTGAAACAACTGGCCCTGAACTCAATCGTATTGAAGATGCTCTTGGTTTAATCTGAGTTTGTTCAATAAGAATGTTCAATAGCCTCTCCTTTTGGTTGTTGTTCATGGGTGAAATGCTCTATCAAGGCAAAGTGAAGCAAGTATGGTCGACAGACGATCCGGATATCCTGGAATTTAGATTCACGAATCAGATTTCAGTATTTGATCAAATTATTCCATCTCTTATTCCCCGAAAGGGAGAATCACTCAACAGGACTACTGCACATTGGTTCAAATTGGTTGAACAGGAAGGTGTTTGTGGAACCCATCTTGTTGAATTGAATGGCCCTGACCGTTGTCTCGTTCGTAAAGTCGATGTGATAAAAGAACCAGGAGCAATCTCAAGGGATGCTGAATGGGTCTTTGTACCGTTAGAATTTATCGTACGTCACTACCTCTCTGGCTCGGCTTGGCGCCGTTTCCAACGTGGTGAACTTACTGCAGAATCTCTTGGAGTTTCACAAGACGCTGAATATGGGGTGAAACTATCAGAACCGTTTGTAGAAGTCACTACTAAATTCGAAGCCTTTGATCGTAACATCGATCGTGAAGAAGCTCTTGAAATATCGAACATCACTGACCAGGAATTTGATTCCATTGTACAAGCCGCACTCAAAATCGATGATATTATTGAAAGGGAAGCCGCAAAGAATGGACTTATCCATGTAGATGGTAAGAAGGAATTTGCATTAGGACCAGGTCGAAAAGTCGTCCTCGTCGATACATTTGGCACTCTCGATGAAGATCGTTGGTGGGATGCTGAAGCATACTCTAACGGAGAATGCATCGAGTTATCAAAAGAATTTGTTCGGACCCATTACATCAACTCTGGCCATCAGGCTGACTTGAAAGTTGCACGTGATGCAGGTACTGTTGATCCTCCTATCCCTGCTTTACCACAGAGTGTGATCGATGAAACTGCATCTCTTTATTCATCAATGTATGAGCGCTTAACCTCAGGCCAATTCTGATTACTCATGTTGCCTATGGATGAGGCCAGCGCCTCTCCTTTCGGCCGCCATTAGAAGAGCGTTTAAATGTCGGACAGCCTCCCTTACTCCTCCGTCTAATGGCTCCTCTCTAGATACCATCCAACCGCTTCCGAGAAGCATTGATCTCAGTGCTTTCACTTCTTCAAAATTTAGATACCCTAAAATGAATAAACCAGCTTTTCCTTCTTGAAATTCTTTGTGCCCTGTATTCATCTCCGAACATCTTTCTGTCAAATATTCTAAATGTTCTACTAAATCCGAATACAATCCTTCTGATTGACTTGGAACTGACAATATATTGTCTAAAATATACTGTAAAGATGAACCAGTATGGTGCGGGAACCGACCAAATCTCTCCCGGTTCTTGTTCTCTCCTAGCATAATTGGTGTTGAATCCCTGTTCAACATTCGTACAGCTGTAAACCAAAGTGTTGCATCATCCCACGTAATCAGATTTCTATCATCGATTTCATCCAAACCTTGTTGTTTTAATCGTGATGAAAACGCTTCATTCTTTACAAGTTCCTGCCACAACTTACTATCACCTTGACGAACTTTAAGAAGTGCTTGAAATGTTTTATCAAGATTCTTAGAAACGCACCCGTCTAGCGTATAAAACGCAGAAGTGCTCGAATTTGATTGGTTCATGCCCCTCGCAGGGCATCATACCTATTGAGGTATGTAATCTACGCTTAATCAAAAAACTTCGACATGCGTTCTTCAATGCTTATCGTATCTACAATTTCTATATCTGGATCTAATTCTTGTCGAATTGTATCAAGTCGTCCTGATGGGCTGAGATCAGTTTCTAATTCTGGAATCTCTTCGACGAGTGATGGAAGTTCTTCTTCCTCTAAATCCAATTCTTCTTCGAATACTTCAAGAGACATATCATCCTCAACATCGTTCCTCTCTTGAACATCTCGATCGATAGTACTGTCTGAAGTCTTAGGTTTTCCTTTGATCTTTTCCTGTAATACTTCTGCTTCCTTCCTTTGCATTACGAGTACATATGCTCCAACAATGAGTATTGTGATGGCTAATCCCCAAAGGAGATTATTCGTTGTGACCAAACTCTGACTGTCTTCTACATAAATTGCTGTTGCAGTGTTATCTGATGGATTATCGTCTACGTCGAATGGAGAGTTGCATTCAATCGTTGCAGACAAACTTTCTCTGTCAGATATGTCAGGGTTTTGGATGTTAACAATCGGTGCAAACTGGGAGCCTTCTACGTCAACAATTCGCTCAATGCGATATGAACTTGTACTACTTGTTACTGTAAGGATACAATTTACATCTCCAAGAACATCATAATTCGTACGAGTAATCGCAATATCGAGATCTCCTGTGGCACTGAAACTTGCTATCCCCACATTCCAATTGGATTGGCGAGATACCTGTGCAGTTTCAATTGAAATCACTTCTATTCCATTTCCATCATAGCCAACAACACGAATCATCAACTGTCCTGGTTCAGGATCCCATTGGTTGACCGATAGATTGAGCATTCTTGATTCATTTTGTTGAATTGTGAACGAACCCAAGTTGAGTGGAATTGTTTCACCAGTGCTGGTTGAAGCAATAAATGTCAGGCGTGTCCGATCATCAATGTCTCCAGTTACACTACAGGAAACAAGAGTATCTGTTAATGGTGTTCTGCCCAATTCTTGGAACACATTGGAAATAAATTGGCATGAAGCAGATACTTGTGGTAATGTCGAACCAATTTTGACGAATTGTATGGAATCGTTACTTGAAGACACAGTTCCGAGATTAATCCCTGCTTCTAAGACAAGGCGATATTCCTCTTGGGTAATCGTTGCGCCGGGAACTGTGATTGTGCTTCCTGTATTGGAATTCATGTGTAAGGAAAAGGCTTGGCTTGAACCAGTAGAACCAGACAACACTGGCGTGGTTGCGAATGAAATATTCGAGTGCTTCACCGTTATGGATTCCATATACAATCCCAATTCAGGGTGGATTATTCTGAGTTCTATTTCCAATGGTTGTTTATCCCAAGTGGCAGGAGGGATGATCTCAAACGGTATGCCACGGGTTTCGTGAGGAGATAGTGAAGCGGATAGTACTCCTGATATGTTCCATCCCGCTGGTAGGTTTTCTAGAGTTAATATCACGTGACTCATTGTATTGCCGGTATTTTCCATCCATGCGAGTGGATACCCTCCTTCTTCACTAACAAACCAAGATTGGCTTGCATTGAGTTCAAAATTGGGTGAAGGGGATACTCTGACAGGAATCTCAAACTCCTCTAATCCTTGACCAGATCCATCAGAGACCCGGATTTTGACAATATTTACTTGGCCTGCAATTGCACCTTCTGGTGATTCCACAAATATGTCGATGAGTTCGGTTTGGCCAGGTTCCATCATGATTCCATCAGGCAGTGTCGTATTCCATCCCTGCCCTGACTTCGTAAAGTAAGGGGTGCTCGGAGAATTCCCAAGCTGTTCTACTTCCACTTGAATTGTGTCTCCCCCTGGTAAAATCTCGAGATTGCTATTTGCAAGATTTACGTGCCATTTTGCTGTTTTCTGGACTTCTAAGGTTACATTAAATTCACCGAGTTCGTAGCCTGCTGAGACTATTTTGTAGGTGATTATTGCTGTACTATCCTCCCAAGCGAATGGAATCATCTGAACGATTGGTAGAACTTGCGACGCATTGACATCGAGTTCAGAGGAATCGACAGGGTCATGTAAGTTCCATACAGAGGTATCATTCGCGGTTGTGGTGATCATAATTTGAGGGACAAGTTGGACAGTATCAACAAAGTTTCCAATATTCTTTACTTCAATTCCATATTGAAATTCTTGATTAGGTAATACTTGCATACTCTGTCCGTCTAGAGAGGTTATATCCCATGAATGGCGCTGTTCTGCTTCGATTAGTAATGTAGTTGAAGCAGATACACTTTCATTGACAATTGAAGTCCATGTGAATTCAATTTCAAATGCCTCTGCTGCAGGGATTGAAGTGTCGAGTGTTATTTCCACTGGCATTATTGTGGTGGCCAAAGGGGCAAGCGTTCGTTGTGGATTGAAGAAAGTGAATTGAACATCATCTGAAGCAATTTGATCCGATGCTAAGACTCGACTAGTAAGCAAATATGTGTCTTCTCCGTTTCCAGGATTATCTAACTGAATCAGTAATTGATGTGGAATACTCACATTAAATCCAGCAGGTTCAGTTTCTGGGACTGGATCGATTATACTGATTGCAGAACGATGAATCTGCAGTACGTGAACACTTAACAAAAAGTTGTGATGATTTAGAGGTACATTCTCAGCTGTATTGAAAACTAGTCGTTGAGGTGGGGCATCTGTTGGAATATATACTTCAAGTGAGGCGATGGCAACCGTTCCCGATGGGCCTGAAATCTCCAATATGCCATTGTTAATGTTGGCTCCAGATGTGGCATTCCATTGCCAGTTTTGTAGATAAACGCCTGCATTATTTAGATCCCATGATAAAGAACCGCTCGAGGGAATAAGCGCATTAATCTCAAAAGAAGTTACGGTGGACGGAACAGAGCGAATATGCACTGGTGATGAATGTGAACCAACAGCCGTCAGATTGACCTCAAGAGAACGACATAATGTCTCATCTCCACTTCCAATACACGTGGTTAGAGTTGTAATTGTAGATGTTCCGAGGCTTGTTGAAGAAGGCACATCAAGGTGAATCGTCAACTCTCTTTTTTCTCCTGGTTGTAATGTGATTGAATAGACATTATCAATACCGTTGTTGAGAACTGGGGATCCCCCCCAAGATGGATTCGTCCAATCGATTGAGGTTGTTGTTTCTTGGGCGTTACCAAGATTCTCAATCATTACATAGGCTTCGGCAGTGTACCCAGTAAGCCCATATCCCTGAGAGGTACTCAGGCCTTCTGGCCCAACCAATGAAAGCCCTCTTGTTCGCAATGCTTCAATTGGTACTGAAAGGGTTGTGTTGACAGATGGGTCGATGTCAAGTGTAGCGGTGATGTCGATATATCCATCTTCATCACCTAAAGCATCTTGTGGAAGTGTTGCAACAAATGTGAGTGGTACAGATGTAGATGGTGCTATTTCTATCCCCGCAAGCGATGTACCTTGTTGAGGAGCTACATTCCAACCTTCAGGGAGGTTAGTCGTATCGTATGTGACGGACCATGATGCACTTCGTGACCCTGTTGCTAGAAGTGATATTTCAACATCCTGGCTCATTCCAGGATTAATCCTTGTCACTGCTTCTGGTGACTGAATAAGAACTGCATATGGCTCTACGACATCAAGGGTAACTTCTTCGATGTTGTTATCTTTCCTCGATTCGGTTAAATTATCATTCACATCGAGGATTAGTTCAAACACATGACTTCCCAATGTGGCAGTTACATCAACGCTAAATGTGGATGGTCCACCGTCTCCACTTGGTGATAATGGTTGTAAATCATCAACACGAACTCGCGATATTTCGTTTCCATTCATTCGCAAGACACAATCAATACTATCTTCGTTTTCCCATGTCCCAATGTTCGC
>QXYA01000140.1 GCA_009887135.1 Candidatus Poseidoniales archaeon
TTGAAGGAGGCTCATAACCTTCCAACCCTTTAGCGCGTTGTGCACTTCGGTGGAGGAGGGAGTGATAGAGCCCTTCGGTATTCTCCCGAAGAATGACCATGTCAACGAGTTCAGGATCCCAAATGTTTGTGAAACGGCCGTGAACCTTGTGTGGAACTCCTTCATACAAGCGAATTGGTCGAACATTCGCATACAGATCAAGCCCGCTTCTCATTCCAAGAATTACAGAACCTCCAGCAAGGTCACCATTTGGTAAACGTGCACCAGGTTGGCCAATAGCTCCCATGAAAATAGCATCTGCTTCATCTCGGCAAAAGGCAAAAGAACCCTCGGCCCATTCTTCTCCAGTGTCGAGATAATGCTGGCCTCCACATTGAATTACGGTTTGTTCAAAACCGTGATTTGTATGTTCTTGAATGGTGTCGAGAATGCGTTGCGCTTCTATGGCAACTTCCTTTCCAGTGCCATCTCCCGGGAGGACTGCAATCAGGTGGTCGCTCATGAACCTTCGAAGTACCAATAGCATATGAATCAGACGCATTCTGATTAATGAACTGCAGTTTTCATCAATGTCTGAATAAGCGGTGGCCCGTAAAGAGCATTGAAATTCCCATTGCATCTGCTGCATCGATAACTTCCTGATCACGAATCGAACCGCCTGGTTGAACAATGGCAGATGCTCCAGCCATTGCAGCTTGTTCTAAACCATCTGCAAACGGGAAGAAAGCATCGCTCGCAAGAACACAATCTTTTGCTTTCTCTCCAGCCCGTCGAGCGGCAATTCGAACTGCTTCAACCCGACTTGTTTGTCCTGGACCGATACCTACAGTTGCAAGGCCCTGAACCATGACAATTGCATTTGATTTGACTTGTTCACAAACACGAACAGCAAATTTCATTGAGTCAATTTCCGACTGTGTCACTTGCTTCTTCGTCACAGTCTTGGCAGAAGCCCAATCGATAATTGGTGGCTCCTCAGTTTGAACAATCCATCCACCCTCGATTGGTTTTAGCACACGTTCTCGCATTAATGGGGCAAGACGATTTTGAGGCGATTCGATTGTAAGAAGGCGGCGATTTGCCTTCTTCATGATGTATTCTTTGGCATCATCAGCGTATCCAGGAGCGATGAGAACTTCGATGAATAATTCAGACATTGCTTGTGCTGTTTCGAGCGTGACGACCTCGTTAAAGCAAATGATAGAACCGAATGCAGATTCAGGATCGCTTGCTAAAGCATCTTTGAATGATTGAACTTGTGATTCCGAAAGAGCAACTCCACAAGGGTTGTTGTGCTTCACAATAACACATGCATGAGGCGTATCTGGCCATTCATTTGTTGATAAAGAACGACACAATCGAAGTGTAGCATCGGCATCAGAGTAGTTGTTGTAAGACATCGCCTTGCCTCCTTCAACGTGTGCAGTCACGAGCGTAGAATGGCTACCGAGGGCTGCGTCTGAGACATAGAGTGATGCGCTTTGGTGAGCATTTTCACCATACCGCAGAGGTGACATTTTATTGGCAGACGCAAGAAGAGTCGTATGATGTCGCTTTGCTTGTTCAACCACATCCTCAAAGGATTCAGGTAAACCATTCCAACGAGAATGAAGGGTATTGGCAATAGCAACATCATAGGAAGCAGTATGTTCGTAGGCTTGTAAAGCAAGCGCCTTTCTTCGTTCCGCTGGAACTCCATTTGGCAAACCATTTGCTTCTCTAAGGTCGCCTAGGATAGAATCATACTCATTCGGATTACAACAGACGATGACATTTGCGTGATTCTTTGCAGAAGCACGAACCATGGTTGGGCCTCCAATGTCAATCATCTCTAACAAGGAACCTTCAGGGAGAGGAGGGTCTTGTGCTGCAGCCATTGTGAATGGGTAAAGATTGCATGCGACTAAAGCAATGGGTGTATATCCCAACTCTTTCATTCCTTCACGATCGGATTTTTGCTGCATACGTGCTAGAAGTGGGCCATGAATAGCAGGGTGTAATGTTTTGACTCGACCATCGAATATCTCTGGATGCTCCGTTACATCAGTTACACTCTTGACTTCAAGACCCGCTTCCTTTAGAGCTCGAGCAGTCCCGCCCGTTGAGATGATTTCAAATCCTAATTCGGATAAACCGGTTGCGAATTCAACAATTCCAGTCTTGTCCCATACACTCAACAATGCGCGAGGTTTTTCCGAGTCCATGTAAGCACCCGTTATCAGACTCTATTGCGTCCACATTATCAAGCATGTGATGAGAGCATTTGCTCAATCACCGCGAGAAGAGATGACTTGATCGACTCTAAGAAGTCCACAAGTCGTCTCCACTGCTGCTTGTAAGGCATGCGATAGGGTTGTTGCAGGAATTAATACACCGTTGATCTCACCGATTGAACCGTCTTTAGATACGCCAAAATCAACAGACTCATTACGATGGGCGGCTCTTAATTGGAGAAGAGTGTCAATCTGATCTTTTCCAGCATTACTCGCCAGTGCAACTGGAATAGATTCAAGAGCACGAGAAAAGGCTTCGATTGCTAAGCGATGACGCCCAGCAGTGGCTTCTGCCAACTCTCGTAGATGAAGCGCTGCAGCGACATGGAAGGCCCCTCCTCCGAGAAGAACACCACCGTCCCCAAGAACCATTTCAAGAGAACGAAGCCCATCGTACATTGCTCGAATGTACTCTTCCGTGGCAACACCTTGTCCACCTCCAACGTCAAGAGTCACCAGTCCAGCAGTATCTCCAACATCAACGATGAGCCGAGTTCGTCGACCATCTTCACGTTCTGAGACTTCGATTTTTGCGCCTAAAAGGGAGCCGAGTGATGAAGCCTCAACATCATCTAAATGATTAGTGAGTGTTGCATTTGTAGCAGATGCCAGATCTTCTATTCCAGCATCTTCCATCATTCCAACCAGTAGGATGCCCTCATCAAAGCAGGCGTGCTTGATACGGTCGTCGATTGCTTTGGAGGTGAAAACAGCCTTCGCCCCTGATGATATAAGAACCTGAATTTTCTTCGATAGAATCGCTTCCTCAGCGTCTAAGAATGCAAGCATTTGTTCAGGCCGCTCAATTTCAATCTCAGCATCTCGCTTGGACTGTTCAACAGTTAGAGAACATGTAAGGGCGAGGACACTGGACGCTTGTTTAATCTGTGGGACACGTTCGGAATCAAACTTTTGCTCAATAACCATGCCTTTGATCAGTACAGTATCCTGTAAACTATCTCGTCCTCGTTTTACCATTCGAATATGTTCGGCGCGAACTGGTTTTCCAGATTCCTGTACAATTTCCATTGCTTCAACGAGTAATTTTGCAAGTCCGATACCTCCAGATTCGGCAGATTTCCCGACCATTGCGGTCTGAGCGACTAGAGAGAGTCTCTCAGCATCAGAAATGTGCATTGTCCTGGATTCTAGAATGCTAAGAATCTGGTCTAAAGAGTGCTGAAAGGCCTCTACAAGAACCAACGGATGAATTCCTCGTTCAAGCAGCCTTCCCGCTTCTCGCATGAGTTCACTCGCAAATAGGAGACAACCCGTAACACCATCTCCACAAGCATTTTCTTGAGATTTAGCAAGTTGGACGAATGCCTTTGCTGCAGGATGTTTAACAAGCAGTTCCGCAACAATTTTTGCACCATCATTTGTGATTGCATTTTCTCCATTCGTCTTGTACATCATTTTGTCAAGACCGTTTGGGCCATATGTTCGACGCAAGATGTCCCCGAAAGCAACCGCTGCTCCAACGAGTTTCTGAGTAACGGCAATACCACTTGTAACCGAAGTAGTCGGGCGAACGATAACGACAGGGGCGCGACCAGAACCATCATCTTGCCGCGCCATGTATTGTGCGTTGCACCCTTCTTCAAGAAGTCTCCTTCTCAACGTCGACGGTCTTTACGGGACTTTTTAGATCTGCCATGCTGCTCATACGCCTTGCTCTGATATGCTCGTCTGTCTTGATCATCATCCCAACTTTCACCTTCAGAAACATCCCCTGAATTTGGCATTTCATCCAATGATTCAATCGAGAGGCGAAGCCCCCCAAGTTGGTCTTGAAGGGCTCGAACATTATCTCCACCTCGGCCAACCAAGGTCGAAATCATATTCTTAGGAGCGTAAACCGTTGCTGAAGCATCGCTCGTGAAGCGGACACGAACATTGACGCCAGCCCACTGCCGAATTGTATGGACCAATTGCTTTTGAGCAAGCTGCTGAACAGGTCGTTGTTGATTTCTCTCAGTAACTGGAACAACTGCTAATTCTGAACCAAAGGCAAACATTTCATGCGTAACATTACCACTTGGGAACTCAACAACCTCGATAACAGGTCGCGCTAATTCTTCCTGCATCCCAGAAGGCGGCTTTACAGTCATTCGTAATTCAAGCACTTGTTGTATTTTTCCAGCTTCTACGTGCAAGACAGTATCGAGAACCTGGGAAACAAGCCCGAGTTCAACCTTTCCGATGAGACGCTGAATTGCTTCAAGCGCAGAGTTTGCGTGCGTAACTCCGAGTAAACCAACTCCTGCAAGACGAACATCAGCAAAAATCTCGAAATCACGAGCTCTTCGTACCTCATCAAAAATAACGAAATCAGGGCGCACGAGGAAAATAATCTCTGCGGTTTTCTCCAAATCACCTTCAAGCGGTGCATATTGCGTGATTCGATCTGCGAGTTGTAAATCACGGGGAGCCTCCATTGTTTTGACCATTGCACCAATATCTTCGTCAAGATACTCCGCTATTGCTTGAGCAAGAGTTGTTTTTCCCGAACCAGGACGTCCACAGATGAATACTCCACGATGATGGTCTGAAAGTCGTTCAATAATTTTGGAATCAAGATCATAATCAGAAAGAGATAATTTCGCAACTGGGCGCACGAGCGTAATTTCTCTTGCATCAGAGAATGGCGGACTTGCACACGTAATTCGCAAATCACCAAGTTGGAGAACGCGGCAACCCTTGCGGTCAATTTCTAAGAAACAGTCGCTGCGGTGTTGATTCATCTCAACAATTGACCCAAGTTCTTCTTGTAATGATTCGATACGAAGGTTATCCCAACCTTCCTCTGTTCCAATCTCAACGAGTTCTAATTGACCAATTGTTCCTCTCTTGACACGGGGCGGGCAATCCGCCTTGAGAAAAATAGTGTGAACATCCGTATCGAGTAAATTCTCGAGGTAGTCGGGGAGTTCTGGATGCTCGCCATGCTTCGCCATGATTCGAAATTCCTGATGGAGGCATTTGACCCTTCGCCTGATTACGCCGTAGGATTACCAGGTTCGAGCATTCCAAAAGTCCACCAAACGTATGCGATGGTACAAATACTTCCAATAATTGAACCGACTAATGGGAAATCATACATTGCGATACACCAGTAGGTAAGTCCAGCTGTAACCACTGCAAAAGTGAGGAAGTTGAGAACGCCCCCATTACCCATTCCACTGAACTTTACAGCAGAATCATATCTCGAAATACCCCAGATTACTGCAACGATACTTGATAGAACTGCAAAAGCAGTTGCTCCATCAAAGACTGAGTCTTGGACAACCCATATTGCAATTGAGGAAACGGTAACTCCTGCAAGAAGCCAAAGCATGACTCTTTCTGGGCTCATATTCCACTCCAAACCGCATCATCTCTTCAATTCTCGTGCAGTCTTAACTCCCTGAGAAGCCAATTTTAGACGCGCTTGTTCAATGCAGTCGATCGTTCGGAGAATCGATCCTGTTGAAGCAGAAGATGTTGTCTTAGAATCAAAGCTCAAGAAGTCTAGGAGTTGACCATCGAGGGGGGCTTGCCCACCATCTACTAAGACAGGGACCTCATTTCCATCTCGAAGGATTGTATACGAATCATGTTGATTTAGCCGGACAAGAGCAACTCCATTCGAACCGCGAAGACTGAATTCAGCGACGTTATGTTCACGCCCCCATCCAACTTCGATTTCCACTTCAACCTGGTAAGGAAACTCAAGGCTAAGTTGTGAGTGTCGTTCATTACCACGAACACTTGAAATAGCCATTGGAGATTGTTCACTGAGTAATAATGTAGCAATATCGAGTCCATGGATTGCTAAAGAATCCAGACAATTAGAATTAGGATCGCCCTCTCTTGTTGACAATCGTCTATATCTAATTCGTTCAATAGCGCCAAGTTCGCCTGAGCGAATTCGAGAATGAAGGTCTTGGACACATGGATGGAACCTCAACAAAAACCCGGTTTTCAAAATTTTACCTTTCTCCACAGATATAGATACAAGAGAAGAAGCCAAATTATGGTCAACAGAAAGTGGTTTTTCCACTAATGCGTGAACTCCCTGTTCAAGAAACATCTTCCCCAGGGTATAATGGGTGTTGTTTGGTGTTGCTACAATAACAGCATCGATTTGATGTTCATCGACAAGAGACTCAACATTTTCATGAACACAGAACCCTGACAATCGTAGGGATTGAGCAACGTTCTGGTCATTATCACAAGCTACAATATGCTCAATATTGAGTTGATCCTGCAGGCGTACTAATGCAGCAAGGTGATGAGAACCCCATCTCCCACAACCGACGACAGCAACTCGTAGTGACACAATGTAGGCTAAACCATTCAGCAATTGAGGTTTGGCTTATCCCCGCATTCGTCAATAAATGGCGTAATAATCAGGTTTTTCGATATCAAATGCTACGACATCTGTTTGTTCCATCGTGTCGAGATTATGAACAGTAATTCCAGCACCAGATATTGCATAGATGAAATCACCCATGAAAATAGTACGGCGTATATTCTGCTCACCACCCCACCAGTAATTGCTTTCTTCAGAATTCACTAAGGAAGAGTGATTGATTTCACCATGAATCAACATATTACCCGTGCTTTCGTTAACATTAACCAAGATTGCCTTAGAGACGTATTCATAATGCCCTGAGTATTGTCCATTTGTTGAATCATCAACCCACCGGTATGTCGAGAGAGGGACGGCAAGCATCTCCTTTGGACCCCAATATTGGAAGGCCTTGTGTTCATACATTGCTTCTGAATAAGCCCATGTCCATTGACCTTCTTCAGGATTTTCAACAGGGGAAAGAGAGAGAACACTTGCTTCCTGTGGATCGGTAATGTTGCTAATATCAAAGGTTGAAAGGCGAGTATTTGACCAATCCAGCCCTAAACCGTCTTCTCCCGCAGGCCCCATTCCGATTGTAAGCAACATGTCTTCGTTGATTGGATGTATGTATGTCGATACGCCTGGAACCTTCAATTCTCCAAGAATCGCAGGACTCATTGGGTTGGACAGGTCAATGGTCCAAAGCGGGTCGATGTTCCTGAAGGTAACAAGATAGGCTCGATCTTCAACAAATCGAGCAGACCAAATGCGTTCTGTTTCTGCAATTCCATCGAGGCGACCGTACTCTTGTAGTATTGGCTGATCGGTTGCAGGATCTACTCCACGAACAAGGGTAATGATGGAGGAAGACATTGGTTCAGGATCATCCACCCACCACCTGTTCCACTGCCCTACAGTCGTAGCTACTCTGAGAACGCCTTCATGTTCAGAGATACTGAATTGGTCAAGAATAGTCCCATCGATTCGCCCAGAACCAGTGTATGTTGTGGTTCCAGGAACAGAAATATCGAATGTATGTATGTTGGTCTGTTCCATGACTTCGTCTTGACCCCAGAACCACCACCAGTCCCATGAATTCTCACTCAATACAAGCACATCTTGTGAAGCATAAACCAATGGGTGATTGCTTAGAATGTGATCGGATTCGAATGAAAAAGAATCAGAAAAGAGGTCCAATGAGAGGATGTTGGTAAATCCACGACTAAAACCATCGAGCGGTTTTGCGAAATTTTGACACCTTTCTGAACGCATATCATGTTCAACAATGGTTCCATTTTTCCTTTCGTATATTTTTGGAATTAGGTCTTCTAATTCAAGAGAATTCAGCGCTTCAGCGTTTTCAATAATTGTTTCGTAAGCAACGACTTCGCGGTATGCTCTTCGATTATCTTCGTCCTGATAATCTAAGTCCCAATACTCGCTTGGCATATTGAGCCAACCTACTAGCCCAGGAACATTGAGCCAAGAATGGGTGATTGCTCTGATAGAGCCGCCAATCTCCCTTGCGTCAACACTGTACCCTTCAAGATACAATTCTTGAACAATTTCAGGCTCAGAACGATTTGTAATATCATAGGTCGTGAATTTAGTTATGGATGAAGAACGCCATGAATTGTAGCCATCGTCCCATTGCAATAGTTTGTACAAATCATCATCTCGATCAGTATTCCAAGGCGAATAACTTGAGAGAACAATCAAGCGATCGCTATCAAGCATCATTGAAATTGGCTGGCCTTCAATACTAACATTTGATGTAAATTCAATTTCTCCAAATTCAGGAACAGTGAGTATCGACAGCGTACTTCCTTGAAGGACGTAGATGTAATATCCGTCGGTTTTAATGAAATCAGCTTCGTCAACACCTTGTTCTTGGTTATTGGTTCCACTGAAATCCTCTCCTTCGACACGTTTTGTAGATGTATCAACCGAATTACCACCCTCGCCATCCATTGCAGATTCAGCGACCATTCCATCGTCCCAACTTCGGTAATTGTATTCCTCTTCAACTGCCTGTAAGAGTTGAGTTCGGTATTCCTCAGCAATGCTTGCTTTGAGATCCATTTCCATGAAATCACATGAATCATACTCAACGAGTTGGGGGGTTGAAATGATTCGTTCCGTTTTCACAGTCCAGTCTTCCGGCAATTTTGATAGAACAAATTCTTCATCAACTGCGCCCAAACATCCAGACATAACCATCATGCTAAGGACGCCAAGGGCGACAATTTTCTTTGCGTTCATGATACTTGGATATATTCAGCCATTATGAAAGAGTTGGTACATTGATTTTACGAAACATCCATTTTATTCTGAATACCATTCAATTCGGTTAAACCATCCAAGGACAATTTCCATGGAGACTTTCGAGATGAACCATTCTTTTCAACCAAATTTGAATTACGTAAGGAACTCATATGATGAGATAATAACTGACGAGAGATAGCGAGCTTTTGTTGAATCTCTTTACCAGTCAATCCCAAGGATTCAGACAGATATAGAATTTCTAAAATTGCTAAACGGGTGCCAACAATTGGGTGACGTATTGAATCAATATCATGAGAAGAGATCGTTGAGATAGCGTATCTCCTCAACTTACCATCTCTCCATGAAATAACAGCATTCTCTGTTTCCAGTACCCTCAGATGGTATGCCGTTACGCCGTTGGCTAATCCAAGCCCATCACGAAGCGCAGAGAAATGGATGCCTGCATTGCCTTCAACGAACCCCAAGATTCGTCCACGTGTACGCTCATCGCTCTTGTTCTTGGTTGCTATTAGAGGAGCAAGGAATGCGAGGAAGAACAATATTCGAATAAACTCGAACAAGAATGAACCAAACAGAAGCGATGAAAACACACCTCCTCCAATTCCAAAGAAGACATATGGCAGCGTATTATCAACAGATTTTGCATCCCTCTGTTCAGATTCTACCGGTTGAAAAAAAGCCCCATCAGATTCTTGAGAGTCGTCTGACTCAGCACTTTCCGGCTGAGTAGTGAACGGATCTCCTTCTGGGGTATTTTCCTCTTCAGATGTTGTCGAAACACCCTCTTCCTCAAGGAACACAACCCCTCCTACAATTGAAAGAAAAGCTAAAAGGGCAAGAAATCGGACAACGAAGACGCCTCTCATCACAAAGGAATTCTAATTGGACACATATCAATAACGTGGTAAATTGATTTGACAATGTTTGGTGACCATTATGTGCTTCGGTCACGTGGAGTAAACATGAACGAAAACGTTGAGATTGAACGACGTTTTCTTGTTGATGGCCGAAACGACAAGCCTTGGCAAGGTGGCGAATACCTCGAGATTCAACAATACTATCTGTCTGAAGTTACCTATGAAAACGGAGAAGTTACATGGCGCAACCAGACGCTTGTTAAGGACAATCGCGATTTAGGTGACGTTAGGACGTGGAGAATTCGACACCAGATTGATAAGAAAGGAACAACGATTATTCTTACCACAAAAGGTAAGAGAACCGGAGCTACTGCTACTGAATTCGAATGGAATCTGCCATTTCAACTCTATGAAAAACTGAATTTTGAAGGCTTGCCTACGGTTGTAAAAACACGTTATCTATGGAATGGTGATGATGGATTGTTATGGGAAGTTGATGAGTTTGAAGAATCTCTCTCAGGACTCGTTATTGCTGAAGTTGAATTAGAAAGAGAAGATCAACATGTTACATTACCATCGTGGGCAGGACTCGAATTAACACACCTCAAAGGTTGGTCGAATGCTGCCCTTGCGGAGATGCTTACTCAAGCATAATCCTCGAGTGCAGATGCAACCCTTGAACGCTCTTTATCGGTCAGGCCATGGTGAATAGGTACGGCGACTAAGCGAGTACAAATTGATTCCGTGACATCGATTTTTGCATCGTGCTGAGGGTGCGAAGCATATACTGGGTGTTGATGGCAGGGTGTTGAATAGAATACTCGGGCATCAATGTTTTTTCCAGACATGTAGGTGATGAAATGCGCTGCGTCATCCACCTTGACACAGTATTGATGCCACCCATGTTCTGAATCAGGGAACGTTGATGGCGCCGTGATAAGTTCATTTTGATCGATAGCCGAGGCATATTGTTTAGCAGTATTTCTGCGAAGTTCCAACCATTGATCTAAGTGTTCAAGTTGCTTTCGCCCGATTGCCGCAAACACTTCCGACATTCGCATATTTGTGCCCACTTCTTGTGATTGCAGTGTCCCGTCCCGGCCATGATTGATAATCGATCTCATTCGGCTTCCAATTGCTTCATGATCGGTTGTAATCATTCCGCCTTCACCTCCCACCGCCATATTTTTTGAGGGGAAAAAGGAGAAGCAAGCAATGTCGCCAAGCGACCCTGACATACGCCTTTCACCACCGATTAGCACAGAAGTTCCGTGTGCTTGTGCAGCATCTTCAATCAGGCCGATTTTATTCTTTCTACAGAGTTCAATCAATGCAGGGTCATACGTTTGGCCAAACAGATGAACCCCGATAACTGCTTTTGTTTTCTCTGTTATACGTTTTTGAACATCATTGACATCAATACACCAATAATCAGGATGAACATCCGCAAAGACAGGAGTTGCCCCAACCATCGAAACGGATGTTGCAGTTGCAATGAAGGTCATAGAGGGCACGATTACTTCGTCCCCAATCCCAATATCAAGCAATCTTAACGCTGCAATTAACGCACCTGACCCGCTGTTGCATGGTGCAGCGTAGGACACATGACAGTATTCAGCAAATTCTTGTGAAAATGCTCTTCCATGAGGCCCTTTGACCCATTGTCCTGAATCAAGTGTTGCCATTGCCGCATCCCTCATGCCTTCAGTCCAAGAAGGTCTGGCGAGAGGAATATGTTCACTCATGGCTCGGCGAGGCTTACGACCTTCAAGAGCATACGCTTTGAACCATCTGCGCGTCGTTGAATTCAAGACCCCAACCGTCTGTGGGTGTTTATGGTGTCCGAAGACGAGTCAGTCTCTGATTCAGACCTCGCCTCACTGGTGGGAGATATTCTCAACCCAGAAACTCCCGCGAAATCGAATAAGAAATTCAAGCCCAAGGGCATGTTTCTTGGTCACCGCAGAGATACAGGAGCCCCTATCGACATTCCTTCCCAAGTCTTAGCTCGTCACGCCGCAATGCTCGGTTCTACGGGTTCGGGAAAGACGGTTATGGCGAAAGCCCTGATCGAAGAAGCCGCCCTAGCAGGTATTCCAGCCCTTATCATCGATCCACAGGGCGATTTAGCAAGACTCGCTCTAGGCATCGATGAGGGCGAACTTCATGAAAAAGACGGAGATATCGAACGCAAGCGCAAACTCATGGAAGATTGCGAAGTTCGAATATGGACGCCTCTACGGAGCAAAGGGCTACCTCTTTGCATTGATCCATTTCGAGCACCACCTGCAGATCTCGATGCCGAGGAAGCGATTACAGCCTGGGATATGGTCGCTGCTGGTTTCACAAGTCTAGCAGGTTATGATGTAGAAAAGGCACAAGGAAAAGTTGTCAAACCATTTCTCTATGAAATCCTTGTAGAAGGAACAAGATGTGGTCTCGACGTAGGAGATTTCCAATCACTCGCCCGTGTCGTTCGAGAACCGCATCACGAATTCACAAAGCATCTCTATCCACTCTGTTTCATTGAAGATGAAGACGGTGAAAAACCAGAAGTTCCGCCATGGGACGAGGTCATGTTTGACCACCGCCTTGCTAATTTTGAGGAACGCCTACCCAAAACAACGCGTAATGACTTGGCTCGAAGACTGGCTGCCTTTTCTTCAGGAGTCAACCAACTTCTCTTCTCAAACGGTGTTGCTATTGATATTGATGCGTTTGCAGAACCGACGATTCCAGGTAAGATTCCACTGAATATTATCTATCTTAATACGATTCAAGACGAAGCTCAGAAGCAGTATTTTGTCCAAGAACTCTCTAGAGAATTGTATGATTGGATGCTAACACAACAACCAGCGGAAGGTGAATTGAAACTTCTTTTCTTCATGGATGAAGTCGCCCCGTATCTTCCACCTCATCCCCGAAACCCTCCTGCTAAGGACCTCATCAAATTAATTTTCAAACAAGCGAGGAAATACGGAGTCGCTTGTGTTCTAGCAACACAAAATGTCTCTGACGTTGACTACAAAATTCTCGCCCAAGCAAATACTACATTCATCGGGAGATTTACACAACCCCAAGACGTCGAAAAAGTCAGACACCTCCTCAAAGAGAGTGGAGGTGATCAAGACCTTGTCGCCCAATTACCAACCCTCGGTCCTGGCGAATTCCAAATGGTTGCGCCTGACGTTGATCCTGCTCCAGTTCCGATTCAGTGCCGTTGGCTGTACACAGATCACGGTTCTCCTTTGAACGAAGATCAGGTTGAGGATCTTATCTCTCCAGAAGTCCGCGCTTGGGCAAAAGCACGGTCTGCTGGAAGGAAAGGACGAGGCTCTGGAGCCGCCCATGCAGCAAGCAGAGGGTCAAAATGGTCATCAAAACAAGAAGACACTGAAGCCGAAAGCCTCGTTGAATCAGCAAGAATAAAAGCGATTGGTGGAATGACTGCAGCCGGAAAAGGGATGGTTGATGAATCTGGATTCGAGGTCCGTTTAATGGGCGGATTATCAGTTCTCAAGGATGGAAAAGACCCTCTTTACACGATGCAAGCAGCAGTAAACGGAGCATCAGTTATTGCTCTCTGCTGGGCGTTTGTAGCCTTACTTGAAGCTTGGAGAACAGGCGATATTGGATGGACTGGACTTGCTTTCAGTGGAATAATTACGCTCACAGTCGCCCTATTCATCA
>QXYA01000141.1 GCA_009887135.1 Candidatus Poseidoniales archaeon
GTCCATAGAGCATAACGTTGGTCATAGCGAAGTAAATGATGAGAACGAATGTTGTGGTCCACATCTTCTCACCGAATCGAACGTGTCGGTCTGGCTTAGTGATTGCTGGATAAACATCTACGAAACGGCTGAGAGCATACAAACGGCTGCTTTGGTCGCCACCCCACATGAAACATGTGAGAATAGCTGCTGCTCCGAACCCGAGTAAGAGTACACCTACGAGGAGGAATCCGACTGCTTCATCGTATCCGCCCCAGGCGTTTGGACGGCAGTAGAATACTGCTACTCCAACGAAGATCAGCCAACCATACAACTTAGAATAACGGCCAATAACTGGTAATTTCTTCATCGATTCTGGTAAATCTATTTGGAAACAAGCCATGACATACGCTACGTATGCTACTGCGAGAACAATTCCAAAGATGGCTGCCTCCTGAGGTGCGCCTGATCCAGATAGTGCGTCCCATTGCCAATAGAAAAGGAGACCGAAATAGAGTACACCTGTGAGTACAACACCGAGTGGTACTGGCTTGTGCTTCATCTATATCCCTCCTACGTTTATTCTTCTTCCCATTCGTCCGAGTCGCCGCCAGCTTCGAGGTTTACTGAACCTCCGGCTGCTTCGACCTTTTCGATTGCTGAAGCGCTTGCATTTGCAACAGTAACTGTCAAAGCAGTACTGATTCGGCCTGAGCCGAGAAGTTTGTCGATACCGAATGTGGATAAGTCAATGGAATCCTTTCCGTCTGCCATATCCTTCAATTGGCTAACGTTACATGTAACGTGAACTGTTCGAAGAGTAGGATGTCGGTTGAATCCGTGCATTCCCCAATGATCAGGCATGTACTTGATTCGAGTCATGACTCTGTGCTTGTTCATACCAGCGTTTCCACGGCCACCACGCTTTCCAGCGCCACGGCCTGCTTTCTTTCCACGTCCGTGGTATCGGTTTCTTCCACGATGTTTGTTTGCTTTTGTACCCATCATATCACCTCAAATCATTCTCTCAACGAGACCTTTTATGTCGTCTCCACGGGAACCTAGGGCTCCTCCAACGACATAGGATCGCTTGATACCGCCCCATCCTTTTGCACCACGAGGTGGATGCAATCGGAAGACACGCTTCAAACCAGGAACATCTTTTACAACCGCTTCATTGTCGACAATCGCCTTAGCGAAATCTGAAATCGATTTGTAAGAAGTAGCGTCAGAAACGATATCGTCTGTCAATGGTGAGTCACCAGACATTCGGCCACGCTCTTGCAGCATAGCTTCAACTGTTTCAGCATCAGCATTACCCCAAGTGACGTAATCCTTTGCCTTCTGTAGCATACCACGGTATTGTTCATTCTCTGGAATGATCACAGCATGGTTTACCTTGCTGAGATTGAGATAAGACATTGTCTCACGAATCGTACGCTCTACGCCTACGTTACTTCGTGCTCTTACAACTATCCAACTCATTTCAGACCCTCCCAGTATTGATGAACAGACGTCCACGCTGTTCGTTGCTAATGCGTGTTATGTTTAATGCTTTGAGTGCATTGAAGGTTGCAGCAGCGTAATTGATGGTGGTTCTGGTTTGTCCCTTTGTACGTGAAAGTACGTCAGTTACACCAGCAAGTTCGAGAACTTTCTTTCCAGTTTCACCAATTACAAGCCCCTTACCTTTTGCAGCAGGCATGAGTGTTACACGAGTCGATGCAGATCGTCCGTTAACCTTGATTGGTACCGAAGTACCTGGTCCAGCGGATGATTCCCATGAGCCGTTTCCACGTTGTACGCTGATAAGGTTCAACTTAGCAGCGATGATCGCCTTTTGAATTGCATTTGAGACGTCCTTAGCCTTAGCCATTGCGAGTCCAACATATCCATTTCTGTTTCCAACGACTGCCATAACATTGAATCGAGGTCGTCGACCGCTGTCTGTCATTCGTTGAACCATGTTCACGTTGATGACTTCATCTTCCAAATCTGGAAGAAGTGCGTCAACAACTTCGACTTCACGAACTGGAAGACCAGTTGCAAGTGCTTGCTCGTAAGTAATGACTTCACCTGCAAAGACCATGTTTCCAAGACGGGTACGTGGAGTCCAACTTCGCAAGTTGCTAATTGGATCGTACTGGTTGTTACGTCGTCGTCGTCGGCCGCCTGGTTCTTCAGCCTCTTGCGGGGCGTAAGCTAGGATTAGACCTGGTGCTTGTTGGATTTGAGTTGTTTCTTCTTCAGTCATCAGTATGCCCCCTCTATGGATGATTTTGTTGTATCCATGGCCCCAGCGATGGAGTCATTGATGTGAGCACCTTTGGTACGCTCATCATCAGGAAGTACTTTTTCGCTGTGAGGAACGTTAAGTCCAGCTTCGACCATACCACGTAGGGCGGCGAATACACGACTTCCAGGTGTGCTTGCAGCCAGACCGATGTCGAGAACTGCATCTTCATGTCCAGCAGCGATTGCTGCCTTGCCGAGTGCAAATCCTACAAGGTAGGATGCAGGTACGGATTTCTTGGACATATCTTCTGGCCATGAGTACTTCTTGACCAGATCGCTTCCTGTGACATTGAGGACTACGAGGTCACCCTCTGCAGCCCAAGTCACAAGTTGACAGGATGTACGAGTGTTTGAGACACGTACAACTGCACGAGGCTTTTGACTTCGAAGAAGTCGAAGTCTGCGTCGATAGTCGGTTAGACCGGCTTTTCTTCGTCGTAGAACTGTTCGTCGTCGATTTCCTCGCATCAGTTGTCACCTTCCTTTAGTTTGACACCTTCAAGCGTCATTTGAGAGCGCATGTGAGCAATGGAACGGTATGAACCACCCTTTGCTTTGAGGTAATATCGGCGATATTCACTATCAGTGATTTCGCTGACTTCTCGAAGATCCTTGAGAGCCTTTCGTTGGGAACGGATTGTTCTCATCCATCGGTTCTTACGAGGATTACGAGCATTTGCGGTACCCATTCTCTTTCCTTGTCCCTTCTGACGTCCTTTTCGTCGTTGTTCGAGACGTGTACGTGCTCGAACACGAGAAGTTCCTTTGATTGCCTTAGCACGAATCAGTCCTTCTTCAATGAACTCACGGATATCATCTGCTTGTACAGAGGATGCGATTTCGTCGATGTAATCTGGATTGACCCAAACACGGTTTTCACCGCATTTGAGGATTTTTGCTGCGAGTCTCTTTTGGTTTGTTAGTTGCATCAGACACCACTCCTTCGGTTGAGGACACGAATACCTAATTCATCCGCTCGAGCATGAATGTGCTCTCGCTTTCGACCACCGACTGTACGACCAATGCGTGCAGCCTGTGTTTCAGGATCGATTGATTCCAGATCCTTGATATTGTGAACCATTACTTCACGGAAGCCTGATGGGTGGAGCCCACGAGCTTCAGCGACCTTTCCATGGCCAACACGTACGAGGGAACCACGGTATCTGTAGTTTCTTCGTTGCTTGCTGTCCATACCGTGAGGTGCTCTCCATCCAGAACGAGACAATCGCTTGTAACGGAACCATTCGGTTCGTCTAAACGATGGTGTCTTCTTCTTCTGGGCAGCACGCAAAGAAAGTGCTTCTTGTGTTGCTTCATCGAGAACTGGCTTTTGCTTAGCGACGTGACCTTCATCTTCGTCGTCATCCCAGTCTTCATCTTCTTCAAAGAAATCGTCTTCCTCAGCCGCTTCTTCAGCTGCTGCTTCTTCGACGACTTCTTCGTCTGCGCCCGATGCTTCCATCAAGCGCTCAATGAGTTCTGCTTTCTTACCAGAAACTGGCAGACCTTGCTCCTTGAGCAATTCCTTGAGTTGTGCTACTGTCATGCTTGCATATTCTTCAGTCATTCCAATCACTCCTTGCTAAGACGGTATATTCCGTCTTGGAAAACACGTCGATCACGGTTCTTGACCGTAGTGCTGCGTTCAATGTTTGCTGCAGTTTGTCCAACGCTCTCTTTGTCGATACCTGAAACGGTAATCTCAACCTTGTTGCTGACTTTGACATCAACACCAGGAAGAATATCTGAACGTCGTGGGACTCTCTCTCCGAAGTAGTTGTTTACAACAAAGGTTTCTCCTTGCACTGCAAGTGTCATAGGGAAGTGAGAGTAAAAGGCTTTCAGATGATATGTGAATCCTTCTGTAACCCCTCTTACCATATTGTTCAAGTGAGCGTTCCAAGTACCTGAGAGTGCCTTTTCTTTACGGCGAGGCAAGTCGGTTCGTACGAGAAGGCCATTACCGTCTTGAAGTAAATCAATGCGGGACGAGACGAACTCTCGTGAGAGAGATCCTTTCGGTCCAGCAATAGTGACGACGCCATCTTCACTGATTGAGGCTGTAACGCCTTCAGGGATGGTTACGATGTGTTCGATTCTGTCGATTTTTACCATATTTATTCACCTCAGTATACGTAGGCAAGTAACTTGCCACCGATGCGGGCGTCCTTCGCATCGTAGTGGTTCATGACGCCGGAATTGGTTGTCAGTATGAGCAGACCAAAGTCCTGGGCAGGAAGATATCGTGTCTCCCACTTTTCGAATTCTTGACGGCGGACACTGTGTCGAGGCTTGACGGTACCACATCGGTTGATAGTACCTCTCAGTTCGACTACGAAAGCGTCGCCACGTCCGTTTTCAACACGGGTAAACACACCGACATAGCCGGAAGTTTGCATAATGTTGAGTACGTTTCCTAGTAGCTTTGAAGCAGGCGTTAATTCGACATCGAATTTACCTGCTTGTTCAGCGTTGTAAATCTTTACAAGTGCATCATTTAATGGATCTAATTGCATTCATTTCACCTCAGTTCATCTTTTTAAAACCTATTTCAGGTCCTACGTCTCGGAAGCATTGGCGGCATAGGCGTAGCCCATGTCGTCGTATCATTCCACGGCGTCGACCGCATCGGCGGCATCCGATTGTTCGTCCCATGTATTCTCCATGATCTCTTGCCATATTCATTCCTCCATGATTTTTAATCCAAAGGTTTCAGAGAACCACTTCATCGATTCTTCTCGACTTACGCCGTGTCCCTTTCCAACCTTGGCCTTTCCTTTTCGGCGGCGGCTTACTCTGTGTCCTGGACGTTCCAAGACAACGTTGATGTCCATACCGTAAATTCCAATATCAGGATCGTATTTTTGTCCTGGGAAATCCGTGTAATCACGGACACCGAACGAGAGATTGCCTTGTGCATCGAAGTTCCAGTTTGGGATTGTGTTGTCACGTACCCAGAAAGCGTTCTTGAGGAACTCATTGATTGAATCCTTGTTTCGCATTGTGGAGCGGCAACCGATAGGTGCGCCTTCACGTACCTTGAGATCACGATTCTGGATTCGGCCGAGTGTTCGCTGTGGGCGAACACCTGTTACGATTTCGAGAACGTTTTCGGCGTTGGTCAAGCGGTCTCCACCTTCACCTACACCAATGTTAACGCAAACCTTGGTAATACGAGGAACGCTCATTGGACTGACTGTATCGCTCAAACCTTCACCTCCGTGATTGGCATGTTGGAATCTCCAACGGCGAAGACGTTGACTTCAGTTGTACCAAAGTCTTCGAATAAAACTTCATTTGGCATGCTGGATCGCTTGACGATGCGCTCCTTCATTGCTGCAACTTCACCGACGTGCGTACCACCAACAAGGTAACATCGCACACCTTCTGTAAACTTGATGTGTTCCATAATGGTCTGTTCTGGAAGAGCCATTTTCAATGAATCACCAGTATTGTATTGATTTGAATCATCAACGATGAGGTTTCGTCCATCGTGGAGGTTGAGTTGAGTCTTGCCTCCCTTGATTGTGGACTTTCCTTCAATACGAGCAATCTTCCAAGCTGCTTCATCAGCTGAAATCTGAGCGTATCGTAGACGTCCGTTTACATCGAGCATACAACGGAAGTGTTCATCTCCAAGGGAAAGAACATCCATTAAACCGACACCACGGCGGGTGTCTTTACAGATTCGTCCATCAACCTTGACCAAATCATTTTGAACAATGAATCGAACTTCACGAGAAGTTTGAGCACGGCTAAGAACATCTCTTACGATGAGATTCAATGGCATACAGCGTTCTAGGCTGTGTGCACCAGGGCTTGGGCGTGTAACCCAGATCGTGGTCTTTCGTGGAAGTGGCCAGCTACGAGGCATGGCTAAACGTTTCAAGTGACTGCTGCTACCCATGGTTTTCAACTCCTATCCTCGGTCAATTTTTGCATTCGCAATTTGTCCGTCTCATCGAGTTTCACGATAACGACGTTCGAAGCGTGGACCGGCACGGCTTCTTCTCTGTTGTCTGATTTGGATTGTTTAGCACCCTCAATAAGGATACGTCCGTTCTTGGCATCGATACCAATGACTGGACCTGTGAGTGGATCTGCCTTACGCTTTCCACCATGTCGCTTTCCACCGCTTGCGAAATCCCCACGGATTACACGAACTGTGTCGCCTGTGCGAATGGTTACTGAGCGAACGCCAGCGAACCTTTCGTCAGGTTTGTCGAGTTGAAGACGAGCAGTAACTCGCTTACGCTTGGTATGCAAAGATGCGTTGTAGTGCGCCTTGCGCTGCTTTCCTGGTTTTCTTGATGTTACCATGTTCTCACCTCATACAATTTGTTTCGCTGTTGCAGCGATACGTGGCCAACGCTCTGCAGCCTCACGGGATACTGGTCCTTTGATATCGGACCCTTGAACTTCACCCTTGAGGTTTGTAATGACACATGCATTGTCTTCGAATTGAACCCATGTTCCATCTGCACGACGGAATGGTCGGCGTTGACGGATAATGACAGCATTGAACATCTGTCGTCGAGTATCTGGAGTACCTTTCTTGACTGAAACCTTAGTCATATCACCAACACCACCAGCAGGGTATCGACGCATGGTACCACCGAGTTTGATGACGTTCACGATTTGAACGATCTTAGCACCGGTGTTATCAGCGACGTGTAGTCGAGCCATTGTTGGCAATCCACGGGTTTGACGTCCTGCAATTCCGCGCATCACTCGTCACCCCCTATCATTTCAACAACACAGAATGAAACTGTCTTTGAAAGAGGTCGGCATTCCATAACTCGTACGGAATCTCCAATTTCGACATCACCAATACAACTTGGCAAATGTGCACTTAGAGCACTGGTTCGCTTTTCGAAACGTTCGTACTTCTTCATGTAGCGAACATTGTTTCGCTCGATTGTAATTGTCTTCTGCATTCCGATTCCGGATACTACGCCTTCGAATACCTGTCCACGCAAGCGCAAGCTTCCGTAGAACGGGCAGTTCTCGTCGCCGTCCCATTCATCTGTTGGTCTTTTTACGTCAATTCCGATGTCTCGCATCTTCATGCCTCCTTGTAGTTGCGGCGCATTCTATCTTCAGGTCGTTGCCGCAAGGACGATCCTTTGAGGACGGTAGTTCCGTCGTTGAGTGTAAATTGGATACTTGATTTTCCGAACACACGCTCAGTGCCATGTTCGAGGATGGTAACTGTGTGTTGTGATTCATCGACGACAAGTCCAGATCGTCCGATGAGGGTGGAATCTGTGGAACTGACAACATTAAGCGTCTGCCCCATCCAAGTCTTGTTCATATCTGTCATCATCTCACCTCCACATTAAATCCATTATTTCTTAGTACATTTGCTGCCTTCTTTTTGTGATCGCCTTGAAGTTCTATGATTCGACCCTTGACAGTTCCTCCGGCAGCACATTTGTTTTTGAGTAATTTTGCGAGTTCGTTAATGTCGATTGCTACGTCTTCAATACCTTCCACTTTGGTGACAATTTTTCCATATCTCCTTCGGTCAGTTGACAAAATTGCTCTTTGTTGCTCCTTAGCGATTTCTTGACAGATGCACAGCTCATCAGGGAGCCCACACACACTGCAAATTGCCGCCATAGTCGTTCATCACCTCTTTTAGTTGGTAGCCCCATGAAGATAGGACTTGATGCGTGCAATACTTCGGCGAGTTGCCTTGTATGCACCCATGTTGGAAGGTGTACCACCTAGTGCTTTTTCAGCCTGGAGTTGAAGAAGTTCTTCTTGCAATTCAAGAAGTCTTGCTTCAAGAGCCTCATGGCTCATTGCTGCGATATCACGATTGCGGACGTGACTCATTCAGTCACCTCAGGGGTTGTTCCAGGAGTTGCTTCAGCGCCTTCTCTGATCAACAGTTCTTCATTGGAGAAGATGGTGATTTCGTGAGGAAGGCGAGTGTTTGCTCGCATAATCTCGACGGTTACACCGATTGTTCCGAGTTTCTTGACTGCAACTGAGTAGCCCTTGTCCATGTGTAGAAGTGCAGTTTCACCACAGTACTTGACGTGTCCCTTGATGAACTTCTGTGTTCGGTTACGGGAACCGGTTAGTTTTCCAGCGAGTGTTACGATAACACCGCGTGCACCTGCGGTCATGATGTTTTCAGCAGCGCTGTTTCCAGCACGGCGGTAATACCATCCACGCTCCAAAGCGGAAGCGATCTTTTCTGCCATAACTTGTGCGTTTGCAGTTGATTCAGATGATTTGATTTCTTCAACCTTCAGTTGAGGGTCGAAGAGTTCGAACTCACTCTTCAGACGGCTTTCAAGTTCCTTGATGATCTTACCCTTTCGGCCGATGACCAATCCAGGGCGTTCTGCATGAACTGTTACTTCTGTACCGTTTGGGGTACGCTTGATATCCAATCCACCAAATCCAGAACGCTTGGTGTTCTTCATAAGGAATTCCTTAACCAAGTGTCGCTCAACGTTTCGGTTGACGATTGCCTTAATTGTACTCTTTTTACCTGCCATGATATTCACCTCAGAAGTCATCCTCCAACTCATCGTCGGTTGCTGTGAAGTCTTCGAGGAAAATCTCGAGGTTCACTTGATAGTGGTTGCTTGGTGTTGCACGTCCACGAGCACGGGGTATCCATCCACGACGGATTTGTCCACGGTGTGCTGCTAGGTGTGTGATTTCCATGTCTTCAGGTTCAACATCATCGTATTGGTGACGAGCATTTTCCATTGCGCTCTGAATGAGCTTGATGAATGCACGGCTTGCCTTTACAGGATATCGACCAGGTCCAATACCGCCTTTGCGGTGTCCAACCATAGAAGGTCCAGATCGTCGCTTCTTCTTGTTTCCGCTACCGAGTCGGTAAGGAACTGCACTTGCCTTTCGGCGAATGTCTGCTCGATCTGAATCGATGAGGAGAACTTCGTTAAGGAAACTGATTGCTTTACCAGCGTTCATGCCTTTGATAGCACGAGCGACTTCGAAACAGTGCTTGACGTGCATGTCAACATTGACTGCACGTGCTGTAGCCAGACGGCTTCCTTGCAAAAGTTGTGTGTATCCACGTTGTGAGAGTTGTCGACGCTTTGTTCGACGGTCCATATTTCGCTTACTGCTCATTTATTTCACCTCACTTCAATGGTACGTGCTTTGAAGAACGGGTAGCACCTACACCCGGCCCGCTGTGGGCAACTCCACGTCGTGTGATTGCAAATTCACCTAAGTAGTGGCCAATCATCTCCGGCTTGACTTCAATCTCAACGAAATGTTGTCCGTTGTGAACTGCGAGTGTCTTACCGACGAATTCTGGTAGAATTGGCATATCACGGCGATGTGTACGAATTGTGTTTGATTTGCTTCGAGAGACACGATCTCTGAACCTTAGATTCTGCTCTGAAAGACCACGGCTAATCGAACGGCGAACACGTGAAGGAAGGAGGCGAATGAGGTATTCCTCAGAACCATCTTCAGGGAACATTGGCATATTGCTCAATGTTTCAACATCGTATCCACGGTATGTGAATTCTTTCTTCTGACGAGCCGTTGTCGTTGAAAGTCGCTTGCGCGCCTTACGTCGACTGGCCTTTGGGGTCATGAATGACTTCTTCTTCTTACGTCCCATAATTCAACACCTCAGACTCTCTTGCCGCGTCCTCGTCCCGTACGGCGTGGGGCAATCAATCCGACCTTAGCACCAGGCGGAGTACTTCGAGCAACTGAGTTAGGTCCGTGGACAGCTTGGTGATTTCCACCACCATGCGGGTGATCCACTGGGTTCATAGCAACACCACTAACGTGTGGGAAGAGTTTACCACGAGCCTTTGCTTTGTAGTACGCAGCACCAGCAGTTCGTAGTGGCATCTCATCACGGCCATGACCTGCAAGCACACCAATGGTGGCTCGACAGCTGCCTGGAAGTTCCTTAACGGAACCGGACGGCATTCGAATACGGACTTTATCGCCAAGTTTCGCTTCAACGAGACAGGAGTTTCCTGCTGTTCGAGCGACTTTGCCACCATCACCAGGTCGAAGTTCGACGTTGTTGATAGCAGTCCCTTCAGGGATTTGAGCGAGTGAAGTAATGTTACCTGGTCGTAGGGAGACATTGTCGCCAATAGCGATGTTGCTTCCTACTGCAAGACCTTCTGTTGCGACCACAAAAGTGGTATCGCCATCAGGCAACTTGACACGTGCGAGAGGTGCTGTGTGAACAGGAGAGTGGACAAGTTCTGTAACTTCTCCAACAATGTCCTTCTCACGAGGCATTCTGCTTTTACCAGGGAATCGGTGACTAGACACGCGATACCGTGGTGATGATCCTTTACGTTGTGCACGAATTCTCTTACCCATGTTTCCTCACCTCAAAGAGCTCCCAGACGCATAGCAGCGTCTTCAGCATCATATCCTTCTGCAAGACGAACACTTGCATGCTTTCCATGCTTAGTGTTGCGTACGTTTACAGTAGCGACTTCTACTTCGAAAATTGTTGATACCGCACGAGCGATTTGTTTCTTTGTTGCAGATCTGCGAACAATGAACTCAAGACGGTTCTGTGTGGTTCTTGCTTCCATGGTCTTTTCAGTCAACCAAGGCATAATGATTATGTCGTATGCTTCCATGATATCACCTCAGTTAAGTGCCTCCACAGCATCTTGTGTAAAGACGGTCAAGCGACCAACATCGCCACCAGGGGCGAGATGTTCTGCGCTGAGATCCTTTGCGGCTACAACATCGACACCAGGGAGGTTTCGAGCTGCTTGAGCAAGTCCTGTCTTTTCTTTGACAACGAGGAGTACAGACTTAGGCGTCTTTCGCACTCGACCACGCATGGTTGCTTTTCCTGCACGGATCTTGGTGTTAGAGCGAGCACGATGTAGATCGTGTCCAAGTCCAAGTTCGGTGAAGATTGCCATGACCTTGCGAGTAGCGGAGCCATGGTTGAATGCTTCGATGTTGTATTCGGATGTCTTTCCGTCAACAGTCTCTGTGTAGTTACCTAGGATGATCGGTAGGTGTTCGATGGATTCATCGAGTTGATGTCCACGAGATGTAACCATATCCATATTGACAGTTGCAGAGAGAGCAGCGTCACGAGCAAGACGTCGTTGCTTGGTGTTGAACTTACGAGCCCAAATCTTCTCGACCTTAGGTCCATGCGCACGGCGTCCACCGAGTGTGTGCGGGTTTTGTGCACCACGGCGTTGACCTGTACGGCGCATAATACGAGAGACACCACGTCCCTTCCCCCACCATTCGACGGAGTGCTTCATACCAGCCATAGGGCGGCGCTTACCGACGTGTCGGCGTGAACCGTATGCTTGTCGGCGGTTAGCTCGGCTTGATGCAACGGCATCTCGCACGAGATCTTCACGGACAGATACAGAAAAGGCTTCTGGAAGTGTAATCTTAGAGCCTTCTTCGACAGAGATATCGAAGGAGGTCTGCAAACGACCTGCATCCATTTCATCTTGTGTAATGGTGTTTGAAATATTCTTAACAGCGACTTTCATGTTCAGACCCCCTGCTTACTACGTGTACTTACGTAGGTGATTTCGAGTGGATGTTGCTCTTCATTAGAACGAAGAGCATCACGGAATCGAATCAATCTCTTGGCAGGCCCAGGGACACTGCCTTTGATTAGAATGTAATCAGAGTTCACTTCACCATAGCGAAGGAATCCTCCGGAAGGTGTGATCGAATGTTCTTCAGGGTTAGCGATTCGTAGAATGCGCTTGTTGAACTCAGTTCGCTGATGATAACCAGTTTGACCACCTTGACGGATTGTCTTACGAACATATCCTGTACCGAAGTCACCCATGTTACCGTGTTGACGTCGCTTCTTGGAGTTCTTGTGAGATTGGAGTTTACCACCGAATCTTTTGATGACACCTTGCCATCCGTATCCTTTAGTAATTGCAACAATGTCAGTCATTGCACCTTCTTCGAAGGCATCTGTAAAGGAGACTTCATGTCCAAGGCGTTCTTGAGCAAAAGCGAGTTGATCGCTTGTGGAGCCTCCACCGAGACCGACTTCCATAACCTCTGGTACCTTTGAAGGAGTACCAGTGACATTGGATGGTTGAGTGGCGACAATAAGACGAACTTCACAAATATCTTGCTTTCCAAGATTCTCGAAATGTTCCTCTCCATCGTGCTTCTTACGGTTGGAGACACGTTGGAAGATTTCAGGGAAGGATTCTGTGAGAGACTCAGCGTCTACCCATACTTCGCCAGCAGCTTGCTTTCCATAAGGCGTCATTCGGTATCCACGGACACCAAGAATTCGCATCTTAGGTACTTCGACAACAGTGACTGGAACACGGATTTCCTGTCCTGCACTGGTTGATCGTGGATTGAGGTCTCGAGCAAGAACGTGTGTCATTCCTGCTTTCCATCCTGCAAATCCTTGCATTCTTACTTCGCTTGCGTCGCTGGTAGGCCATGATTTAACGTGACCGAATGGTCTGTTGGCCCGCTTACGCGGGCTAAACGCCATACTACCTCGGCGTGGGTGGTTTCTTTTTGCCATTTTGGGCTCCTCCATAATTCTACAACACAGAGGCTCCGGAGAGCGTGCGAGGGCTCGTCGGGCCAGGAGTAGCCGTGACACAGAGCACCATTCCCACAAACGGGGTACAGTGCCAGTGGGTTCCTTTCGGATTGCCCTAAGTGTCTGGCTGCTCACCTTTGGAGCAACCCTCCGACTTTCCACCCATATATGAGTGGTTCGGTTTAGAAGAGGTTAGAAATAAAGCGACGTTGGCTCGTTTTAACCCTACACATCATCCTTTTGAACCCTCGGCATTAACCCTGTTCATGCCTGAATTATGCCATCCGTTCCTCAACGATGGTATCGAAGCAAGGGCGTATCAAATCGCAGCTGCAAAAGAATGTATTCGTACTTCGACGTTGCTCGTCATGCCCACTGGGTTCGGTAAAACTGCGGTTCAGTGGTACTGTATGGCAGAAGCATTGTCAAAGGATATTGATAAAATTGTACTTACCGCACCTACTGTAGGTCTGGTCGAGCAACAAAGGAAGATGGCTGTTGAGCGACTCAACATTTCACCTGAACTCATCAAAACATACACGGGGAGTGACAGGCCGGCAAAACGCGGTATCCTTTGGGAGGAGGCCAAACTCATCATTGCAACCCCCCAAGTCATCCGTAACGATGT
>QXYA01000142.1:0-3397 GCA_009887135.1 Candidatus Poseidoniales archaeon
AAAGGTGATTATGATTCACCTCACGCGTCGGTAGCGTCTGACAAGACCCACTGCGAGCCCTCTGATGGAGTTAAAACGAATCAGTGGGTTTGTGCATTGACCCTTTGATGACATCGATTAATCATCAGATGATTGAATAATTGTTTCCATTACAGTCTCAAGATTCAACCTGAACCATTCACCATTCCAATCACTGGTGATGTTTTTTAGAGCATCGTGAACTTTTTTCTCTGCATTTTTCCTATCTTGAAATCTCTTTCGAAATGGCATTTGATAGTCTCTGTAGGGATCAGCAGTCCAGTAACTGGCAAGCCTTCTATCGGGCTCATGTGATTGACCAACTTTTACCCAACCAGGGAAAGCGGGGTTGGTGATTGCGTAAACATATCCTTCTGGGCCTAATGGTTCACTTTCTTTTGGAAGTCCTCGTGTTGGTTCATTTACTTCCAGCACGTTTTTTGCGATACCTTTCCATACATCAATCGGCAATTCAAGATAACTTTCCCATCTATCTCTCTCAGTCCATCTTTGGACTTTTGAGCCAGTGGGAACACCAGATGTCCCCTTTCTCTCTTTTTGAACATCTGCTCTGTAAAATTCGCTAACGATATTGTCGTGTTTAAGCTTCAGGGAACCTATTCCCCTCGATGTTAGTGAACTCAGTTTCCGATATACCTCAGCCGTTGATTTGAAACCTAAGTCCCTGAAGTTCCCTTTCTTCAATGCGCAATACGCTAAAACGATAATTTCCTTATCACTAAATCGCTCACCTTCCATAAATTACCCAATTGATTCTTAATGAAAAACCTTCCATGAATCAGAGGGGTCCCCTCTGACTAGGCGTCTTGTCAGAGGGTAGGCAGTGTACTGGGGGACTAAACACCCATTGTATTCCTCCATAATGTCTTGAGGGGTTTGGAAGAACCCCTACGATTTCATGGAAAGGATATGTCGCTTGTCTGTATTAACCCTTTAGAGACGATGTGTATGCATAGTGATATTAATCAGATAGTGAAACATAGTTTTCATATGCCAGTTGGGGGTTATTCGCCCATTCCTCAATGATGCTATTGGCTTCTTCAATCTCATCAATTGTGTATTGAAATTCTCCTCTCTGGGTTCTTACAGTTAAACTAAAGCCTTCCAATTCAAAATCAACAGTTGCCTCAATCAGTTCACGCAGAGAAGTTTGTATGAGTTGGTTAATACTTTCATTGTCAATCTCGAGCTCCAACAGGAGGTTAGCCCAAGCAACATATGGGTTCTCATCAGCTTCCAAATACTCATCTTCAGCATCACACCAACGCTCTATTATTTCTCTTGGGTTGACGAGATTGTTATCTTCATTAAGGCGATAATCAATTTCTAGTTCTTCGTTTAGAAAATTGACCATTTGTTCAAAAGAAATTACAACAGACCTAAAAAAAGTATTTACACTAATTGAATTATGTGCACTGGTTCCAACCCAAGGGCCAGCAAAGAGGCAGAACATGCCCGATACGCTGGGATAATTGGGAATTAGTGTTGAAGGTAATGCTAATATCCAACCCCCCTTATCATTTTGGTGCTTTTGATCCTTGAGCCATTTTGACTCACCAATGAGTATGATCCTATTGTCTTCTTCATTCTGAATTCGGCCATCAATTTGTTTCCGATTTCCAGTAATCAACTCCATATTCCCTCCGCCTAGACTGGTCAGTTGTGGATTACCTTCAGTGTCCGAATATTCTTCTACGAACTCCTCGAATGAAATATCCATCATGGCTTGTAGGATTTCACCAATTCGTTGGCCAGAAATCGAATTCCAATCCAGAATAGGCCTACCCTTAGTATTCTCTCCTCGCCGAACTCTAGCATTCCTTTCTATCAATTGATCAACGGACAACATTGCTCTTGCCAACAGATAGAGAGGTATATCCTTTGGGTAAGGTTAGCAATACAGTTACTAATTGCAAAAACCCCTCTGTACACCCTTTCATGAACGGGGTGTCATTTGGGTAGCGTCTGTATCGACCGACTGAATCCCCTTTGTATCGGGAAATAAAATGTAAAGGGTTTTCGGATGACCCCTTGCAACTTATCCGAATCGATTTGTTGATACATTAATTTCTGAACATCAATTGAGGGGAGAATCCTTCTGATTTCATCTCAGACATTAGCAAATTCAAGTCTTCTTCACTGCCGTGTCCAGAATCATGACAAACGATTCCAACTTTACGATTGCTTTCAATTTCGGCATTATCAAGTAGACAACGGAAATCACCCATCACATAGTGTGGTCCTCTGTGTGATGGAATGCATACAGCCTCATCAAGGCCGGTTGAACCACCTTTGAACCAAACAGGACAAGGATGGAATACAAGTTCGTAAATTTCAGTTGGTCCTTCTTCTTTCTCGAATAACAGTGTGAAGTACATATCATGCCGTTGAGGACTGGCTATTTCACTAATTCGTACAAAGGGCCCCCTCTGTATCGACGGGTGTTGGATGGGTAGCGAACAAACAGACCCACGCAAAGCCCTTCCAACGACTTCTTCCTGTTGGATGGGGTTTCGGATAGCCCCTTCCAACGCATCCGAATTGATTGGTTGATGGTTCAAACAAGACGAATTTCCATACCGTTCAAACCAATCAATCTGTTCAATGGGTTCGATGCTAAAACCCATGCGAAATCATGGTGATCAATTGGTTGGTAGATGCAATATGGGATTTTGTCAAAAAGTGAACTTATAGATAGGTCGTAGCAAAATGTTTCGATTATGTTGCCAAATAAAACCAACACAAATCAGAGAAAAGCCATTGCATACATACGAGTTTCTTCACAACGACAAGTGGATGAAGGAGTCAGTATTCAAGCACAAAAAAGACGGATTCTTGAGTATGTCCGATACAAGAAACTCAACCTTGCCAATGATGACATCATCATTGAGGAAGGGGTGAGTGGAGGTATTCCGTTGTGGGACAGACCGAAAGGTCGGATTCTCCAACGGAGATTAGCCACAGGACAATACACGGACATTGTCACGATGAAATTGGACAGAATGTTCAGACTCACCACAGACGTTCTCACCACGATTGACGAACTCAATGATGCAGATATTGACCTTCACATTGTTGACCTCAACGGAGAGGCTGTGGACACTTCAACGACCATGGGCCGATTCTTCCTCACGCTAATGGGTGCATTGGCAGAGATGGAACGAGGGCTCATATCTGAACGAACAACTGAGGCAATGAATCAACTCCGAGCAACGAACAAGCAATTCACAAAGTCCATTTTTGGGTGGGATGTCAACCGCAATGGAATGTTCATCCCGAATTGGTTTGAACAGGACATCATTGACTACATGGCCTGGCAAGTTGAACATAACGGAATGGCTACGGCGGCGGTTGCGAG
>QXYA01000142.1:3407-4189 GCA_009887135.1 Candidatus Poseidoniales archaeon
GCGAGGCGGAAAATGGCAAGGCAATTCCATCACCCGAACCATCAGCAATGACTTCCACACCAACCGACTCAAATTCACTGCACCTGATTGGTGGGGGTCAAAGCCTTGGCATAGAGAAGCAAAATAGGATTATTTGATAATTGCCGGATGCAGCCGTTTGACCCAGAAATCATACTGTGGCCTCAACCGAAGGTTTGGTTAATCCTGCCTTCACAGGAAAATGCATGGCCGACCCCATCTTCAGCCCCGATGGGAAATGGATGTGGACCGGCTCAGAGTGGATTCCCGCACCTCCATCATCCGCTTCGGGTGCTGATTCAACCATCAATCTCCAAGATTCAATGATGTCTGGAAACGTAAATGTTGAGCAGAATTCAATCGGTGAATCATCGACGATCAATCTCAAAGACAGTGCGATGAGCGGTGACATCAACATCACGCAAAACAGCGCTTCTGACTTCATCGCGGCTATAGACCATTTACTCAAAGGATTAGGATTCGATGGCCAATCCTCTCCAGCAGAACTCACCCCCACCCAAGAAAAAGAAGTGGAGCAAGTACTGGAAATGTCAGAGCAATTGGCTGGTCATGGCATTGAGATTGATCCATGGACTGAAATTACGCTTGGTAATGCTGCAAAACTTGCAGGAAGAACGCATTCGGCTCAACAACATTACTTACGCGCTCTAGAAACATTCAGGAAAAATGGCGACCGACATGGCGAGGCGGATTCACTGATAGGCCTCGGAAACATCGCAGAAACACGAGGCGACCTTGCTGAG
>QXYA01000143.1 GCA_009887135.1 Candidatus Poseidoniales archaeon
GTTATGAGAGTAAGAGACAAAAAGAATGGAGGATTTTCAGACCAAGTAATCTCTTCTGCCCGCTTGCCTGCTGATCTGGTTGAAGAAGATGAATTTGAGGCAATGGATACTGATGGTGATGGGGTCGTAAGTCGAGAGGAATTTGAAGCAGCACAGGCATCAAAATCCGAGCCCACTCTTGAAGAAGAGTGAAACGGTCCAATCGACGCCTTCAAACATGATTCATGTCTGAGGCTGTTTGTACCGGATAGTTTCAACCGGTATGGTGAGATATATGGATGAGCGTTCTTTGATATACGATTGGAATACCATTGAGTATGAGTTTAACCGAAATCCAAACAACCATCCACACGGGGTTTGGTTTGATGATGAGACTCTACGCGATGGTCTGCAAAGTCCATCTGCTCGTAATCCCACCATAGACCAAAAAATCGAATTACTCAGTTATATGGAAACACTCGGTATCCAGAAAGTTGACCTTGGTTTGCCAGGCGCTGGGCCATTTCACGTCGAACACATCGACTCAATGCTCACTCATATCACTGAAAACGACTATTCTATCCGACCAGGTGCTGCAGTTCGAACACTCATGAATGACATTGAACCCCTCGTTGAATTACAACAAAAGCATGGTATTCCTGTCCAAGCTTCTGCCTTCCTTGGCACAAGCCCAATTCGGCAATATGCAGAAGGATGGACAATGGAAAAGTTGCTTACAACAATGGAAAAAGCAGTCTCATTTGCTGTTAAAAACGATGTTGCAGTAATGTTTGTTACAGAAGATACCACTCGTTCAAAACCAGAAGATATCAAACTCATCTATCAAAGAGCCATGGAACTTGGTGTTCGCAGAATCTGTGTGTGTGACACATGTGGGCACGTTACTCCAAATGGTGTCAAGAAACTACTCAATTTCATCGATGAAGAAGTCATCAAAGATGGCGGATACAATCGGAGAGATATCGAAGTAAATTGGCATGGTCATCAAGACCGTGGACTTGGCGTCGCAAACAATATCGCAGCAGTTGAAGCCGGAGCAGACGTTGTACATGGAACTGCACTTGGTCTTGGAGAACGTGCAGGAAACGCTCCTCTCGATCAAACACTTGTAAATCTGAAACTCATGGGGGCGATTGATAACGATTTGTCAGTTCTAGGGGAATACATGCAAAAAGCACACGAATACACCGAAGTTCCTTTGCCAAGAAACTATCCAGTCTTCGGAAAAGATGCTTTTGAAACTGGAACTGGAGTCCATGCTTCGGCTGTAATTAAAGCAATGAAGAAAGGAGATCATTGGCTCGCTGACAGGGTATACTCTGGCGTCCCTGCGGGAGAATTTGGATTGGAGCAAGTCATCCGAATTGGGCATATGGCTGGTCGTTCAAACATCATCTGGTGGTTACAACAACGAAATTATGAAGCCACTGATGAACTTGTATCTCATCTCTTTGAAGTAGCAAAATCACAAAGAAGACTTATGGATGATGAAGAAGTTATTGAAGCGATTAAGGATTTTCAATCCATGAACTAAGATTCTTCTTCAACATTATCTTCTCGGTTGACTTCTTCCAGGGTTGTCTCAAGCCATCCACTATCGACACTACCCCCGTCCCATTCGCCAACAACTTCGACTTCAATCTCTTCTTCTTCTCTCCAAACAGGCTCGTCAAGAGAACCTTGGGTTACAAATCGGCCATGACTGTCAACTTGTTCTTCAAGAAGGGACATGTGTTTTGATACAGGTAGGAAATGCCCTACAGGCATTCCAGCAGCAACGAATGGATTTGTTGCGATACATATCATCAAACCATCTTCTGGTGCTAAGATATCAACAGAAAGGCCAGGTGTTGCAGGATCGGATATACGAGCAACGACATCTCCTTCTTTCATGATCGATCCACTATCAACAAACAGATCGAGTAATCCTCCTTCTCCTGCACGTAGCCATTTAGATCCACTTGCTAGCATTCTAAATCGTGGCCTGTGGGGCTTTTCAGGAATCATTTTCAAACTCCGAAGAATGTTAACAACGCCATGAACAGCAACTTTGACTGAAGCTTGGTCAAGCCCATTCGCTCCACCACCTTCGTAAGTTATGGAAGGGATATCAATCTCGTTCGCATTGCTTCGAAGAGAACCACTTGGAGGCTTCGAATCTAAAATAATCTCTATTCCAAATGCTTTCGCTAGAATATTAGAACCTGCATGAGCGAGGTCGACGCGTATTTGCGGCATGTTAGAACGGCCTTTTCCTGCACTATGTAAGTCAATAATAGCATCTGAATCCTCGATTAAATATTTCCATACTTGGTGGGCAACTCTTCGAGTGGAGGATCCTTTAGGATTACCGGGGAAATTCCGATTTAAATCTCTCCCATCAGGGAAGTATCTTGATTTCGATCGATATCCTGGCATGTTTACAACTGGGACGATTCGAATCGTTCCTGCAAGCGTTTCGGGGTTGAGAGGTCTATCTTTTTCAGTGAATGAATTTCCAAGTAAATGGGTACAGGCAGATGGTCCTGTTAACTCATCTCCATGCATCCCTCCGAGAATTGTAATTGTTGGACCTGGCCTACTTCCATGGATGATGGTCACAGGTGTTGCCCATGGATCCCCAAGGCTAACTTCGAGCAATGGGAGGTCGATTGTACGAATTGTACCTCGCTTGATGGTCTTTCGATAGAACTTGTAATCGGTCCATTCTGCGTTTCGGTCCCATTCAGTTCGATCTTCCGATTTATGTTCTGCAAGAGCTTTCTCAATGACCTTTCTTCGACGTTTCGATAACTCATGAGCGATTCTTACTCGCTTCGATTTATTGGATTTCCGAGCCATGAAAAAACCTTCTAATTCACTTCAATCCATTGACAAGGTCTTTCAGTACCATATCAACATCTGTCGCTTTCGTAACACCTGATGCCAAAAGCACTCCATGGGCGCCTAATTCCACCGCAGTTCGCACATCATTGCCATCTTTCACGCCCGCTCCACAAAGGACACGGACGTTAGGATTAATGTCTTGGACAGCCTTTACAGTATCTTGGACGATAGCTGGATCTGCTGATGTTACAGAGATGTCTCCACCAATAAGTTGTGGAGGCTCTACTGCAATGAATGTTGGATTCATCTTTGCAAGAGACTGTGCTTCATTTACATCAATAGCACAGGCACAAACCGGGAACTCTCCAGGAAGTGTTTGAATCAGTTTTTTGATTTTAGAATGTTCCGATTTATGTTCAGCATGATTGATAATAGTTCCTGTAGCGCCATGTTCTATAGCGTTATCTGGTTGTAACCATCCCGTATTGGAGCCAAATCCAACAGGATCTAGATGTTGGGTCCAAACTTCGAGTGAAGGTGCTGCTTTTACAACTGAACTTAGATCAAAAGCGGAAACAACTGCAACCATGCGAACATGGTCTTTAGAAGCACTCTCCATGGCCTTTGCTAAATTCACAGCGTTCAACCCTAACGCAGATGCGTATGTTTTGAAATTGACAACAATTAGTGGCTGCATAGTGATGCGTGGGTATTGTTCTTCTTGAGTCCTTCCACACATGGTTCATTTAATTGGCCATTGTGTGTCATCAAGAACAGTACCATCGGGTATCACAGAATTGTGGTCGACTACAACATTGTTCAGATGGCAATTCTTTCCAATGGTCGTATCTCTGCCCACCATTGTATTGTATAGTATTGATTTTTCTTTAATTTGGACGCCTTCAAGTAAACTACATCTCGATAAAATGGAATCATTGATTTGTGTTTTTTTAGCGAGCATGGTATGTTCGACCTTACAATTTTTCCCGATTTGGACAGATGAATCAGCATGCCAATTACTTCCTTTTCTGACCCCTGATTTCCATCGCTGGTTTGCAATACACGCTTGGACTCCAGCAGACCAACTTTCAGGTGTTCCTGCATCAATAAAATATCCTTCAAATGCATAGCCATTCAATTCATTCTCTTCAGCCAAAACTGGAAACACCTCTCGTTCAAGAGAACATTTCCCTTTAGGAATGTATGAAAAGATATCGTCTTCGAAAAGATATGATCCTGCATTAATCAAATTGGAAAATACTTCTTCTTGTTTCGGCTTTTCTTTGAATTGAGTAATCCTATCATGTTCATCAATTCCAACAATTCCAAAACGGGTTGGATCCTCAACTTCCCATAGTGCAAGTGTTCCAACACCTCCGTTCTTTTCTTGCAGTTCGATTCCCTTTTGCATATTGAGTGATGAGATGATGTCACCATTTAGGCATGCAAAAGTTCCTGAGATGATATCTCGGCAATTCCCAAGAGCTCCTCCGGTACCTAGGGGTTCACTCTCTGTTACGATTCGCACATCGAATGGGACTTCGTTATCTTTGAAATACTGCTCAATCATATCGATTTTGTATCCGCCAGCTACTATGACTTCGTCGACTTTGTCGCTTGGCATGACTTCAACGACGTGTTCAAGTAACGTTTTGTCCAACATTGGAAGGATTGGTTTTGGAATGCCATATGTCCATGGACGCAGCCGAGTTCCAAAACCTCCTGCTAAAACCACGACTTGCATGGCTTTGGGGCAATGTTTTGGCATTTGAAGTTGTACCCTTTCGTCGTTGTAATTACAAGGAAACCTTTCCGCACAGTTCAAAGACGTTCTTCCATTCGCAGGTATCAGTGATAGTATGAATATCCACGAATATCAAGGAAAAGCGTTGTTCAAGCAACATGGCGTAAAAGTCGTTGAAGGCGTTCACTGTACGTCCGTATCAGAAGCACTCGACGCATACGATCATCTTCAATCGAAAGTTGTTGCAGTCAAATCTCAAATCCATGCAGGAGGGAGAGGAAAAGGGAATCTTTACTCTCCTGGTAGTCGAGACTTGGTAATGGAAGGCGGAGTTAAAATCGCTTTTTCAAAAGATGATGTTGGAACGTATTCAGAAAATATTCTTGGTAATATTTTGGTGACAAAACAAACAGGTGAAGAAGGTAAACTTGTGAACCATTTGTACGTCGAATCTGGTTGCGACATTGCTCACGAATACTACCTTGCTTTGCTTGTGGACCGTGAACAAAAATCAGTTCTGGTCATGGCATCGACTGAAGGTGGAATGGATATCGAAGAGGTTGCCGAGGAAACTCCAGAACTTCTGCATAAACTGAACATTGACCCTAATGCAGGTCTACTGGGCTATCAAATTAGAGATCTTGGTCTCGCTCTTGGACTCCAAGGTGCTGCTCACAAATCCTTTGGAAAGATGTTGAAGGCATTGTATTCGCTGTTCCTCAAGGAAGATTGTGCAATGGTTGAGATTAATCCACTTGTCCGTTCTTCTGATGATGAAATGATTGCACTCGATGCGAAGGTTAGTTTTGATGAGAATGCAGAATTTAGGCATAAATCATGGGATGACATTCGAGACCTTTCTGAGGAAGAGGATGTTGAAATCCGTGCTAAGGAAACTGGGCTTTCCTACGTTAAACTCGATGGAAACATCGGATGTTTGGTCAACGGGGCAGGACTGGCTATGGCAACGATGGATGTCATCAAACTCTACGGAGGAGAACCTGCAAATTTCCTTGATGTAGGTGGTGGAGCAAACGAAGAGCAAGTTAAAACAGCCTTTTCAATCATCCTTGAAGATCCAAATGTGAAAGGAATTCTCGTAAACATTTTTGGTGGTATTATGCGTTGTGATATCATTGCTCGAGGTGTAATTGCTGCTACTGAATCTCTTGGACTAACCGTTCCTCTTGTTGTCAGACTCGCAGGAACTAACGTCGATGAAGGTAAGGCAATCCTAGCCTCTTCAACTCTCAACATACATCCTGCTGATGATCTTGCTGAAGGTGCTCAAAAGATTGTAGAACTCATCGGAGGTGATGTGTGATGGCTATTTGGATTGAAGAAGACGCAAAGGTACTGGTACAAGGAATAACAGGAAAGCAAGGAATGTTCCACGCTGACAAGATGGTTGAATACGGTACCAATATTGTTGGTGGATGCACACCCGGAAAAGGCGGGCAAACAGTAGATCTACAAGGAAATGCATATCCTGTTTGGGATTCTATGTTTGAGGCAATTGAAACAACAGATGCCCATGCTACAGTCATTTACGTACCGCCTCCGTTTGCAGCAGAAGCCATTATGGAAGCCGCTGATGCCTTTGATCAAATCAAAGGGGAAGGCGTCGTTGTTTGTATCACGGAAGGTATTCCAACTCTCGATATGGTCAAGGCTGTAGCGTTTGTCGAAAACCGACCAGGTGTTCGACTTATTGGTCCTAATTGTCCTGGAATCATTACTCCAGGCGATGGTGGCGGTGCAAAAATCGGAATCATGCCTGGGCATATCCATGCAAAAGGAAGAATAGGGATTGTCTCTAAATCAGGGACTTTAACCTACGAAGCAGTTGCTCAAACAATGAGCATCGGAGAAGGCCAATCTACATGCGTTGGTATTGGAGGAGATCCTGTTAACGGTACTGGATTTATCGAATGCCTTGCTGCATTTGAAGCAGATTCTCAAACTGAAGCCATCGTTATGATTGGCGAAATCGGTGGAAATGCAGAACAAGAAGCAGCTGCTTGGGCAAAAGAGAATGTCACAAAACCAATCGTTGGTTTCGTTGCTGGTGCAACTGCACCACCAGGTAAGCGAATGGGACACGCCGGAGCAATCATTTCTGGCGGAAAGGGAACTGCAGAAGAGAAATTCGAAGCATTTGAGGCAGCAGGCATTGCTTGCGCTCGTGATCCATCCGAACTCGGAGCAGTGTTACTTGAATCCCTCAAAGCAGCAGGTCTACGCTGAGGGTTCCCATGGAATCAACTTGGAATGAGCAGATTATTGCGCATTACAAGTCGAATACGATACATCTCGATTGGCTCTCAAAGCCAAGTCAACATCAGTTCCGATGGAGAACCTTCGAAGGCCGATGGGTGACTTCCAAGAGACGAATAAGGAATCATGAAACATTAATGAAAGCCATTGGGAAGAACTTCCCAAGTGATTTGTATGTCTCAACATCTTCATGGTTGAATCCAATAGAATTGCCTCGTCTGCGTGATACTGAAGCTTCCTATCCAATCCTCATTGATCATCTGATTGTCTTTGACATTGATGTAGCTCCATTGAGTTTGAAAAATTTGGAAAAGGCCAAGAACGTTGCAAAAGGTCTTCACGCCTTTGTTATGGAGAATGAATCGGTTGAATTTGTTAATGCTACATTCTCTGGAAGTAAGGGATTTCATCTCATCTACAAAGATACAGACCGTAATAAATTTGCAATCCCTAATCCGAAAGAACGAGAGGAAACGGTTCGAAATGAGCGTAAAGAATTACTTTCACGAGTCTTGGAGCAAGGTTTTGAAGTCGATGAACGAATCACTGCAGACACTCGTAGAATCATTCGTTTACCAGGATCTATTCATGGAAAAACTGGTTTTCAATGCACAAGCATAGATACGAATCATTTTGATATGCCCCTGAAAAGACTTCTAGAACAAATACCTAAGATCGAGCATGCTGTTATCATCCCAAAGAAAGCGAAGGCAATTGTCAAAGCACCAGTAAAAGAAAAAAGACAAACCGTTGTTGAACATGAACACTCCTATATTATGGAGGTTAGTAATCACTTACCTGGGACTAAGGATAGAAGTGCACTCCTCTTTTGGACACCTTACTCATGGGGGACAGATGCTGAATGCTTTGAACGGTTAAACAATCTAATCGAGGTGGAGAATCTAGGCTATGGTGCTCTTTTTTCAGATGGTGAAAGAGTTCTGTTCATTTGCCCTGAATCCATCACGAGGGCGAAGGTAGTAAAAATTCTAAAGGATCTAGGGATGGAGAAATTATCAGAGAACCTAAAACAAAGAGAGCATTATTGGGTTCGAATCTCGGGTATAATGGATGATGATGGTATATGGCACAATGAGCCAAAGTTCATATCAATTATAGACAATAATAATTCTAAATCAATCTATTCAAGAGCGCATTTAACATTGCTAACTAAACTTGGTATTCCGATTGATAGTTCTCAATATGAGAAACTCGCAGGAAAGAGTGAACCAAGCATTAGAATGGTTGTCAGAGACTGATTATTTATAGACTGCTTGCAAGTAAGTAAAATCGTCCCCAATGGAGTCTTAGGACTGTGACATTTCTCGAATCGAGGCCATAGAAACAATCGGCGACGGCGCTCGGGGACAGCGCCTAGCCACATCTCGTGATAATATGCCTGTAAAAATAAACTTTTCAAGCATAGTCCTTTTTACTTTATTTATAGGATTCATGATTCAAACCTTTCGTGATCCCGTTCATCCGGGATTATGGCTTATATTAGCCATTTTTGTTGGTTTTGCATTATTTGCACAAATACTTGTAATGCTCGGGATTATGACAATCACGCCGGCCAATCAAATGCCAAGAACAACAAATAATAGAACGCCGATTGATTACGGAACTTATCACTATAGATCAATAATTGCTAAAATACATTCCAGTGGAGTGACAGTAACTACAGTAGACGAAGCAATCAAAGCTTATTCGAGTTTATTCAACGTTGGTGAAAAGGCTGCAAAGCCATTTTTCAACAATCAGTCTGTTATGTCAACCCTCGGATTGAGTATTCAAGATACCGCAGAAGTTTCATCTCAATCAGTTGACTATAGTTTCTGGGATAATGTTTCAGAAGGAGTAGCAAAAAATGAAGCCAAGTCTGATGACATATGTGCAGGCTCGAACTGTTCAAAATCTATTTCTGCCTTTGATTTCCGATGTTATCAGTGTAGAGAGCGATTCTGTGAGTCATGTAAGGGTAGTGGCCTTACTTGTCCCAGTTGCTCATAGGAAGATTTCCTTTCTGTGGAGAGAGTTCTTTGGAGTCCGGTCTAACTGTCGGATGAACTCTAATTTCTGTTTTCCTTCCTTACTATGTGCGTAAAATAACTCTGCAGGGCTGACAAATTCTTCCCAATATTTGAGGAACACCTCGGCATCGTCAGCCTTACCTGCTAGGATTTTAGGGACTGAATGATACATTACGAGTTGACTTTTTATTGGTCTCATGTACTTCGCTAATACTTCAGGAAGAAGTTTTGTAAGCCAAGTTTCTTCAAAGAAGCGCGAAGATCTGGAAATGACATACCGCGGCTTTTCTAGTCGCCCGAGGACCTCTTCAAGTGCTTCAGTGAATATTGCAGCTTCTTCTTCTGTGCTATTGTTTAGATGTACTCGAAGCCATCCACCTCCTCTGTCACCACCAGATGTTCGACAATTTGCGGAGATGTGGCCTGTATGGATGAGGCTGTTTGAGATCGCATCTGCAATTGCCTGAATCAAAGATTCATCAGTCCAGGGGCTTTTTCTAACCCCAAAATTAAATCCTCCTGCAAATCCTGTAGCACACTTTGTTTCAACTGCTTGTGTTGGCAGTGCAGAGAATGGCTGCCCTATACCCCATAACTCTCGACTTCGAATTCTGTTACGTGATCTCCTAAGCATCTCCTCATTGAACAATGCCATGCCTTCGCTTATTCCTTCAGGCTGTGCTTCGGTAAAGGCTGCGTGTACGTGACCAACGCCTTTCTCAATAGCACCATCATCACAGACACCGTACAATTGCTTGTGCTTCTTCTTGAATCGATTATAATCAGCAAAACCGTTGGTGAATTCTTCGGCTAAGCATACAATGTCCCAATTGTTTGCAACCTTCTCCGGCCATTCCTTGTCTAAGCGAATAGAACGTCCCCTAAGTTGGTTAATGCTCATACTGGTTGTGACAGTTGTCAAGTCAATGAGTACGTTAATTTTCGAAGCATCCCAACCTTCTCCTAAGAGTCCTCTCGTTCCAATAAGGCATTTTGTCAAACCATTTTGGAAAAATTCTGTAATCATCATCGAATAATATCGAGGAATCCAATCCTTCCCTTTCCCTACAATTTCATGATAACGGCCTTTTTGGTTGTCTGAAAGTACGATTTTGAGATCTCTTTCTGCAATCCATGCTCGGGCTGCCTCGAGGAAACGTTCCGCTAAATCATCATCAACAAGAACGGTACTTCCAGTCATCAACATAGGATCGAGCAGATCGCCAGAAGAACAATTCACTAATGCTCTAAATGCTGCAACAGCACCTCCCGCCTCTTCATCGAGAACTCCCTCGACCAGAGTTGTTGCAGAGGTTTTCTCGAAGTCGGTGATAACTACAGCACGAATATCTGGTCCCAAGGATTGCATTTCAGTGGTAATGATATCTGAAATGGCCTTGACCTTAGAAGATGAATAGGCCATAATACGCCCAACTGGAGAAGCACATGGCCTTGAACCAGTTTCGGTAATTTGAATCCCCAAGAGCCTCAAGCGCTTTGTGAGATCTTCTCCTCGCCGATGATCTTCGGTTGATTCAGAACGGCGAAGTCCATGACGAACGTATCGGTCCAAAACCGGACGTAAGTATGAGAGCTTGTTGAGGCCTGAATTCAGCAAATCCGTCGGAGGGCTAGGGACTCCTTGAGGTAATTTAATCTGGTTTTTTGTCAAATAAATCCGGGCAGCATCGGCAAAATCGGAGTTTTTGGTATGGAATTTTTGCCAAGTGACGCTTTTCCCTCCAGGCAAGATTCGCTTATCGAGTACGTCGAAAATCCATCGTTGAAGTTCAGGTACTCTTTTTTCGTCTTCAGTTGGCCTCTGAACTTCCGATAGGAGTTGGTCGAATTCATCATCAACGGTTGAAATATACTCCAATTCCTTATTTTCAGGACGGACGAAGTAACACAGGTCTTGGTAAGGTGCAAGGTTAGAATCTCGTACAAGAGCGGGTACAGGGACTTCATAGTCAATTTCGCCAAAGAACTCTTGATACCGCTTCGCATCTTCTTCATCAATTTGAGAATAGTCCGGAGGGGTTGCAGTTAGTCCCAAAACGATTGGATCATCAAAGAATTCTCGTACTTCTGCAAGCACTCTGCCCCAATGATGTAGCATGTGATGGCATTCATCAAGAATAATCAATCCAATGCCAATCTCCTTTAGACGCATAAGTGTCTCTCTTGAGGAGTCGTGTAATGTCCACATGGCGTTGCCATGTTGTGCTAGGTCATCTCGTACCTTTTTCCTATAGACCGATAGGCGTGATTTATAATAATCTGGATTCTTAACCTTCAAATCTAAAATCCATGCTTCGGCCGATTCACTGCTATCTGCTTCTCCTTTTTCGATGAGATTTAAATTCCACAACTGAAGAGCACTTTCATCTAAGTCATCTCCACCTTTCTTTGGCATAGTGATCGATTGATAAGTTAAGGAAGTCAATAGGCCTGGATTTTTCGAATCAGTACTGATTAAATCTTCTTTTCCATCAAGTTCGAACAACGATGTACGTGCAGCCCATTGCGCTTGAATTGCTGAATTGGGAGATAGAACCAGCGTAGGTTTTCGGACAAGGTCTGACCAGACATATAATCCAAGTACTGTTTTCCCTGATCCAGGAGGTGCGACAATGTGTAAATGCTTCCCTTCCAAATCTAACTCAGGTTCTATTACTGATACGGCTGCAACTTGGGAAGGGCGTAGTTTTCCGGAGAAATGAATTCCTCCGAATTCATTGAGATTGTGGTTCATACAAACGCCCTTCATCGAGGCGGGCCACGTTTAGGTCCGGATGGACCTCCTTTGGGTGGCCCTCCGCCCGGTGGTCCTGACTTCTTTGGTCCAGGCGGTCCTCCACCTTTCTTTGGTCCAGGCGGTCC
>QXYA01000144.1 GCA_009887135.1 Candidatus Poseidoniales archaeon
CGGCTCAAATCATCAAGTTGGATAATGGGCATAGAGTGACCAAGAGAGCCTCTCTCTTAGATTTTATCAGGGGAATCCTATACCTTTTGCCAATCGCTTCCGTTCCACCAAAGGCTGGAACCATCGCTCATTTGTCGCCATGTGTGGCCAGATTCATCCGTCCACTGATTTGCAACAGTTGGTTCTGCAACTACTGGTTGAATCGGTTGAACGGGTTCGTGGCTTTGAGTCGGGTATAATGGTTGAGAGGATGCGAGTGGTTCCATTGATGGCAATGAAACTGCTTCCTTTGCTGCAGGTTCTTCTCCACCTTTTCGGCGCATGAACAAGACAGCTCCGAGAACGGCCAGAACCAGGCCAACACCGATGATAATCATCAATTGCATCTGAGCAGCATCTTCGTCTTCCTGGGCTTTCTGTTCATTGTCACCAACACCATCACCGTCACTGTCTAAGGTTTCAGTTGCATCTTCAGGGAAGGCATCAGCATTGTTTCCAACACCATCTGAATCAGAATCCAATGTTTCGTTTGCATCGTTTGGGAATACATCGGCGTTATCGCCAACACCGTCAGCATCAGAATCTGTTGTCTCCGTTGCATCCAGTGGGAACGCATCAGCACCATCCAGCACAGTATCGTCATCAGAATCTGTATCGAATCGATCAGTACCCTTTGTGAGTTCATCCATATCGCTCAAGCCATCGTTATCATCGTCAGTATCTGCGTTATCTCCCGTTCCATCTTGGTCGAAGTCGAGTGTTTCACTTGCATCGAGCGGCAATGCATCTTCCTTGTCGTTTACATCATCACCATCGGTGTCTTCATCGAAAGGATCTGTACCAAGTGTTGCTTCCTCAGTATCCAACAAGCCATCATTGTCATCATCAGTATCAGCGTTATCTCCAATCATGTCTTGGTCAGCATCGCTCGATTCAGTTGCATCTGTAGGAAACACGTCAGCATTATCACCAACACTATCGCCATCAGTATCTGCGGATTCAGTCGGGTCATTAGGGGCCCAGTCTCCGTTATCGCCAAATCCATCGTTATCAGTGTCTACAGATTCAGTCGGATCGTCTGGGAAAACGTCAGTGTTATCTCCGACAGTGTCGCCATCAGTATCTGTTGTTTCAGTAGGGTCGTTCGGGAATGCGTCCGCATTGTCGCCGACAGTGTCTCCATCAGAATCTGTTGTTTCACTAGGGTCGTTCGGGAAGGCATCTGCGTTATCGCCAACAGTATCGCCATCAGTATCCGCTATTTCGTTAGGGTCTGTTGGGAAGGCGTCAGCGTTGTCTCCAGTGCCATCGCCATCTGTATCGACGGTTTCAGTAGCGTCATTGGGGAATGCATCAGCGTTGTCTCCAGTGCCATCACCGTCTGTATCGACGGTTTCAGTAGAGTCGTTTGGAAATGCGTCCGCATTGTCTCCCGTACCATCATTGTCCGAATCTGTCGTTTCAGTAGGGTCGTTCGGAAAAGCATCTTGTCCATCTGGAGTTCCATCATTATCTGAATCCGCATCGACGATTGTAGCAGAATCCGGACACTGTGCAATTGGCCCGAGTTCTGTTCCATCATGAGGTGTAACTTCTACAGTCCATACTTCACCTACGGAGGTTGAGGAGCCAATAATTGTCTTCGCATCGTTGTGAGCTGGGGCAGGGTTTCCATCAATAAACCAACGAATCTGCGTTGGACCTTCCTGATCACCGTCGTTATCATCGAATGTGTAACTGACTGTAAAGGATTGAGCAGATGTAACATCTCCGTTAGGCGTTAAACCGAGATTGGAGACTGTTGGAGGCGTGTTTGGTGGAGGGGCGCCTTCTGGTACAGCGAATTGATTTGTACCCCAATTATCGCCTGAGTTCTGAGAGTTTGCGTTTGCAAACAAGACTGCGAGAGAGAATGTAACATCGCCTGTTCCGATTGCAGGAGCAGTCCAGTCAGCACTCCACGAACGAGCCCCGTCACTGCTATGTGTTAGTTCACCGTTGAGTGATTTAACCAGAGAGCCGAGGTTTGACCATGTTCCTGCCGATGCATCAAGATTGAATCCACCTTGGCCTGTTGTTGTCATACTACTCGACGACCATGTCAACGTGTAGGTCGCACCAGGGCTGTAGCTGGATGGCAACCCAGTCATTGAAGGCACAATCATTGCATCTGTATTGTGACAATTACAGCCACTACTGCTCTGCCCAATCTTACCATTGTTGTTTGCGTCAATAGGTGGTATCATCGAAAGAAGCATGGCAACCATGAGGATACTAGCGATACGCGTAAAGTGCGACATAAGTTCCCGTTGACCGTTTCCATATTAAGAGAAGTGGTACAATGTTTTGACGAAAGAGAGAACAATTCCAACACTACCAGAGTAACATATGGCGCGGCGCGATTAAATAGGGGAGTTTGGTCGCAAGGTTACCTACGTTCGTAAGGAAGGAGTTGTAAGAATGCCAAAGCCATGGACCTCGAAGCTAATAATCAAAGCCTTAGGTGTCCAAAAATGCAATGGTAGTCTCGACGCCGCTGTCGAAGATTTGCCTCTCGAAAAAGCAATGGAAGTTGCTCGCGAGAAAGCAGGTCTCGGCCACTTGACCGGATCTGACCTGAAGGCACAAACCCGAGAAATCATCGGAACTTGTGTCTCAATGCGTGTCAAAGTCGACGGTCATTGGGCAGTTGAAGCCCTCGAAATCATTAGCAAAGGAGAATGGGACGAGCGATTTAACTGAACAAATCACGAACCGCAGGAGAGGTGAAAACCTCGCCGACTGCAGAGGTGAAATACTATGGAAGAAAATATCAATAACGCCATCAAAGAAGCCATCGAAAACGCTCCAGAGCGTAAATTCGTTGAATCAATAGACATCCAATTTACAATCAAGGATGTCGATTTGAAGAACCCAACTAACCGTATCAAGGAAGAAGTTCGTCTTCCATCCGGCCGTGGCCGTGATGTCCGCATCGCAATGTTCGCCGCTGGTGAAGCTGCAACTCGTGCTCGTGAAGCGGGTATTCACGTCATTACTCCACCTGAAATCGAAGAACTTGGTGGTAACAAAGGCCATGCAAAGAAGATCGGAAATCAATTTGACTTTTTCCTTTCAGAAGTTCCACACATGGGACTCATTGGACGATATCTCGGTACAGTTCTCGGTCCACGAGGAAAAATGCCACGTCCAGTACCTCCAACACTTGATCCAGCGGCTATCGCAACTGGTCTGAAAACAACTGTTGTTGTCAAATCTGGCGACAAGATGACCTTCCACTCAACCATTGGAACTGTTGGTCAGACACAAGAGGAACTCCTCGCTAACGCTATGGAAGTTTACAACCGTGTCGTTGGTCGTCTCGAACGAGGAGCAGGTAACATCCGTTCCCTCTTCATCAAGACAACTATGGGCCCTTCAACTCGAGTGGAGGTGGAACTGTGATTCCAAAGGTCATGAGTTGGAAGCGTAATACTGTCAACGATCTCGTTGAAGTCCTCAACAATGGGGAAACACTTGCAGTCATCGATATTCACGGCGTTCCTGCCGATTCAATGATTGGAATGCGTAACAACCTACGAAGTAACATGAAAATTCGTGTTGCAAAGAAGCGATTGATGCGTATCGCCTGGGAACAAGCTGGCAAAGACCTCGATGTTCTTGAACAACTTTTTGATGGAGCAATTCAACCTGCTCTTGTTTCCACCGCAGAGTACAATTCCTTTGAGGTCTTTTCAGAACTCAAGAAAACAGAAGCTGGCCGTGCTGCTAAGCCTGGTGATATTGCTTCAGAAGACATTGTTGTCGAAAAGCAAGACACTGGTATGCCACCTGGCCCTATCGTTGGTGAATTGAACACCGTTGGAATTCCTGCTAAAATCATGGGCGGTACCGTCCAGATTCAGAAGCGTCACGTTGCACTCAAGGCTGGAGAAGTCTTCGAAGGCGATCTTGGTATGCTCCTTGGACAAATCGGAATCAAGCCAATTGTTACAGGTCTACGTCTTTGTGGAACCTACGAAGATGGTGTTGTTTTCTCACCATCGACACTCGATATCGATTACGAGCAGTTCGGACAGGACTTGATTGGAATGGCTGCAGGCGGATTCAACCTCGCATGCAACATTACATGGTTTACATCACAAACCATGCCAACATTACTCGCTAAAGCAAGCAGAGAAGCGCTTGCTGTTGCACTTGAGGCAGCGATCGCAACCGCTGAAACCCTGCCTCACTTGATTGGAAGAGCCCATCGCAGTGCCGTTGGTATTGCAGGCTCTCTAGATTCCTCCGCCCTTGACGACGAATTGGTCGCAATGCTCGGTGCTGCTGCTTCAGCAGCAACCGAAGCTGCTGCCGCCGTTGAAAGTGCGTCTGAAGCCCCAGCCGAGGCAGAAGAAGAAGAGGAAGAAGAGGAAGAAGGGGGCGGCTTTGCCGGCCTTGGAGATCTTTTCGGCTGAACACAACACAAAATATTGAGGTGAAATGAAATGGAATACGTTTATGCTGCTATGCTACTGCACGCTGCTGAAAAAGAAATGACCGAAGACAACATCACAGCTACTCTGAAAGCTGCTGGTGTAGATGTAGATGCTTCCCGAGTTAAGGCACTTGTTGCTTCACTCGCTGGTGTCGACATCGCTGAAGCAATGACCCAAGCGGTCGCCGCACCAGCTGCTGCTGCTGCACCGGCTGCTGCTGCTGACGCCCCTGCCGCTGCTGAAGAAGCAGAGGAAGAGGAAGAAGAAGCAGGCGGCTTCGAAGGTCTTGGCTCCCTATTCGGTTGAGTACAATACAAACCATCGCTCCTGGTCCTTGATGCCGAAGGCATCGAGAGATTCTCTAAGCGTTGCGTGGAACTCAACAAGAGGAAGTCATCTCATCCTAAGATGAGATTCGCGCAGCGTAACATCGCGTCGCATGGTTCTTGCCATATTGCTTAGTGCGCTAAGCATGGTGCGACGCAATACGCTTGATTTCGAACTGAGTGTTACACCAGTCGAATGCATCCGATCTCTTCGAACACTATGCGAAGAGAAGGGTTGGAAACTTGAACGACATGAAGGCTCTCGCCTTGTCGATCGCTTTGCAATCATTATGCCTATGGCTCAAACTGCTCGAACACTTGGTTTGCGAGTTTTGGATGGCCCACTTACTGGATTAGAATTGACAACTTGGTCGGAAGTACGTGGTTCTGCAGGAGCAGTTCATCTCACATCTTGGATTCTTCCAGGTGGTCCTGGACATCCTCAAATTCAACATCTCTTACAACATTGGGTTTCTCGATTACCAAGATGTCCATGGCGATGGACGTTTGGAGAACGATCGAAGATTGGATATCTCCTTCCAACGTGGAAGAAATCACGTAAATCGTTCACAGCACTAGGCTTCAATACTGCGAAAGGAGCGTGGCCTTACGAAGCACCTGCTCCTTGGTTATCCAGTAGTGATTTGGAAGAAGAATAATTCACATCTAACCGAAATACATAGAGGTCTCCACCCCTTGGATTGCAACAGGAGGACAAGAAAATGGGCTTCATTGATAACATCAAAGTTGATCGAGACCTTCAGATTCAGACAGCATGTGTTGCATTTTTCCTCCTCATTTTCCCACTTTATTTCTTCACAATAGCTGCAGGAACAGACAGTCCAGCAGGAATGGGTGGTGTTGGATCCTACAAGGTATCTGGAGAGATTACCTACATCGATTTCGACGAAGGCGGAGAATACATCGCTGATGGAACCTCACTCACAATTGATCTCAATACCGATTCTCTGAGCGATATGGAACAAGAGATGAACATCGTAGGTGTT
>QXYA01000145.1 GCA_009887135.1 Candidatus Poseidoniales archaeon
CTTATGCTCGCTGCTGTAATCGGCGCAATTGCATCTTTCTGTCTCTTCCTTATTCTCAAGAGAATCGATATCAAAGAAGAGAGAAATGGTTTTCGTGGTGTTGAACGAATTTTCGTTTGGCTACAGATTATCACAGCAGCATACGTAGCGTTTGCACACGGTGCAAACGATCGTTCCAATGCAATTGGGCCAATGGCTGCAGTATGGCAGGTTCTCTCCAAAGATGGTGGCCAATTGATGGAAAGTGCTGACATTCCTCTCTGGCTTGTTCTTCTCGGTTCTGCTGGTATTGCTATTGGTGTGATGACATGGGGTTGGAGAGTCATGGAAACGATTGGAAAGAAGATCACAGACATTACTCCAACACGTGGTTTCGCTGCTGAATTTGGAGCTGCAACAACAATTCTCATCTTCTCTATGCCCTTCCTTGCAGTCCCAGTATCGACAACACACACTCTTGTTGGTGCCGTTGTAGGCGTAGGATTAGCAGGTGGAGCCAAGGCTGTGGATTTCAGAGTCTTTGGAAAGATTGCTGCTTCTTGGGTTGCGAGTGTTCCAGTCGCTGCTTTTGGTGCTGCTACAATTTACATCGCATCAGGCGGAGATAATCTCAAAATGATTATTCTTCTTCCAATTGCCTTCATGACTGTCGGCTATGCAATGTGGAAAACTCGTGACAATGAAATTTATGTCGAAGAAGCCCTTTCCGATGCTGGAAGTTCAAAGGAGGATGGGCCAACTCCATTCGATCTGTTCCACAAGCATGCAGAAGCCGTTGAATTAACCGTCGTGAAAATGGTTGCTGCTGTCAAGAAAGCGAGTGCTGGTGAAGATGCAAGTCAAGAAATCGAAGAGACTGTTGAGTCAGAATTTACTGCTGACAAAATTAAGTCTGAGATTCGAGAACTCGCAAGTCAAGACCTGAGATTTGGTATCGCTGCCGACTCAGATTCATTCCTCTACATGGTAAGTCGCCAGGACAGAATTGCTGATTACGCACAAAACGTAGCAGAACAACTCTCCTTCCGCCCACTCATGGAAGATGAAACTGCACGAGAGAATTTGGTTGAAATGGCTGAGATTGTTTCTCAAACAGTGGCTAAGTATGAAGATCTGATTGAGGCTTTACGTCAATACCACATCAGCGGCAGAACGAAGGCTGGAGTCGATGAAGTCTATGCATTGATTCGTGAAGTCAATCTCATTGAACACGAAGCAGATGGTGTTGAAGCAAAGGCCGCAGCATATGTCTTCACCAACGGTGATGATGAACCACTGGCTGCAATGCACATGTATCGTGTCTTGCAACGACTTGATGATGTTGCAAATGCTGCTGAGAAGGCTGCAAATGCCCTCTTACCATTACTTCGCCGATGACCGTTTTCTTCAAGTGAGAAGAGGACGAGGCTTGCATATCCGAGCCGTTCTCAATCGAGGTAACTCAACCGAAGAAGTCGGCTCTAGGAGTAATCGACATGGGTATGGATCCAGGATTGAAAGCCAAATTGCAAAAGCAACGTTACCACATTGTTGGAGAACATGGTGGCGTGAAGACATGCCATTGGACAAAAGAATCACTTCTCCGTGATCGTTCCTGTTACAAAGGGACATTCTATGGAGTAAAGAGCCATACATGCATGCAGATGTCTCCTGTTGTAGATCAATGCAATCTTGCTTGCACATACTGCTGGCGAGAACCACACATGGATACGCTTGAATTAACCGACCAAGATCCGCTTGAACTCCTCTACGAGAGTGTACGGGCACAGCGACGATTGCTCTCTGGCTTTGGTGGAAATGACAAGGTAACTCCTGAAAAATTCAAGGAAGCTCAGGACCCGAAACATGTTGCAATTTCTCTCAATGGAGAGCCAACCCTCTACACCAAACTTGGTGAATACATGGAACTGTGTCATAAGCATGGAATGACAACAATGCTTGTTACCAATGGAACGCTTCCAAAGGTGTTAGAGAAATTGGATACGCTTCCAACTCAACTCTATGTTTCAGTTGATGCTCCAAATAAGCAAGTGTTCGATGAGGTCTGTCGACCAAAATGGGGGAATGGTGCGTGGGATCAATTTGAGAAAACCATCGACTTGCTACCAAGCCTCGATACACGAATCGTATGTCGACATACAATGATGAAGGGGATCAATATGTCTTCAGAACACATCAAGCAATTTGCTGCCCTTGATAACCGTGCAGATCCAGATTGGATTGAGGCGAAGGGCTACGTTTACGTTGGCCATAGCAGAGAAAACCTCTCTATGGAAAACATGCCAAGTCATGAAGACATTCTCAACTTTTCAAATGAACTTGCACCACAGGTTGATCGTCGAGTTCTATCAGAAAGTCGTCCGAGTCGTGTGGCCCTTATCGGTCGAGAGATTGTTCCAATCCCTCTTCCTGATCCAGAGATGTTTTTCCCTGAAGATTTGGGTATTGCACCGCCAACGAAAAAACTTCCATTGATTCAAAATTAGATTTCGGTTCATAAACAGTCGAAGATTGAACTGTTCATGGAACAACAGGGGAACCCGAATATATTGCTCGTAGGTGTTGGTGGAATTGGTGGCATGACCATCGAACTTCTCGCTCCAGCACTTGAACGAATTCAGAGAACATGCACAATTACGCTCATGGATGGAGATATTGTCGAGGCCACAAATCTTGGACATCAACGGTTTACAAAGTCCGATATTGGCAAAGCAAAGACAGAAGTGCTTGCTCAACGATTTACTGATTTTGAATATGTAACATGTCATTCTTTTCCTGAGAATCTGAGAAGCGCAGAACAACTTGAAGGGTTTGATTTTGTCCTCATAGGTGTCGATCGCCCCCTTCCTAGGCGATTGGTCCATGCTTCTACAGTTCCGTGGATTGATATGAGGTCTACAGGGGATGGGCACGTGTTCTTCACAAGTGAATCTCATACGGAATTAGTAACAATGATGACACCAGACCATGAACCTGCAAGTTGTCAAATTAAGGGAGCACTCGAGGCTGGAAACATTCAATTTGGCTACGTCAATGCTGCCGCTGCTGGTGCGACATGGCTCATTGGGCAATTACGAAATCAACCCGTTTTGAAAGAACGAATGGGTAGCATCATGTTTGGAGAACTCAAATTCCCAGAGGTGATGGCTTGATTCCAGTAACAAAACTTGAGGAAATGGGATTGACATTCGAACATTGGATGGCTGCTTGTCTTCAAGCCGAAGCGAAGGCGGTTGAGACTGAGGAACTTCTTCTCGTTCAAAGGCGAGCTGCTGAGCATGGACGGTGGGATTTGGTGTACAACCTTTCATTGATTGCAGGGCTTGAAACATCCGTACTCATCGATGCGAATGGGGCAATCCAAATCGATTGGGGGTCACCTGGGAGAGTCCCGTTACGCCCACCTGTAGGTATGATGGCTCCGTTCCGTTTGTGGGTCCACACCCATCCTGGATTCCATGCATATTGGAGTTCAACCGATAGGAACAGTCTCGCAGTCGCTCAAGGCATCCTTGACCGTGCTCTTGTTCTGGGGGCTCCTGGAGTTAAAGAGAGTCGTAATCTGGTGGGAGAGGATTCAACAAAACGGATTGGCGTTACTGGCCCTCTTTCTTCATGGACTGACCAAGACATTGTTACTTGGGACCACTGGCTCGAAGCAGATAATAAAATAAAAATCGAGGTGTTGGTTTGAGTTCAAACGTGCGTCCACCAAAGGACGATGATGAGAAAATAAGAGCACAGATTGCTATTCTTCAAGGAAAGGCAAAGCCCCTGAAAGAAGTGATTGCTGATCTGCTTGGCGAAGAACCTGAGCAAGTTCTTGTTGATGCTGTTGAGAACAATATCCTCCTCGCTCAAGAACAAGGGGAATCTATTGATCTATCAGCGGTTCTCAAATCGATTCAATCAATGAGTGACAAATGGGCTTAGGCATTCTTGTATGTTGCTCTACGTCCTTCGATAAGAGCACTCAATCCTTCCAAAGCATCTTCTGTGGAGAAGATTTGATTCAGTCCTTCAAGTTCCATTTCAAGTCCCTTTGAAAGCGTTGTAGTTCCAGTTGCATCAATGCGAGCACTGGCCATAGCAAGTCCAATTGGTGCGGTGAATTTGAGTGACTTGAGTTGGCGGGCAACTGTTTTATCTCCAGCCTCAAATCCTTCAGGACATCCACCTGCGAGAAGTGTCGCCATGTTTTCATCTGCATAGAATTTCTTAGCAAACTGTACGACTGGACTGCTTTCATTCGATGGAGTTCCAGGGTATTTATTCGCTGGTTTTCCAGTTGAATGGATCGTTTGAATGGTTGCGTTTACTTCGTTCACATCGACCAAATGAGTAACAAGTCCAACATCCGTTGCAGTCTGAGCGTTCATGAAGTTCCCTGCAAGAACTGCCCATCGGCCAATTTCTCTTCCTGCAATACGAGCAGGACGTTGCGTTCCACCGAGTGCTGGATAAATTCCAATACTCGTCTCTGGGAATCTAAATTGAGTCCTTCTTGTACCAATGCGGAAATCACAAGCGAGAGCAAGTTCAAGTCCACCACCGAGGGCTAATCCAGTAGTTAGTGCAACGGTTGTTTTGGTTGAGTCTTCTAATGCAGATAAGAGTACATGTCCATTCTCCGTAAAGACTTCAATGTCTGGAATTGAATCTGAACGGATTTTATCGACAAAGAATTTGACATCTGCTCCTGCAACAAAGGCTTTTCCAGCACCATCAAGAACAATTGTTGACACTGCATCGTTTGCATTAGCAGTCTGAACTGCTTGTGTCAATTGTTCAACGACGACTTCATTCAGAGCGTTCATTGCTTCTGGACGATTAATTGTAATGGTTGCAATTCCATCTTCTGTGTGGAGATCAACATAGGAAAAGTCCCAATTGGATGTTTGTTGTTTAAAGAACTCAGGAAGGCTCCATGTGTCTCCAGCAAGTTGCTGATATGCTGAAGCCATACGATATGCTTCTGCAACACCGAGACGGTTCATGAGTTCGAATGGACCCTTCGCCCATCGGAGTCCAACTTTAGCCCCACGGTCTACGTCTTCCATCAAACAAATGTCTTCATCAACAATTTGTGCAGCGACGCCAAATACGACGCCAAGGAGACGTTCTGAAACAGTCGTATACTGTTCAGGATTAAAGGAATCATCTTCTTCAATTGGCCACATTGCATTGTTTTCAACTAAGTCTCTAAGGTTCTGTGCACCAACATATCGAGGCGTGTTCAGTTGCTCTGCGAGATAATCAGTTGAGTGAAGAGCGATAGGTGGACCTGTCAAATTCATTAATCCGAATGGGCCTAATCCGATTCGGAATGCTTTACGAGAAATTGCATCGATTTGAGCTGCATTCGCAACTCCCTCTTCAAGAAGAAGGCATGCTTCATTGAGCCAAGGAACGAAGAAACGATTGACGACGAAGCCAGGTCTGTCTTTGCAAACGATGACAACTTTTCCGAGTGTTCTGCAGTATTGAACGGTTCTATCAAGGGTTTCCTTTGAGGTCGTTTCAGCAGGAATGACTTCGATGAGTCTATTCTTAGCTGGGTGGTAAAAGAAATGGAGACCAACAAAACGGTCAGGTCTTCCAGTCGCTTCAGCAAGAGCGTTGACTGATAATGAAGAGGTATTGGATGCAAGAATTGTATCTTCTCCACAGACTTCATCAAGTGTCGAAAAGACTGCTGTTTTGATGTCAAAATCTTCGAAGACTGCTTCGATAACGAGATCAGTGTCAACTGCGGTATTCTCCACCCCAATGACTTCAGTAATACGATTCAATGTCGCATCGACTTCAGCTTGGGAAAAGATTCGGCGTTCAATCGCTTCTGACAGGAAATTCTCGATAATTGAACGGCCACGAGCCACATATTGTTCCTCTCGGTCAACCATTTGGACGTTGAATGCTTCTTGAGCACTTTTCTGGGCAATTCCAGAACCCATGTTCCCCGCACCGACGATTGCAACGTTCTCAACAGCCTTCATGAATTGGACGAACAGCAAACCGTTCATGAATCATGCGCTTACACGTTTTGTTGCTAAGTGTTGAAAAGAAATCAAGTATATCTATTGTTTCCGAGTAAATATGCCCGAGCCCCCAATGATTTTACCGCCGACCGAATTGAGAATAATCAGCGATAAAATCAGCGAAACAATCCAGACTGGTGGACAGATTCGGACACTCTTATCAGACCATTCTACTCAAGGTCCATTCGATATCGCTTGGGAGGTTGATGCTGCCGTTGAAGCATTGGATGTTTTTGGTTCACGTTGGACAATCGAGATTCTCTCAACGCTTTACATCGCTGGGGACCGTCGATTCAATGAGATGAAACATCTTCTCAAAGGAATCTCTTCTCGGACCCTTTCCGACAAACTACGTTATCTTGTTGAGGAAGACCTCGTTGTTCGCAGTGTCAGTGAAGGACCGCCAATTCGAGTCACATACCGCCTTTCCGAACATGGGAAAACCTGTGGTAAATTACTTTCACCACTTGTTGCATTTATGAAAATCCACAAGGGTTCCATCATCGGTGCTTAGACTCAAAGAGACGATGGTTTAAGATACCAAAAAGCAAACCGAAACCTATGGCACTCCTTGCACAATGGGTTCGGCAGAGGCCATGGCTCGCTGCAGGAATCGCGGGTGCTGCTGGCGGTGTTGCAGGATTAGCACACGGGGTTGTAGCGGCTGCATCAGCAGCCTCAGCATTCGCCTTTGGCGGAGTTGCTTCAAAGCGACAACATATCGAACACCCGTTCAGAACACGCGTCCTACGTACACTAGAACGACATCCAGGCCTGTGCTATCGTGAGCTTCAGCATGAACTCAGTGCAGCAAACGGTACGCTACGACACCATTTGGACGTTTTGCAAAATGAGAGCAGTATTACAGTCATGCCAGTCAATGGAAGAACCTGCTACTTTGCTGGTGGTCCAGCGCAAGTTGAAATCTTGCAAGCGAGGACTGCAAGTCAAGAGATGGTTGCTACAAGCCTTCCAATTGGCTTGTCTACAGTTCAAAGACAAATTGTTGATGAGATTCTAGAAGAGGGAACTCCAAAGACACAAGCAGAACTTGCACGCAGAATAGGACGTTCTCGGGCGAGCGTTCATTCAGCGGTTAAGGTGCTGCGCCGCAGAGGTATTCTTCGACAGGATCGTCTCGAGATAGCACCTCACATTGAACCTGAAACATTCCAACGTCCCGAACGATTACGATATCAATGGGAAGACGGACGACGGCGTTGAGTACAATAACCGCTTTCTAGAAAGCAATTGATGCACAGTCTTCAAAGACCATCGGTGAATGTGATGGCTCATGCTCAATGTACGGTTGGACGAGATACCCATGCCGACGAGCGACCGCTCGATTGACCGATTGATTGGTTGGTTTGTTGAGTCCTTTAGTTTCGTTCGCAGAAAAGGCGAAGCGACTGCCGATTATGGTTCAGCCTCACCAATACACAGACTCCTTCGAGATCATATTCTTCCAAATCCAGGAGATTCATGGGATGCTCAAATGCTTGCTGATGAATTAGCAATGACACCTGCTGCTTTGAATCATCATCTCACTCGATTGATCGACTCTGGTTTACTTACCTACGCAAATGAAGGAAAAGGCTGGAGGCGTTACATGCTTCGAGGAGGAGGATTAACTCAGGCGTTGGAACTTTGTTCTGCCCAATACCGTCTAATGATTGAACAAAAGATGGATCGTATTGACTCCTTTTGGAAAAGAACAGGAGAGCGTTTACCCAACGAATTACCTGAAGAGTCGCCACTCCCTCTTACAATCGCAATCGTTGATTATCGACCACCGAACGACGAAGCAGGGGCAAGCGTTCTCACCCAATGGATGGCTGATTTAGGAATGTTAGGTGAGCGTCCAGGTGATGAATTGCGTGAAGGTTCAATTTCTGAACGATTGTTCAAGATGCTCCTTGAATCTGACACACCGATTTCATTGGATGATGCAGAGGAAGCAATACCTGGACAAAAGGCACGTTTAGGACGGATGTTTGAACGATTCAGAACATGTGGACTTATCGAAAGAATTCCGCGAACTGATCGACTTCCTATGGCGCTCTGGTCGGCCATGGTAACCCAACATCAACGTAGAGGAGAAGATTGGATGTTGAAGAAAGGAGGATTCATGCGCTTGATTCCTGAAGGACAACATGATTCATTACTCAAGCCCTTAGCAAAAGGTAAACTGACGATTGAACTTGTTGAAACTGCAATGAATGATATCGCGTCAACCGACCAAATGCTGCTTCTGAATTTACTTGGTGGGCGATTGCCTCTCGGCTACAGAATGATCGGAGAGTCGCCAGACGTAGCAAAACAAAATGTCATTGCCCGATTAGATCGAGTTCTTCGAAGAATCCGACGAGTTGGTGACATGATCGAAGAAGTGTTGACAACAGGCGATGAATGATGACGATTGGATTCGATATTTTCGAACCTTGGTCGGGTGAAGAAAGACCTCTCTATCTTGCTCCTATGGCTGGCGTCTCAGACCTTCCTTATCGTCTATTAGCGAAAGAATGTGGTGCTGATATCACCATTACTGAATTCACCAACAGTACAGCTTTGAGCCGAGAGGCAACCACTTCATGGAGAAAAATGGAATCGGATCCTAGAGAGACACCATTTATCCCTCAAATATTTGGAGGAGAGATGGATGATATGGTCACAGCAGCATCAATGCTTCAGGAAAGTGCAGATGTTATCGATCTTAATTTTGGGTGTCCTGCTCCAAAGGTTACCAACATTTGTGCCGGTGCTGCATTGATGGGTGAGCCGCAGAAACTTGTTTCGATGGTTGAACATATTGTTGATGCAATCGACATACCAGTAACGGCAAAGATGCGTCTAGGAACTGGTCAAGGACCAAATAATGCTGTTGATATTTGCCAATCCCTCGAAAAGGTTGGTGCTCAGCGATTGTGTATTCACGGACGAACTCTGCGACAACGCTACTCCGGTATTGCGGATTGGGAGACGATACAGATTGCAGTCGATGCTGTCGACATCCCAGTTGTAGCAAATGGTGACATCACTGATGCTGAGAGCGCTCAACGATGTCTTGAATTGACAAATGCATCTGGGCTTATGGTTGGAAGAGCTGCTATTGGGCGACCCGATGTTTTTGGACAGATAAAAGTAGGATTGGGTTGGATGGATGAATCTGAATTACCATGGGTACAGTTGCATGAACATTCGTGGGAGTTCATGAGTGAAACATCAAAGGCATTTGCGAGCCGAAAGTGGTGTTGGGATCGATATGTTGAACTTTGTAGAGAAACAACTGGACTTGCTAAGCAATCAATGCAACGTCACGCTATTGCATTCTCAAAGGGATTGCCTGGAGCGAAGTCTGTTCGAACACTCATGCATGAGTTATCAGATGTGGACGAATCCGCTCAAGCGATTTCGAACTTCTTGAAGCCAAAGGCTGAATCAGAAAGTTGACTTCCACTCTTCGAGATCATTTGCTTCTGCCCATGCCTCATCTGTGGTTTCGCCACGTAGTTTGAGGACTTCTCTGGAGAGGAGCCAGTAAATCAGAGCGAGAGAGTGTCGACTCTTGTTGTTAGCAGGAAGTGCAACGTCAACGTTTCGCAACTTGTTGTTTGCATCGACAAGTCCAACGATTGGTAGACCTGTGTTAACAGCTTCACGGAGTGATTGCTGGTCAGATGCTGGATCTGTTACGAACAAGACGTTTGGCTCTTTGTAGGAGCGAAGTGCTGGATTTGTTAGGCTTCCAGGGATGAAACGTCCGACAGCGGAGAGGGCTCCGATTGCTTCTGCAAACATACGAGCAGGTCTCTGCCCGTATTGTCGTGCGGAAACGACCATGATGCGAGATGCATCATATTGGTTCAGGAATGATGCGATGATGCGAATGCGGGTATCTGTAGCGTTCACATTAAGGAGGTAAAGACCATCAGAATTGACGGAGTCAATGAAGCGTCCCATGTCCGCACTCTTCTGTTTTGTACCGATGTTTACACCAGTCTCTTCGTATAGTTCCAGTGGAATCAAAAGACTTGTTTCTTCCGACATATTGTTGCCTCAGCAAGCAACCGACCTAAAGCCTCTTCTTAACCGCTTCGCAGTATCTCCCCACCCGAAAAGATGGGATTGTATGCGAAGATATCAAGATAGATGAGTCTTAAAATGAATATATGGGGGTCACATTTGCAGAGGGAAGCGAAGGCCCAGATGGGTTTTACATCGATTCGAATGGGAATCCATTACCTGTAAGCGCAAGCGAACTCGAGCGCTACACATATTGCCCTGTTTCATGGCGACTAGCGAAAGAAGGAGCAGCCGGCGTGGGTGAAGCCATCACTATTGGTATGGAAAAACACAAACAAATTCATGAAGGTATGAATGAATTCCAAACCTCGCTCATCAAATTACGACGAGAACTCCTCATCTGGACATGGTGGTATGGGATCATTATCGCTTTTGCAATTGATGCAGTTGCTTTTGTCTACATCGATGATTTGATGAATTCTCCAATTGAAATGGCTAAGATCCTGTCTATGTGGTCTGTTTCGTTTCTAGCAGCCGCAATTCTATCAATCGTTATACCTTGGCGAAATTGGCTAAATATGGAACCTACTGTTTCTGAGATTGAAACATTATCAAAGAATTTTGAATCAACCGGGCTGAAGCCGACGTGGAACCCGATCGGGTTCCTTGGAGGTTGGTTTTCGGGTGGCAAAACCGAAGCCGGACTCTTGTTGGCTACGATTGTCATTGGCCTGCATGCAATCGCCTTAGCAGCAGCTGATAATCGAAGCCAAGCAGGTTTCATACTGATTGTTACTGCATTCGTTTGGACATTTCTTGCGACTTGGCAATTGCAAAAATCACTCTTTGCAGAAAATGAAATGATCGAAAATAGAGGGCGTGCTGGGTTAGACGAAGACACGCAGTTAGTCTATTCAGATGATGATGAATCAAGTGGATTACTTCGTGATGAAGAAACTGGATTAAGAGGAAGGCCCGATCAAATCGTCATTATTGATGGTGAATTCATCCCAGTCGAACAGAAAACGGGACGTGTGCCAAAGAAGCCTCATCAATCCCATCGAGTACAACTTCTGGCTTACATATCCCTTGTTGAGGCGAACACAAAGAAATCCCCTCCATATGGAATCCTAAAGTATGGTGAGGAAGACGTGCATCAGGTCTTTTGGGATCAACACGCTAAGAACTCACTGCTTACCAGTATCAAAGAAGTACAGAAACTCATGGTCGAAGGCGGTGCTAAACGAAATCATGAGCGTGAAGGAAAGTGTAGGAATTGCAGTAGAAGACATGCTTGTGAACAATCTCTGTTCACAGAGTGACACATTCGCCATCTGCTTGTGGAAACAGAATACAGGTTCGAGTAACGGTTATTGTCATCAGGAAACTGTCTTCTCCAATACCTGCTAAACCACCTCCGCTTGCTTCAATGAATACATTCCAATCACCTGATAGGAATTTACCATTCTCTTGTGGGTCAATTTTTTCTTCAAGGGTGCTTTCTGTAGTAGTCGTTCTCTTCGACCACATCTCATTTCCACTTGAATCCTTGATTATGACATCGACATATCGGGGCTCAAGAGCAAAATCATCAGTCAAATCAGAAAGGAAGAAGGCGGCCTTGAAATAAACAGATATCTCAGTTACCGCAGAGTCAATAGGAAAATCTTCGTCCCAGGTTTCTTGTTGAACGTTTACAAATGTATGCTCAATTGAAAGAGGAGCGAACGATTCTGATTCAATTGGATCGTCTCGAAGGGATTCCATGTACTCTCTTCCTTGAAGCAAGCCTAAGCATCCAGAGGAGGAGACAAGCAACATTGTCAGCGCTACAAAAGCGGCGAGCGTGCGTTGCTGCATAAACACCCCCAGCATACACAAGAATATGAAAAGCGCGCCGAAAAGGGAAGCGTTCAAACGTGAGATTATTGTCTCACACTTTGCCTGAATGAAGCGAAATCGGACCGAGCGAAAGCGATGACGAACCCTATGAGTGCTGACAGGCGTTATATTCAATCAATTTACTTCGTTCATTCGAACTTTGCACCACAGGTCGGGCATTCGTTTGCATCTGCCGCAATGACTGCACCGCAGGCTCCACAATCTGCAGTCTCCTTAGCCGATTCTGTCTTTCGACGTGGACGTCGACGAGGCTTTGCAGCCTTTTTCGGTTCAGCCGAATCTGTTGAAAGTGGTTTAGAATCATCTTCAACTGAGAAATTGTGAGAAGCCTCAGTAATCTCATTTCCTGCAAGTGAACTATCTGTCAAGCCCATACCAACAACAACCTTGTCACCAGGCAATACGCCTTCTTCACCAGTGATTTCGAACAAGTCTCCTCTGATGTCAGCATCGCTTGCAGAGAGTGTATTCCATGCATCGCCATCCTTGTCGGTTCCATCGTCCTTGAGAGTCTTCATCGCACCTTTACCAGGCAAGAATGCATCTAAATCATGGCCTTCGAATGCTTCCTTAGCTGTCTTCAAAGTTGTAACGACCTGATTCTCCATTTCAGCAATTTCCTCATCGGTCATATCTTCCATTGAGATCTCATCAGCATGTCGTCTATCATATGCAGCTGTAACTTCTTCTTCAGCAGCAATAACATTCTCATCCCACTCATCTTCAAGATTATCTTCGTCATAACCAAATTCTTTGACAGCAGAAGCGAAATCTTCGGTACCGCTGACGATTTCGTTTTCGTCTTCTTCGGGGAGTGAAACCAGTTCTTTTTCCTCAGGTACTTCACGGATGCGTCGTTCTCGTTGCTCGAAATATGAACTGACATCTTGCTCTGTTCCACAGTATGGGCAATTCTCCATGAGATCAGGTACAGACTCTCCACATGCAGAACATTCATGGAATTGCGAACGGGCTTTACGAAGGTTGAACGAACAATGCGGGCAACGATTCTCATCGCCTTCAAGTTCACCATCGCAGGAGGGGCAATAATTGAAAATATCTCGTTCCACTTCATCTTCTCTGTCTCTTGTAAGCAGAATTGCCCCCACGAGGAATCCAATGAGGACAAGTGCTCCAATGAACATCAGAACCGCAGTTCCTGTACCGCTATTCTCTTCGTTTGCACCATCTCCACCCTCAATGAATGCTGTTGAGTAAGAACGCTCAAACGTCTCGGTCATTGTGGAAGAAGGAGAGTGAACCAACTGAACGATTGTCAACTTTCCTGAGGCTTGGAATGTACAGGATACTTCTTCTCGGTCCCCTGGGTTTTCAATAACAATCTCGGAAACTGACCAGGTTGCCTGACTGTTCTTGCATGTAATAGTGACGTCGCCTGACCCTCGGGTTGATTTCATAGAAATACTGAGTGTGTATTCTCCGCCTGATTCAAGTGGGAAGGTAGCTAACTCACCATCCTTGTCAACCAGAACCTGCGTATCCTCATCCCATTCAAGTTGCAGATTCGCTTCGACAAGGACGGAACCTGAAGCACGACTATTGGTTGGATTTCGATCATATGAATTAACTGAAGGTTGCCATTGAACATCAAGTTCGGCTGTATGAGCGCCCAGAGATGTAGACAAGGATACTGTGTAGGTGTAACTGCTACCTGACTGAAGAGTGATAAGACCAGATTGGAACTCTTGACCTTCCCATGAATAAAGGAAGTTACCGCCAACAGAAATATCACCAGTGTTCGTGGCAGTCATCGACCAATCGATTGGAAAACCAGCAGAGACCGAAGTCAGATTTGGTAAAGCAAGTGGGTCAACATAAACGTCTGGTATCTCAGGAAGAGTGAACGTTGTAACATGGTCGTCATTTTCCATACTCTCTTGCACAAACCCACCCGCTTGGAATGGGTCAATACGAGCAACAAGCGAATATTGGCCGTTGCTCAATCCTGCAATGTTCGCACTTTCAATCGATGTTGTCCATGCATGTTGGGAATATCCTGTTCCAAAGACACTTACAGAGAACGGTTGGAGCGAACGAACAGTGGAGCCACCTTCCCGTAGTTCAATGACCATTGGGACATCAAGAGAACCTTCTCCGGACTCTCTTGCAATCGTACCTGAGACAGCCCACGGACCAGTCAGGGAACCCTCTGTGGGCACAATAAGTATTTCACCGAGATGTGATAAATCCATTCTTGGTTCAATGACAAATTGAACGATTTCGTCCTTTCCTTGTTCGGTCGATTCCAACACCTCATCTCGGGCGTCTGGAGTTAGGATGAGATCGTAAGAACCTGATACAGGTGCGGTAAAGGTCGTGTTGACCCACGCATATTCACTGGCATTAATTGCTGGAGTTTGAAGCTCTACATCTGCAATCGAACCCGGGTAATTAATGCCAAGATACGAGGCTTGAGCATCGACTGAACCAATGTTCGTTACCTTTGTACTCAATGAAATTGTATCGCCAGAATGAAGATCCGTGCTTGGAGTCAGAATTGTTTCTGTAACTCTGAGATTCGGCAATCCCAGTACGGTAAAGGAATGATAAAACTCAACTTCGGTTTGTCCATTGTACGAATACGTGACCCAGAGTTTGTTTTCACCCTCTACCAGATTGTCCCATTGTGCCGTCACAATTTCAAAATCATTAGCTTCGATATTGACAGTGCTTGTAATGAGGCGGTTGGCTGTAGATATTCCGTTTTTGTAGAATGAATATTCAACATCGAACGCTTTTTCTGAATTCGTGTTCGAAAGCGTCAATGAACCTGTAATTGAACCACCAGACGTAGGACTTGCAGGCATGATACTGAGAGTGGAATCTGATGCTTGAATGCCACCGCTATCGTATGAACTCACAGAGGTTGGGACCAATGAAGTCATCATCAGCAATACACAGCAGACCACATACGCCCCTCTTGCCATGCTTTTCCCACGTCATGCAAAGCACTTGAACCCATCTCATAAGAAGGCAAAAAGTTGACAAAAAACCTCCTGTTGGAAGGGGAGATTTGAAGGGAGGTCGCATCTGTAAGAAAAGCATGGGAGGCAGAGCGGTTGCAGTCGGCATCATTTCCCTCTTGCTGATTTCCATTTTCCCACTTGATATCGAGAACCATCTGCATCTTGAAGAAGAGGCAGTAATACACTCCTCATCAGCAGTGAGTATCGCATTCTCAAACGGCCCAGTTCAAGCAGAATCTGTTACAGGATTGAAGACGATTACGTTCAGCATTTCAGGGACGGGAACCATTGATTCGATCTTGGTTGAAATCGCATCACAAGGAGGTGCATATTCCACACTTACAAATCTCACAGGTACACCTTGGCTCTTCAATTTCGATTCCACTTCGGTTGCGAATGGCACATACACAATGCGTGCTACTGGCTGGGATACAGATGTGGACGACTCTACGTTGACCACATCAGGGGAGTTCACAATCGATAATCACGTCCCCGATATTGCTGCATTCACTGTTCTATCCCCAGATGTTGGAACTGGAACAAGTAGTACAGATAGAGCATGGTATAGCATCGCTGAGACAGGCACCTTAGAATTCCGATACGGTGTTTCTGATGATGATTTCAACAGAGCAACCTTACAAAATGTCCCTGGACCTGGGTCACCTTCTACTGATGGACCTTCGAGCCTTACATACGGCTGGGATTGGTCAAGTGGAAGTTTTTCTGAAGGAACTTGGAATCCTCGACTTACTGTTTACGACGATTCCGGATTGAGCAACACATCAACATTATTCATTGGTATCGACCGTACTGGACCAACCATGTCCTCTATCACAATTGGTAGTGGTTCAACATGGCAATCATCTACAGGTGTGGAACTATCAGGTATTTTGGATGGTGCCAATGATGGAACTGGATCTGGTGTCGAGACTGTTGAACTGAAAATTGATTCCGGAACATGGACCGCTATCACCACGAATACACATTCAATTACGCTTGAAGAAGGGAATCATTCTCTCGAATTGCGAGCAACGGATAAGGTTGGTAACGTTGGAAACACAATTACAGCAACTGTGCAGGTTGACACTACTATTCCTGAAATGGTGGGATGGACTGTTGATGCGCTTACAACCGATCTTGTGGGCCAAGCCAACATTTCCTTTGCAGCGTATGACTTACTCTCAGGTATTGACGAAAGTGAAATTTCAATACAATACGGATTCGATTTAAACGGTGTTGGCCTAACACCTGACCTTTCAGGTCAATGGCTTGAAGTTCCAGGTTCTGGACTTGATAGAGACCTTGCACTGGCAAATTGGGCAACAAAGTCTCGTCAGTACCTCATGCTTAGAGCGACTGTTGTGGACGAAGCAGGGAACAGTGAGACCACAGAACCTAGGGCATTCCAAGTCATGCCAGGACTCGACCTCTATTGGAATGTGACTGAAACTGACGTCAACAAACTTGTTGTGCGTCCCGGAGATACATTTGGTAACATCACAATCTCTGGCGAAATCCGTTCCAACAAGGCGTATCCTGGATCAGTGGCTGTGATTTTAGAAGCTGCTCCTGCCGATCGTAATGCAGCAACAGAATGGACTGTTATGCAAGCACAAACACTTCTCGCAGGTTCCCTTGGCACCGGTGTAGCATATCTCACATGGAACTACACCGTTCCAAATACTGGACAATACGACCTGCGGGTACGTATCGATCCTTCAAATCTCATCGATGAAAACAGTGAGATCAACAACGACCATTACATGGTCGTAACGGGTGCCGATGTCTCATCCCCTGGCCTTGTTCCATCATTCGCTCCAACCATGATTGCACTCCTTTGTGCTGGCTTTGTCGTAGCTTGGCTTCAACAGCGGGATTGAAGAACATCGGCTGGCGGGTGGTAATCATGCGACAAGGGCTCCCTCGAATTCCAAAGGACAGAATTGCTGTTCTCATCGGTTCAAAAGGTACGACTGCAAAGTCACTACGAAATGCATCCGGAGCAAAAGAATTTCACATCGATTCTGAGTCGGGTGATGTGGAAGTAGTATGGGGCGAACCTGGCTCTTACGACCCGATTAAAGCGTTAAAGTTTCCAGATGTCATCAAAGCAATTGGAAGAGGGATGGCTCCAAAAGCAGCAATTCGTTTACTTGAGGATGAGAATTTCTTTGAAATGGTTGATTTGAAGGATTTCGTTGGTAAGCGTTCTCATCAACAGCGAAGAATTCGTGCTCGAATCATTGGAAGTCAAGGTAAAGTACGTCGCTTGATTGAAAACTTGACCGATGTTGAGATTACAATTTACAAATCGACAGTTGTACTCGTAGGTGATGCTGAAAGTATTGGTCTTGCCCGGCAAGCCGTTGAGATGCTTGCAGGCGGTTCAGAACACGGAACAGTACTCTCATTCCTTGAGCGACGTAGAAAGCGCATGAAGTTCGATAATCGTTCTTTAGATTCGATTGAAGCTAAAGAATCCAAGGAAGAACCATCAACTGGTTTCGATGGTCTTGTCCCTGGTTTAGCTGATGTTAGTGAACGAAGAGGCCGTAAACTCAAAGCGAGTCAAGTCGATCCTGATGATGGTGAAGCCGTCATCGATATGATGGAAATGGCTGAAGATGAACACATTGTTTGGGAAGAAGAATGATTCATTCTTCTTCGGTTCGATGAACGTGTGATAGGTCCATTTCCAGAACATCATACATTGCATCTGCTAATGTTATGTCAATACCATTCTTATTCGCCCATTCAACCAACCGAGTTACATCTCGTACAAGGAATTCCTTTGCCTTCGGATGGTGTTGAACAACCCCCTGACCAACATCAATAACGATTGGTCCACCATCATGCCACAAGATGTTGTATGGGGAAAAGTCACCATGGACCAAATCCGCTTTCTGCCAAGAAACTGCCAAGAACTCAAGCATTTCATCGAACACTGGTTGAGGTTTTTCGATTCGAACATCTCGTAATTTAGGAGATGGTTGTATTTCACTACCGAGATATTCCATGATAAGAATATTCTTTTGAATAGCAATAGGACGCGGGACAGGTAAGCCCCAACGATGCAAACGTGTCAAATTACGATGTTCTTTTCGCACCCAAATATCGACAAGATCTCGATGACGTCGACGAAGTCCTCCGAAACGAGGATCGCCCTCAATGTACTGCATCAAATTCTTGAATACCGCATTTGAGGTATGGAAGATTTTCACTGCGACCGATTGACCATCATGGTCTGTACCATGGAATACGTGAGCTTCTTTGCCTCGAGCGATTGGGAAATCGAGTGTATCCAGTATTCCTGAATTCATCATCTTGTAAAGTGACATTAAGGTCAGTCTGTCAAAGACTTGGTCAAACGTTCTTCTATCGACCCAATCATAGGACCCAGTGCCCATAGCGCCTTGAATACGGTTTTCAATTTTCTTGAACATGCGCTTGTTTCGCTCATCCTTCATCCAATTAAATGAACTATTTTTTCCCGCTAAGTCTTCAACAAACTTTGAAGCATGTCGCTCATCGAAATCTGCGTCTGCTTTATCATCCAAAGACATTGGACGCTTGTTGTGTTTCTTGCGGGTTTTACGACGTTGAGGAGTACGCTCGCTCAGTTCATCCCAATCATCATTTGAACGCGACATAGCATACCCTTCCTGTTGGAGGTTTGTTGGGGAGGAACATCAATGCTTTGATGATTAAGCGAACAATGCGTCGATATCATCGTCGTCATCGTCATCATCATCAAGCGGTTCTGGTTCAACTGATTCTGCTGGTTCCTCAACCACTACTGGCTCTTCAACGGCCTCTTCGGCGACTTCTTCGACAGAATCATCGCTTCCAAACAAATCGTCTTCATCGTCGTCATCATCATCACCAAACAGATCATCATCATCGTCTTCTTCAACGACCTCAGGTGCATCAGAGATACCGAACAAGTCATCGTCGTCATCATCATCGTCAACACGATCATTCATGCCAAACATATCAACAACTTCCGGAAGCACTTGTTTTCTTGACAAATACATAGCCTGAGTCTTTGTATAACGATGCTTTACATCAGCTTTTGAATCTTGGAAATCCCATGGCCAGACAATGATGAGGTCGCCTTCACGAACCCATT
>QXYA01000146.1 GCA_009887135.1 Candidatus Poseidoniales archaeon
ACATGACTCGTCAAAACATATCGCGTTTTACGGTATACACAAGGGGGACCCATGGGGACGTATACATCACCGTCGGTACCGTTGTGGTCCTATACGACTACAAGGGGACCCGTTGTGTATACAGAAATTATTTTTCTTCCCCCGTGGCCTTCCCTTTGAACCACATTAACAGAAGAATAAAGGAGAAAAGAAGTGGAATTATTACGAGGCATAGGTTAATCATTTCTACATAGCCGCATCCATAACCTTCGTAAGGTTCTAAATCCTCTGGATCTCGATTACTGATTTCCTCACAATCTTCCGACAGACCCCCTATACTTGAACTCCAGAGAAGCCCGATGACGGCTATAAGTATAACGATATACAGTAATTTGGGAGGACTATATGGCGCCCATTCCGATGCGATTGCAATTTCGCCTTCTTTATTACCCATGTGACAATTTAGATTCCCTTTGATATCAAGTTTTCACCGACAGTAACCTCAATTTGGGTATGTTAAAGGGAGGTTAAAGGGTCCCTCCATAACACCCTTGTGAACATTGCAAACGAATACATGGGTTCGCAGTGGGGTCTATACAACCCTAGCGTCTGAAAAGACCCACTGCAAGCCTATTGATTTGCTCAAAACGAATCGGTGGGTTTGTGCATTGCCCCTTTGATGAGCCCCTAAAACGATTCAAGCATACTCTGAATCAACATCAAAATTGCGCCATATAAAATCATCAAGCCGACGAAAACACCTACAATGGCACCGATCATTAATTTGATGAAACTAGGCCAAAAAGTGGATTTTTCGCATCCATCATCTTTTGATGATTGTGCTTTTTTCTTCTCACGATACTCCATTTCTGAAAAGATGAACAGGAATAAACCCAAAACTCCGAGTCCAACACCGAGTATTAAACCACCGTCCATTATGAAATCTATCCCATCATTGAATATAGCGATATTGCCGCCCGATGAGCAAAGGGCCCCCTTTGCTCAGATGGTTAAGCAGAGTGTACCCATCTGTTCAACGAGTCAACATCATTCTTCGAGATGATATACGTAAGTTGGTAATCCACTCTTGTTTGCCATTTCTGCCACGATTTTCGTCCATTTGCTCGTCTTGCTTTCAAAGGCAAGTACGTGGGTGGCAGCATCAAGGAGTTTGTCTGTTAAGTCTGTTGGAGCTTCTCCTCGTCCTGAATCCTCGAGTCCTGGTCGCGGTTTTTCCCACATTTCTGAGAAGACCACAAAGGGTATGTTGTTATTATCAGCCCATCGTTCTGCAAGATAATCCACACCACTCGCCCCACCTGCAATGATAATATCGGGATATCCTTCAAGTTCAATCCATTGATCGAGAATTTCTTCAATCACAGAATAGTCATAATAACGACTTGAACCAACGACTACGAGGTTGATTATCTTCCCATCATTGTTCAAATCTTTTCCAGCAAGCCGGGCGAGTTCATTGGTTCCTGTTTTTCCGCTCATAATTCTGGATAACCGTAGTTGGGCATAAACCCTCTTACACATTATTTTTCAGCCATTTAAGGGGAATTGTATTCAAGTGCCCGCGTTACCAAGAGATTAGAGGGGGAGACTATGGCTGCTGAAAATGAGCAAAAGAGAGGTTCAACAGTGCAAAAGTCTGCCTACCGGCAACCCGTTACTGCAAAGGGATTGAAGGCCATAGAAGATGGAACTCTTACTTGGCTTGACGATGAGATGTACAACAATCTCAATACGGGTGTTCTTGAACAATATCTTGAAGAAAAGAACCTTGAAGAATCCTTTGAAGTTTCACACTGGTCCTCGCCTAAGGTTCTGCTCGGTATTGCCATAGGAGCCGTATTTTCTGGTGTAACAGCCTATATCGGACTTAAACTAGGATTAGCAATATCAGCAGCATGGTATATCGCATATCTCCTTGGAATGGCACTCAAATGGTCTCCTTCTGAAGTGAACATCGCTACTTCCGCTACAACTGGGGCAACGCACGCCTCAACAGGATTCATCTTTACGTTCCCTGCAATCTTCTTGCTTGCATCGAAAGCACAGTACTCGTTGGCCGACGGGCCTTTGATTACGTTAGAAGATGGTGAGGCGTTTAGACTTGCATTTATTGCCATTGTAGCATCTATGTTCGCTGGTTTCCTCGGCGTGATGTACTTCATCATTTTTAGACGTGTCTGGCTTGTTGAAGATCCGCTTCCATTGCCTGGTTTTGAGGCGACTCTGAAAATGCTGGATATTGCCTCTGATGTAAACACTGGAGCTGTGGAACACGCCCGTGAATCATTGAAAACGATTGGTTTTTGGACGGGTATTACGATGATAGGAATGTTCCTCATCGAGTATCCACTCATCTGGTTATCAGACAAGAAACTGTCCGTGATGGATTACTTAGCAGAAACTCTCCACATTGGTGATGTTGGTCTTGCCTCCTTTTACAGTGCAGGAAAGATTCACCAACCATCTGGCATTTACGAAGATGGTTCATCAAAGAAATACACACAATGGTCCGAAGATAGTGCCTGGAATCCCTTCGCTTACACTTATGTCGGTGTAGCTTTGACTCCATCGATGTTTGCAATTGGTTGGTTCATGAAGACCCGTGTAGCGTTCCTTGTTAATCTTGGAACACTTGTTGGTTGGTTCTTCTTGGTACCACTTGCAGTTTACAGCAACTTCCCCGTATACGACGCTACATTGCAGGCAAATGTACCAATTCAAGACTATGCAGCAGGTGGAGGAGAAGCCCTCCAGATGATCGCATTCTCAAAGACAGTTCGAACCATTGCAATCGGTTCAATTGTTGGTGGAGGTATGTTTGGTCTTGCTAAGATGTGGAAGACATTTGCAAACATCTTCAAGGACATTGGATCAGCATTCAAAGGTGAAGGTTCACAAGAATACATGGAAGGTAAAGGCTGGTATGAATGGCCTCTTATGCACATTCCTATCTTTATGGGACTGACATTCCTTTCGATGATTCTCATCTTCTGGGTTGGCGGTTTCCCTATTGCTGCGGCGTTTATCTTCGCTACAGTGCTTATTCTCACCACCTTCCTTTTGGGGGCTATCGCAGTGCGTGTTATGGGTGAAACAGGTATTGAACCCGTTTCTGGTACGTCGTTCATTGTCTTGTTGATGCTGTTAGGTATATTCCTGAATCTTGACAGTGCACTTGGTCTATCGAAGCAAGACGCCGTTCTGCTCGGGTTGGTTGGGACAACTGTATTTGGATCAGCGATTTCGATGTCAGGAACTGTCATTGGTGATTACAAGAACAGTCTGTATATCGGTAACCGCCCGTACCACATCTCTAAGGGCAACATCATGGGTGTTGTTCCTGGAGCCATTATTGGAGCTGCAGTCGCAATCTTCCTTTCGATTCAACTTGCGGAAGGCCGTATTGATCTAATCGCACCACAAGCAAATGCATTCGCTACATTCTCGGTTATTTTTGCTGAAGGACAAGGTGACCTCTATCTTCTCGGAATTGGATTCCTTTTGGGTATGTTTGTCGAATGGGTTACTGGAATGGGAACTTCATTCGGTCTTGGAATGTATCTTGACGTTCCTCACACCCTTCCAATGCTGATTGGTGGATACAGTCGTGACAAGTGGGAAGAGCGTAAACTCAAACCAAAGATCGAGGCCATTAAAGAAGAAGAAGGAGCGACTGCTGCTGAAAAGAAGCGTGCCCTTATTCTCTTGAGTACCTTCATGGTCGCTGCAGGACTCTTAACTGGTGAAGCATTCTTTGGAACTGAATCCAGTATACTTTCATTCATTGACACACTTGTCGCCAAACCAGATAGTACTGGTTGGTACATTGGAAGAATGGCTGGTTTCATCGGATTGAATGTCGGTATTGGATATGGAATCTACGCTCTGTTCAAGAGAGCAGGCGTAATCGGTGGAAGCCCAGTCATGGATGCTGAGTTAGTCAACGAGTCGTGAACTGCATGAGTGGGTCAAGCGTCCCATCGTTTGTTTGGGCTGTATTAGGAATCGGAATATTAGGTGTTTCGAGTGCAGGGGCAATCTTCACACATGTTGATGAGATTCCACCTCTATTACGTGCTTCTTGGCGATTACAATTAACAGCATTATTACTTGCACCCCTTGCATTATGGCAATGGTTTGCGACAGAGAAAGTCATTAAAAAAAGGGTACTTGAGCCTAAGAATTTGATTATAATCATCGGCAGCGGATTCTTCCTCGCTCTTCATTTTGGATTTTGGGTGACTTCTTTAGATCACACATCTTTAACCCATTCTCTTCTCTTTGTGACTGCTCACCCACTTGTAATCCTCGTTGGTATGTTTTTCTTTGTTCGTAAACCTAGTCGGATGGAACTCATGGGGGGTCTCGCAGCTTTCACAGGTGCAGGTATATCTTTACTCGATGCTGGTGATGTACAAGGTGACCAATCGGTTACGTTCTTTGGGGACCAATTAGCCTTCTTTGGAGCAGTATTCGTTGTAGGTTACATCGTCTGTGGACGTATTTTGAGAGAATGGATGCCTTTGTTTGTCTATGCTTTCCCTGTGACTCTGATTGGTGGTATTTTGCTCATTCCTGCTTCTTATCTCCTTGAATCTGATTTCAGTTCACTTGGAGCCTTTGGATACTTTACCCACTCGACATTATGGTGGTTCCTTCTCCTCGCTTTTATCGCTGGTATTCTTGGACATACAGGCTTGAATTACTGTTTGAAATATGTCTCTCCACTTCTCATTTCTATCAGCGTAACCCTTGAACCTGTGATTGGATCTCTCATCGGTTGGTTGTTTTTCTCAACAGGCGTTCCAGGATTATGGACATGGGTTGGCGGACCTATTCTTATGCTCGGTATTGTTTCAATTATCTATGGTGAGCATCTTTCTAATCAAACAGTCTTTCATAGAGCAGAAGTACAAGGAGTGAACGAATGATGTCAAAGAAATGGGTTTTGTTGACCAATGATGATGGAATCGAAGCGCCTGGATTCGAGATGCTAGTAAAGTCCCTGAACAAGAGAGGGATTGCAATCATTGCTTTTGCTCCATCGACGAATAAATCAGCATGTAGCATGC
>QXYA01000147.1 GCA_009887135.1 Candidatus Poseidoniales archaeon
AATGCGAACTCATGTCCCTTCACAGCATCATTTCTGCCAAGAAGAAGCAATTGGTTTGGTACGCGCTTGACTGAATCGGAAATACAGTGAATAGGATCGATTGGATTGAGCGAAACTTTGCACCTTCCAAGAAGTGGCGTAAGGAGTTCTTTCCAACGATCTGAGAGACAAACGATGGTTGCATTGCATTGCTCAAGTCTTGCTCTCAGTTTCTTAGCTCGATTGCCTTTCCCTAGCCATTGAATGATGTTGCCACTATGGATATGGAAGACTATTTTTCCACCAAGAGAAAAGGCCAACTCTGCAAGACGGAGTTTTCGATGAAATGAATAGTCTGAAGCGGAGTGGAGATGAACAACGACATCATTATTGGATTCAAGTAACTCTATAAGTTCTGTTTTTGCAGAACCGTACGCCTTTAGTTTAGAGTAAAGGGAACCATCTGAATGGCTTTCTATCTGTCGAACATCCCAACCTTCAGGGGGATGATATGTAAGGGTCTTAATGACAGACTGAATACCTCCTGGACTGGAGATAGGTCCTACATGAACCACTGTCGGCATATACCGAGTGAAGTGATGTCCACTCATGACCTCTTTGCAATAATTCGCACATATATCAAAAAAAACAACGGAGAAGTGAAGAATGAATGCTGATTCAAGAGGTACATGCTGTTCTCTCCTGCCATCGTAGAGATTGGTTTTGGAGCATTGGCGGTCCTACCATATCTCAAGCATGGACTTGATCTCTTCATGTACAGGAAGCAGCCTCTTGAATATCCTTCTGCAAGCTTTGATGGATCACTTACAGTGCTTCTTCCAGTCTGGAATGAAGCCGTTGTTATTGGACACAAACTCGAGAACGTGAGAGAGACTTGTTCGAAGCGAGGGGTTCATGTTGTTGTGATTGATTCTGCTTCTACGGATGATACCGTTGAGCAAGTTCGCCAGTGGAAGAAAAAGAACGGGAGTGCCTTTTCTTCATTTACTCTCCTTGAAATGGAAGAACGTAAGGGGAAAACTGCTGCAGTTCAGCAGGCCTTAGAACACATCAACAACACAAATCCAACTGATTTGGTCTTGATGAGCGATGCAGATGCGTTGTTTGAACCAACGACTGTTTCACGCATCATAGGATGGTTCAACGATCCGAGTATCGGCTGTGTTGGAGCAACGCCAAAACGAATTGGAGAACGAGCTGAAGAGAAAGAGCACAGAGGATTATTCTCAACGGTACGCATCCTTGAGTCTCAAATGGATAGTACACCATTCCTCGAAGGTTCGTGTATGATTTGGCGTAGAGCAGTTCTCGATGCTCAGGCCTTGCATTGTACCTCAAACGCCGATGATGCTCAAATTGCGACTAATGTGCGTATCAATGGATATCGTGCAATCCAGGATGCTGAAGCGTTTTTTATCGACCATGCACCAACAAAACGTTCAGAACACGCTCGTCAGAAGGTGAGAAGAGCACAAGGTCTGCAGAGGCATCTTCTGCGACAACGATCGTATTGGTTTAGTTCAAGGCATGGAAGATTTGCTCGGATTCTACGACAAGAATCTGCCTTGCACATTCTAACACCCCTGTTCTTACTCGCTGGAATGATTGCAATGATTGCCCGATGGATGATGATCGGCCTGTCTGAAATTGATTTTGAGAATGCAACGCTCACAACCATGCATGTATCTCTTTTTGCTGTTGAGGCGGTATGTATCTTCTCCTGGTTACTTACTCGAGCAGGAATACATATCATTGGTGTTTCAACGATTGGTACAATTCTTGACAACAACGTGCATCTCTTGAAAGCGATGTGGATGAGCTCTCGGGGTTCATCTCTTCACCTATGGGATCAACATCTCGATGGACGTAGGAATTAAAAAAAAAAAAAGGCCCCCTCAAGCGCCGGAACGCTTGAGAGGGCGGCTTCACACAAACACAGTTTATGCGATTACAACAATGAACGTATTAGAGATTTTATCTCAAGCGTTGATTGTGTTTGATTCGTAGATCAACTTGTTTGTTGAACGATCTAGAATCTTGATTTGAACTTCGCAAGTTCCACCGCTGCAGGTATCGTCAGATCCTTCGCTGATGGTTACTTCTTCACCGAAAGCCCACTTGCCGTCGTCGTTATCTGCGATGTCACAGCCAGTGCCTGCTACTTTGTCAGGGTTGGTGCATTCGACGTAGACGCCGCCATCAGCCTTCATCTGTACAATGACAGTAGACCATGACAAGTCGTCTCCAGCGTCAAGTGACACGTAGACGATTGCTTCTCCAGTTGCTGTGGAGAGGGTTGTTCCTGCGCTGTTGACTTCAAAGTCATACATCGAGAAATCGCCGTCTGTGTTGCCTTCTGCAAGCTGGGATGCCCAGACATACAGAACACCTGCCAGTACAACTGTAATTGCGACCATAAGGATGGTTGCGATAACAGGGCTGACTGCTTCTTCGTTTTGGTTTTCGTTTTTCATATTTTTGTCCTCCATAACCCGTATCGGGCGTATCCTACCCACCATCGAGATGATATTTAAAGACATCGGGGGAGTACCTTGATTCTGGGACTTTGTTCGCGATACTGCGCCTTAATTTATTTTTGTAAATTAAAAGAGAAAGGTGCCTGCGAGTGGTACAATTCGTTTGTAAATAACATAACGTTTTCACTAAATTGTAACAAAAAAAGAGGTGAACAGGGTGAGAGCTTACGGAGAGGGGATGGGATGCACTCAACGAGAACTTTACAGCCCTGTTCGAGTAAGACTATGCACTCCGCCTTTATATTAGTTGTCTGTATAGAGATTCCAGAGATAAATCGCTTTATTCTACTGTTAAAATCTCTGGCCCGCCCTCAGTGACAAGTACAGTATGCTCGAATTGGCAGATGTTACCACCGTCTTTGCAACCCAATACATGGTATGTCTCTAGGAACCGAATACTGATCAATTTCTTAACAAGGGCACGCCATTTGCTTTGACGTGATTCTTCGTCTGCTTCAGGAAACGGCTTCTCAAGCATAGGGTAAGCCCAACGTTCTGCGAATGGTAGCGTTGAATAGCGTTCTTCAAGATTACGTGCCATTTGAGCGCCCAGTGGTTTGAGTTGCCCTTTAGCACGGGCTTTTCTTGACGTAGTCAAACCTGTAATCCGATAGATATTCGATGAATTTGGAGTTCCAAGATTCTTGATCATTCCAGAAGAGCCCGTTGTGTTGAATGGCTCTATGGCGTAAATCCCTCCCTCTTCGACAACACCTCTGAATCCTTGGTTATCAGGACCACATGCATAGGATGGTACAGAAACACCAGCATGAAGTTCCCATGGTTTGAGTTGATGGCCACAGAGGTTACGTATTGGCTGGAAACCAGCATCGAGTGAAGGTTGTGCAGCCGCTTGGCCGACTTTGTACCAAGGCGTACCTGGGTGAAGCATCTCAATTGCTGCGTCTCTTGCTTCTTTTGCGGCTTTAATTTGTTCAGTGTGTTCGTTACCGTTACCGATTTCAAAGGTCAAAGCATTGTCAGCAATGTGTCCTTTTATGTGGACTCCGAAGTCAATTTTCACACAATCGCCTTTTTGCAGAACCATTTCTCCTTCCCAACCTTCAACTGGATTGATATTGTGATCTGTAGTAAAATGAGCAGCAAGATCATTCACTGCAATGGTACCTGGGAAAGCAGGTTTGCCTCCATGTCGATGGATGTAGCGTTCTGCTGATTCGATGACTTCGTGGAAGGTCTTTCCAGGCGTTAATTCAAGCTTCATCGCTTCAAGGGTTCTGCGAGCAACGTGGCCTGCATCCTTCCAATACTTTAGCGTCGATTCTTCCACCAAGAGACCACGTCATTCGTAGGTACCACGCCCTCTCTGATAACAGTTACCAACGAATCAGGGTTGTTGAAATCGAATTTAACAAAGGTACTTCCGGGCCCTGTGAGCCGATTACCATCGAGAATCGCGATTTCTTCCATCCCCAATTCTTCAGCAGCGTCTCGAACGGTGAGAGCTGGCTCTTCACCCGCTTCATTCGCGCTTGTGGCAGTCACTGGACCAACTGTTTCAGCAAGTTGCCTCGCAATTGGATGATCAAACACCCGTATCGCAATCGAGTCGCCACCGATTCTCTCATCGAGCGGTTCTTTGCTCGGAAAAATAACGGAGAAGCAACCTCGAGGGAAAGCAGACAAAAACGTTTCAATGTCTGGATGGATGTCAACCATATCTCGAACTTGATCAAGCGATGCTACTCCAATCGATACCGGTTTTTGGGATGATCTTGCTTTGAGTTCGAATAATCGATCTAGCCCTTCAGATGTAGGAATGCAACCTAGCCCAGGTAATGTGGAAGTGGGGTATGCAATAATTCCGCCATCTTGAATGTAGGATATCTGCGCCTCAGAGAGCGTCATTTAATCACCTCAGCGAGTCCATTCTGAGCAATGCTGACGTGCGATTTCTTCTGCTACGTCTTTATCTTCAGTTTTTACCAAGAGCTTTCCGCTCGGATAGAGCGTTAGATCTGCGGATCCTGTGAACGTCCAGACTATTCTTGATTGGACTTCGGCTTGAAATCCAGCTTCTGAAATTTTCACACCCACTGCTCCTATGTCGATAGATTCAATGCCATCTGGAACAATCTGCCAAGCGGCTTTATTTCCGCAAAGTTCCATTGCAAAACCTTCGGTCATGAATTCACCTCATAAATCGTCTGGACGGGATGGTGGGCCACTTGGTGGGCCGCTTGGTGGACCTGATGGTGGGCCGCTTGGTGGACCTGATGGTGGACCGCTTGGTGGGCCTGATGGTGGGCCTGATGGCGGACCTGCAGGAGGCGTAGGAGGTGTGCTTTCTGTGGCAGCAGGTGCTGCGGCAGGAGGCGTAGGAGGTGGAGTTGGTGCCGTAGCTGTAGGTGTAGGCGGTGGCGTCAAAGCAGTTGCTTCCACCGGTGCTGGAGGAGTTACTTCCGCAACCTTCGGTGCTAAGGTGAGTAGATCAATTGGAGGTTTTTCTTCTTGAACTGGAGGCGATGAAACAGGTGCTGTAAGAGGTGTGGAAAGAAGCGTATCAGAGGGCGATGTCTCTGTGGCCGCTGTTTCCCATGGAGGTTTTCTTGGCCCATCTTCCTCAACATTTGCAAACGAACTGATTTTTGTTGAGCCCCCTTGTGAATTTTCGCCGAAAAATGTGCTCATTTGTACTTCATTTGCATTGATGAGTTCTCTTTCTTGGGTGTTACCGAAATCGTCGAGGTGGTTATCGAAGGCTCCTACGAAAAGGCTTGATCCAATCGCATTCCCAGGTTTCCTTCCCTTTGCTTGTTGGAACTCAAAATCCACATCGTATGGGCCAAGCGACAGCGTTTGCCCCTGTCCATTAAGTGTGAAAGACCAATCTCCATCACTGAGTTTGAATGCGAATGAGAAAGACCGTGTTAAGCCAGGGCCAATGGATGTCACGCCACTTACTGGCTTGATAGTCGAACCTGTACTTGTCTGAATTGTTGCCTCCAGCCCACCTACAGGAATGGCCGACTCGTTGGTTAATTCAATGGAAACTTCGACGATATCCTCGTCATCATCATCAATCTCCATTCGTACCGATTGGAGAAGTGCTGTCAATGAACCCGCAGTTACAATATGCTCATCAGTCATAGCGCCCACCTATCCATCGTACACTGTTCTTCACTTTAAATTCAAGCGCGTATCGCTCGGTAAAGACCAATCAACTGCAGCAACTGTGTGATTGTTCACATCGACTGAGGTTCTATACTCTGAGGCTTTTGAACGAGCACGTAGAATATCTCTCATACCAAACCAGATCACGCCGATGACTGGAATTATGTAACGCAGTTTGTCAAAGGCCCGCGGGCCGAAGTGGTGAACTTCCAGTAACGTACCGTTATCATGAACAATTGCAATTCGGAGCGCGCGTTGTCCTAATGAGCGACCATAAGCACGACCAGTATATTTCCAATACATCCAAAGCGATGTGCAGAAAATAGCCCATGTCATAGCGAATGTGAGTGCATAACGTGGACTTTCCCAGAGATAGTAAACGCTTACGAGAACTTCAAGAAATATAAAACGGCTCAGAAGATGAAGTACAAGCGATACTGCAACGACATCGAGTGCAAACGCCGTAACTCTCCTCCATACTGGAGCGATGAGCATGCCTTCAGGAGCGCTTGAGAGCGCTTGCTGGGCGAGTGTTCCGCCTTGGTATACGGTGACTGGGCTGTCCGCCATGGTGTTGCCATTCTCTGTTTATTGTTGAACTTGCGTATCAGTCATTAACCAAATGCCAAGCAAAAAGTCCACGCTCATCTGCCCAGTCAAGCCACGACCGCCATGTTGGATCAAAGCGGAGCGTTTGTGGATCTCCCAAAACAATGAGGCCTCGTTTAGCACGAGTAATAGCGACGTTTAATCGCCGGCGATCGCTTAGAAAACCAACGATTCCGTCTGGATTTGAACGGACTGCAGAGAAGATGATCACTTCTTTTTCTCTGCCTTGATAGCCATCCACGCTGTTGATTTCTAAGCCAGCATAGCGTTGCCCTTGTTCACGTTCCTTCTTCGAATCAAAGATATCGCAAAGCGCTCGTACTTGCCCACTGTATGGGGTAATGATCCCGATTTGGTCTGGTGTAACATCGCCTGGGACCAGTAATTCCTGAACTAAACCATAAATTCGTGCTGCTTCTAAAGGGTTACTTCTACTGCCCCCTTCTTCTTCTTGAATCTCAGAACCTGTGATTGGGATGAATGCAAATGGATGGTCCCAATCTGGCCATAGTACACCTGCTGGGGCAGGACGTTCTTCTGCTGAACAACCGTCCTCAAGTTTGTCATCATAGAATCGAGCGCTTGGGAATTCTCGAAGAACTGGGTGCATTCGATATTGAACTGTGAGCATATGTGATTTAATTCCAACATCGATTAGTCGCTCGAAAAGAGAACGGCCTAAGCCACCTTCTTGAGCATCGTTAGAAATGACAGTTGGGGGGAGTTGGCAGTGGTCTCCCACCAGAATGAGTTGCCTACATCCTTTGGAAATAGGAACCATGGAACTTGGTTCAATGGCTTGTGTCGCCTCATCCATCAGGACGATAGGAAAGCGGCGGTGATCGAGAACTCGATGTCCTGTTCCGATATTCGTTGAACAAATGACTTGAGCATTATCGAGTACTGAAGCAATCATTTCTTTCTCCAGACGGCGAATTTCTTTCTTATTGTATTGAATATCTCTGTGTGCTAGGCCTTTTTCTCGACCTTTAAGCTTCGATAATGCCCGTTGAACCTCATCGTTCTCTTCTCGAATAATCGCTATCTCGTCTTGCTTAGGATGTTGTTCAAGTTGAGCATCAAGTGTTGCTTGCCGCAGAGATTCTCGAACTTTGACTGGACGTCCTGTACGCACTGCTCGAATACCAGCTTCAAGTAAACCTTCGAGAAGATTATCCACGGCGACGTTCGATTCTGCTGTTGCAAGGATGGGGCCTCTTCCTTCACGAGCAAGATGAGCCAGTGTAGCGACCGCGGTATGGGTTTTACCCGTGCCAGGAGGGCCTTGAATGATGGTCAACTTTCGCTTCAGCGCAGCATCCATTGCCTCTTTCTGAGACGGGTTAAGCATAACATTTCTCGGTTCAGCACGCTGGAACTTTCCAGAAATCTTTGGCGGGGATAGGGCGCTCTCTTCTGGATCATGGACCTGCCCCAACAAGAGGTCCCTCAGTATTGTACCACGATCTCCTTCAACTGAGTGGAACATCTCAAGAGCTTCTTTCATTCTGTCATGAGCAACACGGTTTGCGCCACGATCGAGCCTCCATGTTCCTTTCTTGAGATCGTTCGGTCGTTGGGTAACGACAATTTTGAGACGTGTTGGGCCTCGTTCGAGAACGATTCCTTCAATCGTTTTCTCGCCAATAGGTTTTGTTCGACTAAGGACGACGATGTCTCCATGTGTGAATCGATGTTGTCCAATATGCTGACGATCTGGGCGTTCGAATGTGAGGATAAAGTCGCCAAAGAGTGTCCCGTTTGGCCTCCCTTTCAATCCGATTAAGGCAAGACCTGAGGCCTGTAACCGTTGATGCGACCATTTCGACCATCGTTCTTGAACAGTCTTTGTTTCCTGATCTAATTCTTGTTCGAGTAATTTGGAAAAGTGGTGGAAATGGTCCTGGCCTCGGCGCCAAATACCCTCCTCCTCGCCATCGATATCGAGTGCGATATCCTCTCGGGCGCTGTTCATCCTCCGAACCCTCCCCTTTTCGCCCATGTGAGTTCCAACCCGTGAACACATTTCATCCTATGGCGAATCAAGCAAACCTCGGTCGAGGAATGGTGATGCTTAAACCACAAGTGCCTACCGTGAAAGTAGGGCGAGAGTATGTTTTGGAAGCGTAAAGACAAGAATGAGGAGGATGAAAATTCCTGCCCGTTCTGTGGCGTTTCAAATGTCATGGATGCTACGACGTGCATCCAATGCTACTATGATCTAACCAAACCAGCACGTGATCAACATAACCCTGTAGAAACATCGGTCAAGAACGATCTTCTCAGCACCCTCATGGATGAATCTGATGATGGCGAAGTCGAAGAATACTCTGTGGAGGCAGTTCTTTCCCTCGAGGATGTTACCGTCGATATTGATCAATACGATGACGCTGAAGATTCGGACGACTTCTCATTCATCGAAAGTGAGGGCCCTACACTTTCTGAAACTGTAGAATTTGAAACAGCAGAAGATGTTGAGCTCTCAACGGAAGATGCTCCTGAAATAGAAGAGCGATTTTCTGTTCCTGACTCAAACCCGCTCGATGAGGTCGAAGAGCCCATTCACACAGGACAAGGGCAATTGTTCTCAGAAACATCAGGCGAAGAGTCCGAGGTTGATTTCAGTGGAACCGTCGGACCAGACCCTGGAATTGTTCCCGATTTGCCTGATATGGATGAAGAGGAAGATTCACCGTTTGAGACTGCAGCTCTGCCCAACCTACCTCTCATCGAAGATGATGTCGTACCAGATCTCCCTGAAGACGATGAAGAACCTGAACTTCCTGAACTTCCCGAAGAGGAGGTCTCTGAAATTCAGCAGACTCCGGTATTGCCGGATGAAGAAGAAAGCGTCCCTGAACTTCCTGACGATGATCTCGTTGAATCCTCTATTGAAGAGCCAACTGAAGAGGACGTTATCCCACCAGAGCCTCAACTCGGCCACAGAATTTGGCCATGGCCTGCCTCAACTCCGTACGATCATCGGGATGTTCATCGCATCGTCGTTGAATCTCTTACCCTTGTTAAATCGGGCCATGTACAAGAAGCTGAAGCTCAAATTGATGCACTCGGACCTCACTTGGGAGAGGATGTTTCATTGTTGTATCATATTGGCCTTGTTCTCCAACAAGCAGGCCGAACAGAGCATCTCAATTGGATGCTTGAAATGGCTCGACGCGTCCATCATGAAGATGAGAGCGTCATGACCGCAATCGCACACTTATCTGCTTGAGGGATTACGATGGCAAGAACTCCTGAACTCCCTGGTTTGCAAGGAGGATTTACCCTAAGGCCTGTTTCAAAGGCAATTCTTTCTTCGGTCATGGAAGCCTATGTTGAAGACCCTGAATCGGCAAAGGCAGCTCTTCCTTGGTTGCGAAATGACCGAGATATTACTCGCCAACTTTCCGATATGCTCCACGATCTAGAACATCTGTCCAATGCCGACCGGGTACATTTCTGGTCCATCCATGACGGTTCAAACTCGTTTATTGGCCTGATTGGATTAGGTGATGAAATGCAACTTCTTCAGTCCCATTACAACCTCGGCTATTGGGTTCGCAAGGGATTCCGCGAGAAGGGTATCGCTTCAACAGCAGTAGATTCGGTTCTTGGATGGCTTAATTCTCGTGGTGAAGCATACAGGATTGAAATCACTGTGCATCCACGAAACACTGCTGGATTGATTACTGCTGAACGCATTTGCAGTCGTTGGGAAGGTCAGATCATAGAGGAATTTATTGGAATTGAACTCAATGGAAAAACTGTCCCTCATCGAATTCATGTTATCGATCTGCCCAGGATGTGAGGCGGTTGGTGCGAACATGGTGCACGGTTGATACCGATGACCTACGGCATGTCCCTTCACACCAAGGACATCCCACTCGTTCAAAGACAAACGAAACATTGCCTAATTTTTCCCCGCAGTTGCAAGAAGGTTTTCGTCATTTCAAACAGTGGATGGAATCAAACGAGAACGCTGTAACAATATTTGTTATCGCAGACCAGTGTGAAAATGAGGAATTCGTTTCAATAATCCAAGACCTTGAAACGGCTTTTGGAGGAAGGATCACCGTTGGATGCCATGGCCTTACTCATCGAAGTTGGTCCGCTTGGCCAGAAGATTCAGAACGGTTCTCGAAGGATTTGAAACAAGCCACATCACTTCTGAAAAAAAAATTCCCTGATTCATTTCGCCCATGGTTTCGGGCTCCTGCAGGCTATATTTCAGACTGGATGGCCCCTCTCCTTTCACAACAGGGGTACACAGTAGATACGTCTGTGAATCCGAGTTGGCTTGTTCGAAAAAAGGCGAGTCCGTCTCAAATGCTGGTTCGCAAATCCATGGAATCGCATGGTATACTTGAACGACAATGGATGACGCGCTTCTCCCTACCAACGTGTGGGCCTGCTCAACACATTATCGGATTAAGATGGAATGCTCGTCAAGCATGGAAAGGGCTTGAGAAGCCCCTTGGAATTGATGATCTCCATCACATTGAAGATTCAGAATATGAACTCACAACGATTTATTGGCATATTCTTGACCATGCACGAAAAGATGGTCGCTGGACTCCACCAATCAAAGACTGGTGATGTCGGTTCTATCTGCTGAAACGCCGTAAGATTTCATTGCCTCATCATAAACGGATGCTTCGATAGATCCTGCTCGAACCAAAGAAGATAATGCTGC
>QXYA01000148.1:0-4486 GCA_009887135.1 Candidatus Poseidoniales archaeon
AAGTTTGGAAAGGCAACCCTGCCTCGTTTCATATGCAACGAAAGGATTACGAAGAGAGGAGAAATTGACATGGAAGGGAGACAACACGTCATTGAATTTCTCACAAAATGCATCGAATATGCGGATGCCTCGATTCTTCGTAAGCAAGCAAGAGGGGATACTGAAGAGATTCCCCAATGGGAAACGTACCGGGAATTTACCCGCCACGCCTTGGAGGAAATACAAGCTGGTGAACTTAATCGGTGGTTCCCTAAGGAAAACCCAACCCTTCATCAAGAAGCATCAAAGCATACCTTAGACGACATGGAACATAAGGCACGTTCACTCTTTCTTTCAAATCTAGTTAGTCCAAGACCACTCGTAATGCTCGGTACCGAATCGAACAATGGTATTCGGAATTTAGCTCCATACACATCGGTATCCATCGTTGCAAATTCACCACCGCTTGCAGTTATATCCTTGTCAGTAAATCGGGAAGATCGAGTCCGTGACTCGCTAATAAATCTCAGAGAGAACGGGAAAGCGGTTCTAAATTTCCTACAACCGAATCAGGAAAACGCTCGCCTCGTTAATGAAACATGCAAACCTATTCCAAGAGAACAAAGTGAATGGGATGCATTTGAAATCGAATCTTTAGAATCAAATAAACTCATTATGAAAGAAGCATCAATGGCAATCGAGGCAGAAGTAGTGGCAGAACACGATCTACCCGAGGCGAAAGCCAGTCTCGTAGTTTTGCGATTAACCAAATTAATTGTCCCAGGAGAACACCTACCGACCGAGTCAGTTCATCTCCTTTGTCAACATGGATTGAACCGATTGATGGCTACACCAACTGCATGGGATTACAACATTGATTCCAATGTCTGACGTAGTCCAACTTCAAGGGAAGTCGTTGCAGTCCAGCCCAGAGAGTTCTCTGCCTCCACAAGATGGGGGACTCGACGTAATGAATCGCCAGGATAGCCTTCTGTCATCTCGACTTGGACCAACATATCCGTTCTTTCATGAACAAGATCACAAATGGTCTCCCCCAGATGAAGCATTGAAATCTCTTCTGTGGAACCAAGGTTAAACGAACGACCAGAAAGGGACTCTCCAGTCTTCAAACATGAATCTACACGGCCTGAGAGCGCAATGCCTTGAACAATATCGTCAACCCATGTGAGACAACGTGTTTGTTTTCCATCCCCATGAACGTTGACAAGACTGGAATCAATTGCTGAACGCATCATCATGGTAACAACTTGCCCATATTCATCTTGACTCAAACGAGGGCCATATCCATTGAATGGACGGACAACCCGTCCATCAAGCCCTTGACGAACTGCGTGTTGGACCGCTAATTCACCAAGATATTTACTCCCACCATAGGCATGACGTTGGTGATGAGATGGATGGGTGAAAAGAGAAGATTCTAGACTTCCTAGTGGCATCACTTCCGAATTTCCATATGCTTCTGGAGAGGAAGTAAATACGAATCTGCAGCGATATTGTTCAGCGAATTCAATTGCCCTTAGTGTCGAATTTAGATTTACATCCATAACCATTCGTGCCTCTTCATGGAACCATTTTGTACCATTTATAGCAGCGAGATGATAGACAACATCGATTGAGGATGGATCTTTGATTAAACCGTAGGATGATGCTTCAGAAGCATCAGATTCGATAAGCGTAATCTTGTCAAGAATATGCTCTAGATTTTCGGGCTTACCTCTCCAGAAGTTATCGAGAACGACGACTTCATCATCGAGTTCAAGCAGATGCTCAACCAAACTCGATCCGAGGAAACCTGCCCCACCAGTTACGAGTACTCGCATGTGTTCACGCCCGTTCCAACACAGTAATGCTAACAATGCCATCCTTGCTTTCAAAGCGAATAGAATCGCCATCGTTGACAAGCATGCACGGGTCCTCTTCAAATCCATGGCCATATGGAACATGGAGCAGTGAGCAAGCGGGCAATGTAAGCGGGCAAACATCCCGATTAGCGATAGCTTTGGGGCCTTTCCCTTCATACAATAGTCCCATCAAGACATATGGTGCGACCGTTGAACCAGACCCTTTTGGATAAATGAGAATCTTATTTTCAATTGCTCTTCCATCAAGTGGATGGCCTGCTTCTTCGATAACGCCAGTGTCACGATTAACATAGCCAAGATACGTAATTGGAACATCAGTAACCATCGCAATTCCTTCAATACAGAAATCCTCTTGAGAATCTAGACCCTTTCCAAGAATGGTGCATTCTCCATCTTGATGAGTTTTCGCTGACGTTTGACCTCCATGCGAGGAATGGGATAATTCAGGCCTTGGACCCTCGCTAAGAGACGGATGAACTGCATGGCGAACACATTCAGCAATAGGCGCTACGCTGGTTGGAATACGATTGAGCCCACTCGTAAGATAATGTTCCGCTTTCATTGAGTTTGTTAGGAGGTGGTTGTATTTCTCGCGATTATACGGTGTCACCTCTGGACAGGTGTCAACCAGAACAAGAGCACCTGCTTCCTCGAGCATCGACAGTGTACCGTCTGCTTCAGCAAGAGTATAATTTTCTTGACTTGTGAAAACCCACAAACGCTGATCATCAATACGTTCTCCAAATTCCATATGAGAGCGTAAGGCAGAAGCAGTCGTCCTCATTTCCTCCAGACTGGCTTGAGGACAACCGATGACGACCAAATCCACTTGACCTTCTGGTTTTAGTTCCTCATAGCGATGCTCAAGGTCGGCTTGAGTGAATTCCAATTCACCCTGCCATTCAACGTTCGAAAAATCCTTCAATGATTGTAATGAATGTCCATCGACCCACATCATTGGCGTACCATAGTTTGCAGCTGCTGCTGTCAATGCCTTCTTACGAGCAAAGGAAATGTAATTCGGTAAACCTTCAACATAAGGCATCGGCCCGAACGGAAGATTCCATTCTGGCTTGGCATTTCGTCCAATCCAATCCCCAAGAATGGAGTAATCAGAGAGCGTCTCAAGTTCGCAGGAAATCTTGACACGAATGTTTGGAATCCTGTGTTCGGGAAGGTGCAAGCCCCATTCAGGAGCATAGCCTGTCAATGCAGTGGCTAACGCACTGAGTCCTGACTCTCGGTTTGTGATGAGTGATGTCCACGTGTTTGTGTAACAAACTGCATTTGATTCAGCCCATGAAGCGGTTTCACCCTCAATCTCAATCCCTCGGTCATAGGGCGTACAAGACAGCGTTGATTCAATGCCCAATCGGTCATAGGCTTGAACAATCTCAAATTGTTGTTCTAGAAAATCTGGCCAAGCAATATCCATTTCCTTCATTTTTCGTTTATCGCATCCTGCGGAATTCAACGTTGTTGGAATCACAACGGTCCCATTTTCATCACCACTCAGATCCTTCAAGAAACGACGTAGACCGTGACCTCCTGTGATCACTGAAACGCCTGAAACGTGGGCATGGTCCACCTCAACGAAGGTGGATGCTTTTGCAGTACGTGCTAAGTCTACGACGAGACGAGCCGCTTTTTGTCGAGTAGCCCCTTCCAACCCTTCGAGTTGTTGAGATAACCTCTCTGGTAGGTGCATATTATCTTCGAAGTACTGGCGCTTCATCAAGACTCGTATGATTCACCGATGGTTTTGATACCGTTGACGTCACTCCACTCATTATGTCCTCATCTGAGAACAATAACCAAACAGCCCGCGGAGATAGACAACAAACTCGTTTTCTATCTCTCGAGAATGCAAAACGTATTCTCAAAACAACCGTCGTACTGAGTGCACTTCTTCTGTCGATCTGGGCAGTTGTTCTCAATCAAGCACTTGAGCCTCTATCCGATGAAAATATTGAGGAAAGTGCCATACTTGTCGAAACAGAAGGAAGAGAGGCTGACGTCTATTGCCCAGAAGGTGGAGCAGATATCTTCCTCGGAACGGACTTCGATGGGAACGGTAAACTATCAACAGATGAAATAACTTCAAGCACCAAAGTTTGTCATGGTCAACAAGGCCTCTCAGGCCCTCAGGGTCAACAAGGCTATGAAGGAATCAATGGCGAACATGGGAATGGAAGTCTTGTTAATCTCACAGCCTTATCACCAGGAATACCTTGTTCATTTGGAGGAATACAAGTTCAATCTGGAATCGACACGAATAGAAACCAATTCCTGGATTCAACAGAAGTAGAAACAACCGCTCACGTCTGTGATGGCCGATTGGGAGACGATGGAGAAGCTGGAGAACATGGCAACAACGGAAGTCAAGGTTATTCAGCTCTTATCGATCAACAGCCAGCACCAACTGCTCTTTGTTCCAAAGGCGTAGTCATGCGCTTCGGAGTTGATGATGGAATCGATGGAGGAATCGCAGGAGATGGTATTCTTCATGATGATGAAGTTCGTGAATCCCTTCGTATTTGTTCTGAGCAATTGTATCAGGGAATTGTAGGAGATATTTTTGTAAATTCGGGTGATTCAGCCTCAAATCAATGTTATGAGAGTAT
>QXYA01000148.1:4496-12988 GCA_009887135.1 Candidatus Poseidoniales archaeon
GTAGGGGATATGAATCCAGGCGTAACAAATGGATATTCCTCCACATGTAACCAAATCGTATTTGGAAACACAGTTTTAGTTTCCTCTAATAATGGAATCAACGGCTGCGAATTGTGGATGCTTGATGTTGATAATACGCCGATAATGTTGAAAGATATTCATCCATCTGGAGATTCCATTCCAGGTAAGATCCTTGGACTTCAATCCATGGAGACAGAACGTGGATTACGCTTCGTTTTTGATGCAGATGATGGCGTCCATGGTCGTGAATTATGGGTTTCTGATGGAACTGCTTCAGGGACATTGATGGTTGGAGATATTGAGACTGGAGATGGGATTGATTACACAAGTGAAATCACAGAATGGATGAATGGAGTTGTTTTCACCACAAATGGACAACAAGGACAACGGATGTGGTGGACAAACGGAAGTGTAACAACTTCAATCTGGCAAGCGCCTTGGCTTACAAGCAGTGCAAGTTCAGACTTGATGAATCAATCCACATCTCTTTCCTCATTAGGTCAAAACATGCTGCTTGGTGATGATGATCGACTTTGGTTTGCAGCAAAAGAAGCCAATATTGGCCTTGAAGTGATGCAATTGGATTCACAGGGAACACTAACAATGTACGATCTTCATCCGTTTGGTGATTCTTCGCCATCAGAAGCAATGGTTTCCAACAATGGTTTGGTACTCGTTGCTGCAGATGGAACTGGTCGTCAACTGGTATATCTCGATGGCACTGGTGGCCTTCAATGGCTTACTTCAATGACGAAGGAAGGTACAACCACACCCGTTACAACAATGGCTCCTAAGTTAGGATTGCATCAGATTGGAGATTCAATCATCTTTGATGTGGTTTATCGCGGCGCAGATGCCACGTTATTCTCATACTCCTTTGCAACCTCAAATCTTGTTGAATTGAGTTCAACAATCCTTGCACCAGGTCATAGTCTCGAATCTGTTACAAATGGGAATACGATTTGGTTTGACTGTGTCCTTGCCAGCACAGGGATGGAGTTGTGCCAGACGGACGGAACCGTAGAAGGAACTCATCTCACAGTTGATTTGATGCAGGGCATAAGCAGTAGCCTACCTCAAGCCTTGATGTACACGGATTCAACATTGTTCGTTCTGGCTGAAGGAATTGATGAAACAGGAACCAATAGTGGCCATGCATTATGGGCAATCGATAATCAAGTTGCTACAGTGGCTTTTGATCCATATACAGGAATCGGAAATGATTCAAACGCAGGGACATATGGCGGTTTAATCGCTTCGTCAACACATGTATTTTTCATTGCAGATGATGGAATTCACGGACATGAATTACATCAATACCTCTTGCCCTCGATTCAAGATCAATGGGTCGTTTGGACTTGAACTCTGTCGATGCAATACGAGCAGGAGATTCCAGGAACATAAGCTGGGTCAAGTTGTTGCTCTGGAAGCAAAGGCTCTCTACAGGCGAAGCACACAGTGGTTCCAGTTTCTGTTAAATCAGGCTTTAGAGCAACGCGCTTATCGAATACAAAGCACTCTCCGTTCCAATGATCGCCTCCAACTTCTTGGAAGTAGCCAAGGATACCGCCTTCTAATTGTCTGACATTGGTAAAACCTGCATCTCGCATGATAACACTCGCTTTTTCACAACGTACACCACCAGTACAGAACATGACAATTTGTTTGTCTTTGAATGAAGCATCCATGTTTGCAACTGCTTCAGGAAAGGCTCTGAAGGTCCTTATGTCAAGTTCAATTGAATTGTGGAAACTACCTAACCGTGTTTCATACGTGTTTCTTGTGTCGAGTAAAACAAGGTCCTCATTATTTGAGAGGCGTTGATGCAGTTCATTTGGAAAGATCCGTCCTTCCTCAGAATCGATACGATCAAAATTTGGAAGACCTACTGAAATGATCTCGTTTTTCAATCGAACATTCATTCGATTAAATGGTTGTGCGTCTGAGGTCGATTCTTTGAAAGAAATATCATTGAAGCGTTCATCTTCAATGACCCAGTTTCGAAATTGGACAATGTTTGATTCAAGACCTGCAATGAAAATATTGATGCCTTCATGACTCAATAGAATAGTACCCTTCAATTCGAGTGAATCGCACTTGTGCTTGAACGGCTGTCGAAGAGTATCCCGATCAGGGATTGTGACGAATTTGTACCCAGCAATGTTGAGGTACTTCTCCGTCATGACTGACCCTCTGGCTTTTCCCTCTTATCTTCACCGATTAACGACGCCAATCATGACGACTTGCGAGAGGATGCCGCCAGCCTTGACCGAAAGCACGAGGAGAAACACGAGGTGCAGGAGCCATTTGCCATCGCTTGTGCTCATTTGCCTCAAGTCGTCTAAGTACTGTAACAACAGTATCACGATCATGTCCTTTTGCCGCAATTTCGTCTGCTCCAAGACCATCTTCAATGTGATGCTTTAGGATAGAATCAAGAACAGTGTATGGAGGTAGTGTATCATCATCACGTTGGTCAGGAGCAAGTTCAGCAGATGGAGGTTTGGTCAGAGTTGAATCACTAACTGGAGCAACCTTTCCTTCTTTTACAGCTCGGTTGTTGAAGACGTTCGCTAAACCATACACTTCCATCTTGTAGACATCGCCGAGAGGTGTGTATCCTCCTGCCATATCGCCATAGAGTGTGCAATAGCCTTGAGCCAGTTCAGATTTATTTCCAGTTGCAATTGCCATACGTTGTTGGGCATTCGCATGGGACATGACAAGAATTGCTCGCAATCGAGCCTGAATGTTTTCTCGAGCGACTGGAGATCCGTTCTTCAATACCGATTCGATTTGATTCTCAACCAAATGATGAAGATCATCGATTGGAAGTGAATCATATTCCATTCCCAAGGAATCCGCAGTATGCTTTGCATCTGATTTTGAGTGCTCGGATGAGAATCGAGAAGGCATAGAAAGACCGAGTACATTCTCTGGACCGACAGCTGCACAGGCTACACATGCAGCAACTGCAGAATCAATACCTCCACTTAAGCCAAGAACGATTCGTTTAATTCCTGATTTCCTACAATAATCTCGGAGGCCTAATACGACAGCATCGGCCAGAGCCTCGAGAACTGTTTCCTCGTCCTGTTGAAGTTCATGTTCTCCAGAAAGTTGAGTCAAACCAGCACTCTCTCCATCTTCCATTGAAATCCATTGAGAACGAGTTGAGTCATTCACATCGATGAGAAGTATTCCTTCCTCCCAAGCGGGTGCAATCACCACATCTCCATTCGGCCATGCGCCCAGTGAACGGCCATCGAACAGAAGATCATCGTTACCACCCACTTGGTTCGCAAGTAGGAATGGATGATTGAGACATTCAGCCGCTGTTCGAGCCACACGGAGCCGTGTTTGTATTTTCTCGGCATGATATGGTGAAGCTGAAAGGTTGACTGTTGCATCGAGTTCTACGCCTTGACGTCCCCATTCTGCAAGTTGTTCAATCGGATCTGCATCGTACTTTGAAGGCGTTTCTCCCGAGACTTGCCAAGCATCCTCACATACAGTAACACCGAGTTCGAATGAGCCGTTAATGGTTCGAGCAATTCCTGGACGATCATCGGCATCAAAATATCGGGCTTCATCAAACACATCATAGGTGGGAAGAAGTTGCTTTCGAGCAACAACTTTCGCAGGTGCTTGATTTCCGACGAGAAGAACACCGTTTCCAGGTTGTTCTCGATGATGTTCTGGTACAGTCGGTGTTCCAACAAGAACAGGTATGTCCACATTGATTTTCATCGCTGCTTCCTGGGCGATTTGTATGAAACTTGGTTGCATCAGTAAATCTCTGGGTGGATATCCACAAATGGCAAGTTCAGTACTGACGCAAACAGAAGCACTATGCGATTGAGCTCGGCTAACCATCTCTTGTAAACGCTGAGCGTTTCCTACGATATCTCCAACCGTAGGATTGAGTTGAAGCAGGGCGATAAGTCCCTTGCTTTGATTGCCCATAGTATAGCCAACCCGCCGTGATTCATAGCCCTAATGCCTTACTTGTATTGGAGAATCTCGCCGTTAGCATCTTTGTACCACCAACTCGAATCGTTCGGATCTTGCCACCACCAAACGCCATCAGCACCTTGAGTCCATCCGTCCGTAGAAGCAGACGTTGTCGCAGCAGAAGTTGTTGCAGCAGCAGCCTCAGGTACAAACAAATCCGCATCGGGGTCCTCAAATTCCTCTTCCTCATCTTCGAGATAATCGGAGTATTCATCCCATTCAATTTCAGATTTTGAACCGCGACGCACGGTTGCATTTCGTGCCATCAAAAGCAAAGCACCAATGATTCCAACTGCTAACAGCAAGCCGACGGAGCCGAGAACTGGATTCACTTCTCCAAAGACGGTTTCGGTAAAGCTCGGTTCACGCTGTGGACGTACGTCAATGGATGGCCCATTCGCCTTTTTCCCATTATCGAGGACAACTTCAATCCATTGTAAACCTTCTTTTTCAGGACCCCAATCCAGAAGAATAGTTCCAACTGCACCCTCTGCAACCTCAACATTAGCGTTTCGAAGAACGGAGGTGGTTCCATCGGCTCGAACAACTGAAATTGTGGCTGAAGTTGAACCATCAAGTGTTCCGGTATTCTTGACAAAGATTTGAACTGCGGTTGTCTCGCCTTCTTTCACGTTCAAACGGGAATATTGAATTGCAGGACTATCGAGGTCAAACGTCGGTCTTCTCCATTCCATAAGCCACGAGGTAACGGCATTCCCTGAGGATTCCCCATTTGCCCCAAGGACTTGATTACCAGCAAGATCACGGCCTTCCACAAGGACGTTTACTGTTAACAGATCTATCAACATCTCATCGGTAATGACCGAGAGATCCATGGTTCCTGTTCCAACAAGATTGAGGCCACTGATTTCAGTTCCTTGAAGTAAGAATGGAGCGTCTCCACCACGAAGGTAATCACCAGTCACAGTATCTTCAACCCACCATACTAATCGTAAGGATTCATAGTCGATACCGCCTTCTTCAGAAAGAACGATGGTGACTTCATGCTCATCAGCAGATAGAATTGCTCCGGGACGAGGTGTTTGAACTTCTTTGGGTTCAGGACCGAGCCCGTCGACAATCATCCATTTCACTGATGATTCCTTTGCGGTGGAATCAATACCTTGTGGAGGCAAACAACCCACTGACCAAGTCAGTGGTATCGTTCCAGAAGTCGAGGGACTGACCAGTGGTACGTTCCAAATGCCATCGTATGTCTGAACAGAATAGGTCTGTCCTGCAAACATAACATCGACACTGCAATTGAATTCTGGCATCGTTGTTGTTTTCTCAAAGACAAGTCCTCCCGTGAGTTCAAACGGAGAATTCGGAGGAATACGTGCTCCATCTTCAAGGGAGGACCCTTGAGTCAAAACCAAAGATACTGTTTCTTGAGGAATCGTCAATGCAGGTGAAAATCGCCAGCGTAGGGCAGGGAATGTTTGGAGCACTTCTTGCCCAGCACGATCGACAATTCGAACACTTGGTTCTCGGAACGTATCGCCCAAATCGGGTGTTGTCCATGCAAGTTCTAAATCAGCGACTAGGCGAGTATCCTTCTCATACGGTCCAGCTTGTGCACCATTAAGGGCAAGCATATCGCATGAGTGAATGATGAGATGTATGCTACCTGAGGTACATGAATCTGTAACGAAATCCCAAGTAAACGATAACGGAGAAGTGAGAATATTTGATGCAAGTTGAATCTCAACAGTGGTCAGATCAGATGCACCATTTGGTTCACTCATATCAACACGAAGCGTGTATGGCTGGCCTGGATGAAGCCAAGATTGAACTCCTCCATCCCAAGACATTGCATTTGAGGAAAGTGTAGGCGGGCCATCTGGTCCAAGTTGATACATGAACAAATGTTCTCCGTCGGCAGAGGTTCCACCATCTTGCAAGGCTTGTCCTGAAGCATCATTTCCAACAAGGTATCCCGCAACTTTCTGACCCAATGATCCCATTGAATCATCAAACAGAAGCGTATACAATCCCGTTGAGACTGTGAGGTCCGTTGGTATAATCAGCGACCTTGAATTGTATTCATCAGCGCTTGGCAATCCATTAAGATCGGTATCATCAGCCCATTCTCGCCAGAGCATGACCTGAACATTCGATGGTAAGAGAACTGGATCGAGGATTTGGAATTGAACGGTTTGACTGGTTGAAGCAACACGGTGGTCGTACCAATCAACACTCGAGAAAATCACAGAAGGCGAAGTTGGGTCAATCTTGAACGAACGGGTTTGTTCCGAATCATTGGTAATGTCCCCACCTTCTAGCGGAATCACTCGCACAGTCCATCCGAGGTCACCAAACGTAAACGGAGCAGCATCTGAAACGTTCCACATATCCCCATCAAGAGACGTTGTGTTCGCAACCATTGTCGAGCCTTGCCAAAGTTGAACTTCTGCATCACCATCAGCAAATGAATCAATCCCGTCTACTCCCTCATAGCCGATATCGATTGAAAAGTTTAGACCAGTACCTGCTGCTAGGTATTCCTTTGAAGATGAAACTGGTCCGTTGTCATCGGTGATAAGAACGGATTTAATGATCAAATCGTTTTCTAATGCTTGAAGTCCTGCTCCGCCCCAGAAACTTTGACTTGGTCTTGAAACAACATCGTTATCCAAAACAACACGCATTGAAACGGACAGTTGTTGCTCATCATCCCAACCTTGCTCCATTCTGAATTGTACTGTCATCTCACTCATCGTTGCTGAGATACTGGTGACAGTGATCGGTTCAGTTGGGTGGAGTTCTACAAGATGACTATCGCCTTGGCCAAGGGGCGTGCCACCACCGACTGGAAGTAACCAGGTCGCATGATTCAGGTCCCCTTGTACATCCAAACGAACAAGGGTTGCGGAACGATCTGCATCAATACTGAACCTTGTCGTGAATGACATCCAACGTTGTGATGGTGTCATTGGCCAGGTTGCATTATCGATAGAAGCCGTGCCTGTTTCAACATCTTCACTAAAGCCAAGATCGGTCACTTCAACCATTATTTTCCCGTTCGACAACCCAGTGAATGGGAAGGTGATGCTGGGGGTAGCACTTACTGTTCTTGTTGCTGAGTTTGCAGACATCACCAGAGGTGATTGCTCATCAGCACTGATCGAAATAGAGGTATTGTAAGGAACTGCAAGATTGGAAAATGTTGCAAATCCATTCCCATAGGCTTCAATATCCACCAAGGCAAAACCTTCACCCATATGATAGAGCACAGCAGATTGGCTTGACAATGTGGCCTCCAATAAGTCAAGTTCAGAAGCATTGAGTTGCAAATATGCCACAGTGGCTCCGTCAATTGATTTAGACACAATTGTAGAACCACCAACACGAAGAGAGATTCCCGTCATGTTTCCGTTTTCTGAGGAAATACCAAGTCCAAAACCGCCCAATTCAGAAGTTGGAATCCAAACCGAAGTTGAAGCAATACCTGAAAATCCAAAACCTGAACCAGTGGAGTATTCCCCTGAATCAAATTTATTTTGGAATCCCCAGGACCCAATCCGTGCATCTTCCAGACCCCATTCATTGATTCCATCATTGTTGAGATCGAGAGATGGCGCAATGGTTTTAGCACCTGTTTGCAATGTAACCTGCACCTTATCGAGTAAACTTGGCGTGGATGAATTATGGACAAAATGAAGTTGGAACGAATGCTCATTCGCTTCGAGTGACCCGGTATATGGCAGACTTATCGAAGTCCAATTATCTGTGGCATGATGGCGAACATATGCATCGTATTCATTCATTACTGCTGAGACCAAATAACCTGCCATAGGCGCATTGTTTGCAAACCATGGAGAAGTAACTGTACTGTTGTTCATTGAAGTCAAAGTTCCTGCTAAGACGGAGGCATTGGTCACGCTCCATCCACGAAGAGAAGGGTCGGTTGTGAATTCTTCAGTCATGAGACCTCCTGCTGAAATGGATTCAATTACCGGCATGGCATTGGTGCTTGAACCCGATAGTTCAAGGCGGATTCGCAGAGAACCGTATTCGTTCCAATCAACTGCATCGAGATGAACTCGAGTTCCATTAATGGCTTCAAAGCCTGAAATATTTTCACCTGTCACATCGTCAATAAGTGTCCATGATAGGAATGAATTCTCTGGGAAATCTGCATTGATATACATCGGTGCATATGGCCCTTCTGCAAGTGAAAATGTAGCTGAGTTGTTGTATCCAAAACTAGGGCTTGTCCATTCCGTAACTGGAGGGAGGACTATTTTCACATCATCAACAAACCAGTAATCGCAACAGGTTGAACTACCGCTTGTTTGATGCAGGCGAACCTGGAAGTTTGAATGATAAGCACCTGTTGGCAAAGTGGTTGTAAATTGAGAATTGGAAGTAACCGACCCACCACCGCTAAATGTTCTGAAGGCAGTCCAAGTTCCTGCAGCATTCTTGTACTGGAACTGGAGATCCTCTCCACT
>QXYA01000148.1:12998-14216 GCA_009887135.1 Candidatus Poseidoniales archaeon
CACCACCCGATCTTCCTTCGTGAACCCAAGCATGGAATGGGATATTTACGCGATTTGCAAGATCGATCACTGGAGATGTAGCATAGGTTGAGCCGGCATAGGTTCGAATTGAACCTCCACTCGAACCGTTGTATCCACACGCAGGCGATGTGACCCTACCGCTGTATGAATTCGAAAACGTCCATCCTTGAGCACCGTTATTGAAATCATACCCTGGTGAAGAACCAGACCCTGTTAACGACCCAGATTGGGAGTATGTGTTGCTATGATTGGCATCAAGATGATCCCACGCAGATGCGCCTTGCCACAGAAGGGTCTGAGAATTTTGAAGCGGTACCGATTGCATCGTCATCTCAAGATTTGTGATTGAACCCGAGGATGAAGGGAGTGTTAACTCAAACGGGTTTTGACTTGTTTGACCCGGCCTAATATCAACCACAACAGGTGTGTTTTCGCCGACTAGTGCAGGCGTAGCGGTCTCTTCGAGAACATCAAAGGGAGCAGAAGGAGCAAGTGAAGTGAACGGTGCGAACACGAATAAGAACAGAACGAAGAAAGCAACGCTCCGACCTTTCAAGGACCCGGCCATGTGTCTGCCTGAATTTGAAAGGTCTTGAATGTGTCACTCCTCAATCTTCCTCGAAAATGAGGGAGAGGTTGAAATCAACCGTGTTATTCGCAGGGTCATGGTTCGACCGTCAGCAGCAGGTGACCTCGATGCAGTAGCGCTTGAAACCGCTTTACTGAATACATGGAAGAATGAAAACGCCTTTGAATCTTCAATTGGCTCAAGCAAAGATGGCGCACCCTTCATTTTCTTAGAAGGACCACCGACTGCAAACGGAAAGCCTGGAATCCATCACGTTGTTGCAAGAGCCTACAAGGATCTTGTATGCCGTTGGAAGACCATGGAAGGCTTCCTTGTACAACGTAAAGGTGGCTGGGATACACACGGATTACCTGTTGAAATTGAAGTCCAAAAGCGACTTGATTTGATGAGTAATGAAGCCATTGAAGAATTCGGAATGCAAGCCTTTAACGACGCTTGTCGAGAAAGCGTCTGGACCTATGAGAGCGCTTGGAGAGAAATGACAGAACGGATGGCATATTGGGTAGATTTAGACAACCCATACGTGACACTTGACAACAATTATGTTGAATCATGTTGGTGGGCTCTCAAGCAAATGTTCGATAAAAATCTCTTGTATCGTGGCCATA
>QXYA01000149.1 GCA_009887135.1 Candidatus Poseidoniales archaeon
GACTTGTTCATGTTCTATGTGTTCTGGGAATTGACATTGATTCCAATGTTCTTCCTTATCCTCAAATGGGGAGGAAAGGACAGAAAGTATGCTGCTCAGAAGTTCTTCATCTACACATTCACAGCATCTGTTGTCATGCTTCTTGGTTTGTTCACCATGTATTTCCTCATGGACACACAAACCTTCTCGATGGTAGATATGGTAACTGAAGCAAATGGAGCAAACAGCAGCGGTGTCTGGCTTGGACTAGAAGTCCAGAAAGCACTCTTCATTATGCTCATGATAGGATTCCTTGTGAAACTCCCAGCTGCACCATTCCATACTTGGCTGCCCGATGCTCACGTACAAGCGCCTACAGGTGGTTCAATGCTGCTTGCTGGTGTTATGCTGAAGATGGGTGCTTACGGAATGTTCAGACTTCCAATCTCTCTCTTCCCACATGCTCTTGAGGAATTCAGATTCATCATCATGCTTATCGGTTTGATCTCTCTTGTTTGGGGAGCAATCGTTTGTCTTGGACAAACCAACCTCAAGAAGATGGTTGCATATTCCTCCGTTTCACACATGGGTATCATTCTCCTCGGTATCGCAAGTATGCAACCTCTTGGATGGGCAGCAGCTCTCTTCATGATGTTCGCTCACGGAATCATCAGTCCAATGCTCTTCGCAGTTTGTGGTGCATTCAAGCACCACTATCACAGCATGGAAATTGGTGCAATGCGTGGAATGGCAAAACATTCCCCATGGCTTGCCACAAGCATGATGTTTGGATGGATGGCATCTCTAGGTCTTCCTCTCCTTGCTGGATTCGTTGCTGAATTAATGCTCATGGTTGCTTACTGGCATGCCTATGGATGGTGGATCCTCTTACCAGGTCTTGTTCTTGCTCTTACTGCAGCATACTACCTCTGGTCGATGCAACGAACCATCTTCGAAGGTGGAGATGAAACTCAACCTCCAGAAAGTCTGCATGGTGAGCCAGTTCCTGATATTGCGAACTCAGAGAAGTTGGCAATGCTTCTCCTTGCTGGATTTACAATCCTCTTCGGAGTTATGCCATGGATTTTCCTTGATATGATGAGCGAATGGACGATAAATGCCATGAAGTTCCTAGGGTTTGGTGTTTGAAATGAGTGCGAATACATTTGACATGGATTTAATCCAAACGCTCGGTCCTGAACTCACAGTCTTTGCGGGTCTTCTTCTAATTATGATTGTTCCAAATCTTGGAAACGGTAAATTCCGTATCCCAGGAACTCAAATTGAACTTCCTTGGTTCCTTGGTGGAACTCGATACAAGGCAGTCTCTTCTCCTCGTTTGCCGGGACTACTAGCAGTATTGACCATGCTGCTTGCACTGATCCAGGTCATTTGGTATCTTATTGACTCAAGTTCCGTTAGTGAAGAAGTCACCAGTGAAAATGGATACCAGATTCTGAAAGTAAACATGTTCTCCCGTCTATTCGAGGGTATCTTCTTCGCAGCACTCTTGCTTGCAGCTCTCGCATCGCTTGACAGACTTCCAACTGGTTCAGTGAAGAGCGACGATATTGATGTCCTTTTCAACAATCGACGACAAGCAGATTTCTACATCCTGATGCTCACATCTGCACTTGGAATGAGCGTTGTTGCACTTGCTCAAGACATGTTCGTTCTCTTCATTGGACTTGAACTCGCATCCTTCTCAACATATGTTTTGGTTGCCTTCCACAAGGAAACCCGAGCAGGTTCTGAAGGTGGTGCAAAATACTTCATCGTCGGTTCAGTTGCCTCCGCAGTAGGTCTCTATGGTCTATCAATGCTCTATCTCTGGGCTGGTTCATTACAATTCGATGTGCTCGCTGAAACATGGGCTGCTAACGGAGCAAACTCGCTGAGCATGATGGCGCTTGGATTTGTACTCGTTGGATTTGCATTCAAGATCAGTGCAGCCCCGTTCCACTTCGCGGCACCAGATGCATATTCTGGAGCGAACAGTCCAGTTGCAGGTGTTCTTGCAACAGCCAGCAAAGCAATGGGAATGCTCGGACTTATGCGTGTTCTCTTGTTGATTACAATCCCTGATGCAACTGAAGATGGCTCCGCTGTTTGGATTGGCTTACTCGGCGTAATGGCTGCAGTGACCATGACATGGGGTAATATCGCAGCCCTCGGCAGCGAGAATCCAAAGCGTATGCTTGCCTACTCTTCTGTTGCTCATGCAGGATACATGCTTGCAGCATTGACTGCAATTGGAGCATGGAATTGGGGACTTGTTGAAAACTCTGGCAACGCAAAAGATGTCGTTGTTGCAGCACTTCTCTTCCACATGGTTGTTCTCGTCTTCTTCAAACTTGGAGCCTTCCTCGTATTGGGTCTACTCGAAATGGAAGGCGGCGCATCTCGCTTGTCTTCTCTCTCTGGACTTGGAAAGAGAGAACCATTGATTGCAGTCGCGATGTTCCTGTTCATGATCTCTCTTGCAGGTGTTCCGCCAATGGCTGGATTCCTCTCGAAACTCTTGGTTATCATGGGAATCGTTGAGGTTGCCACAGGAACTGGTTCTCTGGATTCACTCTTGGATGCTCACTGGGTTTGGTGGCTCGCACTCCTCATGGTTCTCAACAGCGCCATTTCGATGTTCTATTATCTGCGTGTTGGTGTTGTCATGTACTTCCATGAGCCTGAAGAAGGCCGACAAGGACCTCTTGCTTCTGGTGCTTCAATTCGACTTGCAATTGCAATCTGTGCAATTGGAACAGTTGCCTTTGGATTGGTTGGTGGCGAGTTAATCGACCTCTGCCGTGATGCAGCCCAATCCCTTGGTTGAAGCGGGTGCCTTCAAGAGGGGTTGGCCTCTCCGTTTACATGGTGAGCCTCAATGGGAAGACGTCATGAAGAAAAAGTGGACGTAGAAGAACTTGCACGTCTTGAAAATCCAGAGGGCTCCTCGGGAAAGATTCGTGTAAAACTTCCAAACGGTGGTAAGAAGCGCGGAGAGTTTGGATTCAAGGGCGAAATGTTTGCTCTTGCTGAAGAGATTCTCGGTGGTCGCCGTGTAACAGTCCTCTGTGCTGATGGAGAGACCCGTATGGCACGTATACCAGGGAAAATGCGTCGTCGACAATGGGTTCGTGAAGGCGACCTCATCATTGTCTGGCCATGGGATTTCCAAGATTCCAAAGCTGATGTAAAGCATCGTTACACCAAAACTCAGGCTATGTATTTGTCAAGAAAGCAAGTTCTTCCTGAAGTTGTTGACATGTTCGGTATGAACGATCGTACTGATGATGATGATGACGACGATGACTTGTTCGGTATCT